>JANLGA010000051.1:2375-13303 GCA_024653225.1 Bacillota bacterium | reverse complement strand
TGCACTCGAGCAGGCCGGGGTGTGGCGACGATTCCCTCAGCCTCAGCGGGATGCTACGCACCGTCTTGAGGTTCACGGTGACGTCCTCTCCGACCTCCCCGTCGCCCCTCGTGGCGCCGCGGACGAAGATACCGCCCTCGTAGGTGAGGGAGACGGACAGCCCGTCTATCTTCGGCTCGACCACGTACTCGACGACGGCGTCCCCGCCGAGGAGAGCCCTGACCCTGCGGTCGAAAGCGACGACCTCTTCGGGCTCGAACGCATTGCCCAGGCTCAACATCGGGTGCCTGTGCCGAACGGAATCGAAAAGGGGCAGGGGCGCGCCTCCTACCCTCTGCGTCGGCGAATCGGGGGTCCTGAGCTCGGGGAATCGTTCCTCGAGCTCCACCAATTCCCTGAAGAGCCTGTCGTATTCCTGGTCGGGTATCTCGGGCCTGTCCAGGACGTAGTACAGGTAGTCGTGGTGCCTTATTATCTCTCGCAGTTCCTCCGCCCTGGCTGCGGCCCTCGGATCCGTGGGAGCCATCCCGATCACCCCCGCGTTACTCGTCCATTCTCGCCAGGAGACTACCCGGTATCTCTCTCATGAACCTGGACTCGACGGCGGGCATGAAGTCGCCGTACATCATCCTGCCTTTGGCCCCGGTGAGATATAACATCTCCTTCGCCCTCGTCATCCCGACGTAACACAGCCGCCGTTCCTCCTCGAGCTCGTCCTCGTCTCCCAGGGCCCTCATGTGCGGGAACAACCCCTCTTCCATCCCCACCATGAATACCACCGGGAACTCGAGCCCCTTTGCGGTGTGGAGGGTCATCATCGCGACTGCGTCGCGGTCCTCCTCGTAGCTGTCGGCGTCGGTCGCGAGCGCCACCGACTCGAGCAGGGCACCCGCCGGGTCATCGGCACCCGAAAGATCGAACTCCCGTGCCACGTTGAGCAGTTCCCTGAGGTTCTCGAGCCGGGTCTCGGACTCGACGGACCCCTCCGCCTCCAAGGCGGCCATATAGCCCGTTCGGTCGAGTATCTCCATTACGAGCGAGAACACCCCGCCGGAGGCCGCCGCCCGAATCCCGCCCACGAGCTCGGCGAACGCCGCGACCTTCCCGGCGGCAGCGGGACCGAGGCCCTCTATCTCAGCGGCCCCCGCCATCGCTTCGAGCACCGAAACCCCCTTCATCGTCGCGTGCGACAGCACCCGTTCAAGGGTTTTCTCTCCTATCCCCCGCCTGGGAGAGTTGATCGCCCGCCTGAGACTGACGAGGTCCGCGGGGTTTCGGAGGAGCCTCAGGTAAGCGAGTACGTCCCTGATCTCTTTTCTCTCGTAGAACTTCAGTCCCCCGACTACCGCGTAAGGGATCCTCGCGCTCACGAACACCTGCTCGAATTCGCGGGACTGCGCATGGATCCTGTACAGGACGGCGAAAGACGAGTACGGGAGCCCGAACTCCTTCCTGAGCCTCAGCACCTCCGAGGCCACGAAAGCGGCCTCCGACTCCGGTTCGCGCGCCCTGTAGTACACCACGGGACGGCCCTTCCCGCTCTCGGTCCACAGTCGCTTCTCCATGCGCGACGGGTTGTGCCTGATGACGTGCCACGCGGCGTCCAGGATGTTCTGCGTCGAACGGTAGTTCTGTTCGAGCTTGATCACCCTGGAGTCGGGGAAGTCCTTCTCGAATTCCAGGATGTTTCTTATATCCGCGCCCCGGAACTTGTATATCCCTTGGTCGTCGTCGCCGACGACGAACACGTTCCTGTGCTCCGCTGCGAGCATGCTGACGATTTCGTACTGGGCCCTGTTGGTGTCCTGGTACTCGTCAACGAGGATGTAGCGGAACAACGCCCTGTAGTTCGCGAGAACGTCGGGGCGCTCGCGGAACAACCTGACCGTCTCGAGCAACAGGTCGTCGAAATCAAGGGCCATGTTCTCTCGCAGCCTCCGCTGGTAGAGGCCGTATATCTCCGCCACCTTCTCCTCGAAAAACCCGGCGGCGTCCCGTTCCAGGGACGCGGGGTCCCGTAGGTTGTTCTTCGCGCGGCTTATGACGGCCAGCACGGCGTGCGGAGAATACCTCCTGTCCCCGAGGCCGAGCTCGCGGAGGCACCCCCTCAGCACGGTGATCTGGTCCTCTGTGTCGAACACCGTGAAGTTCCGGGCCCCGCCGATCTTGTCGTAGTCACGGCGGAGTATCCTGGCGCACGCCGAATGGAATGTCGAGACCCAGGCGTCCCGTCCGAGGGGCCCGAGGATCCCTTCGAGCCTCGATCTCATCTCGCCGGCGGCCTTGTTCGTGAAGGTTATGGCCAGGATCCGGGAGGGTTCGACACCCGACCACACGAGGTGTGCGTACCGATGGGTCAGGACCCGTGTCTTCCCGCTTCCGGCGCCCGCCAATACGAGGACGGGGCCGTCGAGGTGCGAGGCGGCCTCGCGCTGTTGGGCGTTCAGCCCGTCCAGCATGGATGGGACCATCGAGTCATCCTTTCCGCTTTCCTACACGGTGATTATATCACAGGGCGCGATCGGGCCGGAAAACGGACCGCCGCCTCTCCCCGATGGCCTCCAGCTGTGTTCGACATGTTCGTCCTCCAGGAAGGGAAAGAGGGGCGGCTGTAGAAGGTAAGTTATTTTAGAACATCCTCGACTGCCTTCGAACTACAGAAAGGAGCCCAGGACACACAGCATGAACGAACCCCTAATCGTACAAAGCGACATGACCATCCTGGTGGAAGCGGCGAACCCCTCGTACGAGAAGGCGAGGGACCTGCTCCTGAGGTTTGCGGACCTCGAGAAAAGCCCCGAGCACGTGCACACGTACAGGATCACCCCGGTGTCTCTCTGGAACGCCGCTGCGAGCGGTCTGTCGTCGAATGAAATAGTCGAGACGCTCCAATCGCTGTCGAAGTACCCGCTTCCCCAGAACGTGGAGCACGAAATCCGCGAACACACGAGCCGGTATGGAAGGCTGAGAATGTATTCGACCGACGACGGGCTCTGCCTCGTCTCCGACGACGAAGCGGCGATATTGCACGCGTTCAACCACCCGTCGGTCAATCCGTACATAGCCGGCAGGCTCGATGCGCGGAGGCTGCTGGTTCGACCCGATTGCCGGGGAAGAGTGAAACAGGCCCTCGCCAAGACCGGCTACCCGGTGGAAGACCTGGCGGGTTACACGGCCGGCGAGCCCCTGGACATATCGCTCAGGGAGGTAACGGCTTCGGGGCATCCGTTCCGGTTGCGCAATTACCAGCGCGCAGCGGTCGCTCGCTTCCACGCCGGCGGGTCCCATTCCGGCGGGAGTGGGGTCATAGTATTGCCGTGCGGCGCGGGAAAGACCATCGTCGCCATGGGCGTCATGGCGGAAGTGAAGGAACAGACACTCATCCTGTCCGCCAACGTGGTCGCCTTGCGCCAGTGGATTGACGAACTCCTGGACAAGTCGAACCTCACCTGCGACGATATCGGGGAATACTCGGGCGAAAAGAAAGAGATAAAGCCGGTGACCGTGAGCACGTACCAAACCCTCACGTATGCCGGCCCCGGGGGCGGCCACTATCCCCACCTCTCGCTCTTCTCCGAGAGGAACTGGGGGCTGATAATATACGACGAGGTCCATCTGCTACCCGCTCCCGTCTTCAGGATCACTGCGGAGCTACAGGCCAGGCGCCGCCTCGGGCTGACGGCGACCCTCGTGCGCGAGGACGGCCGGGAAGACGAGGTGTTCAGCCTGATCGGCCCGAAGAGGTTCGATATCCCATGGAAAGACCTCGAGAGCGAGGGCTGGATCGCATCCGCTTCGTGCTACGAGATACGGGTCGAGATGGATCCGGACAGAAGGCTCCAGTACGCGGTGGCCGACGAGAAGAACAAGTACAGGATAGCCTCGGAGAATCCGAGGAAGCTCGACATAGTCCTCGCGCTTCTCCGCCGTCACCGGGACGACCGCGTATTGGTCATAGGACAGTACCTGGATCAGCTCCACCAGATCGCCGAGATCACGGGGGCCCCGCTGATCACCGGCCAGGTCCCAAACACACAGAGGCGCAGGCTTTACGAGGAGTTCAGGAACGGTGATCTGAGCCTCCTGGTCGTGTCCAAGGTGGCCAATTTCGCCATAGACCTGCCCGACGCGAACGTGGCGATACAGGTATCGGGCACCTTCGGCTCACGGCAGGAAGAGGCCCAGAGGCTCGGACGGATCCTGCGACCGAAGAAAGACGGCGGCCGTGCCAGGCTGTACTCCCTCGTCACCAGGGACACCAAGGACCAGGAGTTCGGCGCCAACAGGCAGCTCTTTCTGACCGAGCAGGGCTACGCGTACACGATCATGAGCGCGGACGAGCTCCTGGCCGAGCTGAAAGGGGAGCGCCCCTCATGACCCTGTCGGAATGCCTCCAGAGGGCCCCCGCCCAGCACGCGCTCCGGATAGCCAAGAATGTCGGCCTCGACGGCCGTCCGGTCACGGCCGGGCTGCTCGCAGCCCTGGAGCAGCGCATAAGCGACCCCGAGTACATGGAGACCGTAGTCTCGGGCCTGTCGGACGAGGAGCTGACGGCGCTCAAGATGATCGCGCTGTGCGGGGGGGGAACGGGGATCATCGTGGAGAAATGCCACCAGAAGCTCAACGAGCTCAGCAGGAAGTGGCGGCGGAACGGGGCCAAGGTGGTGGACACCCTCGTCAGGGCCGGAATCGTGTATACGGGGCGCGAGAACTACAGGCAGACTTATTTCGTCCCCGACGACCTGAGGCAACCGCTGCTGCGGGTCTTCCTGCCGCCGATGATAGGTCGGATGACGGTGGACGCCCCCGCAAGGGTCGTCGAGCCCGATCCGTACCTCCCCGTGAGGCACGTCCACCTGCTCCTCTCGTACCTGGGGAAGAACCAGGTCAGGGTCGTCCAGGGAGGAGGCATCTACAGAAGGACTCAACGCGACATAATATCGTCGCTGGGTCTCCCCGACGATCTCCCCGACGAGAGCGATGCGTTCCAGGCGGCCGGCCCGGCGCACCTCTCGTTCCTAGTCAATTACTGTAGGACCAGGGGGCTGTTTTCCGAGACGCTTCAGCACACACTCGAACCGTCGCCCAGGGTAGAGGAATGGGTTGCCCGGTCCGCATCCTGGAAGGCCTGGGACTTGGCTGCCGCCCTTTTCGACGAGTGGGTCCGTCCCGACCCCGACATCCGGACCGCGCTCGCCATGCTGGCGTACGTACCCGAGGAATTGTGGGTTTCCGTCGAGTCTCTCGTCGCACAGATGGAGTCGCTCAGCCTGGAGCGTTCGTGGCACGGCTTCGATACGAGGCTCGACAAGTCGCTCCGCATGCTCGCCTACGCCGGGCTGGTGTGCACCGGCTGCTCCGACTCGGGAGAAGCGATCAGGCTGACCGGACCGGGCCGGGTGTTCGTGAGCCTCGTGGCGGGGGAACCGACCGCCGCACCCGATCCGGACGATGTATTCCCGGTCGGCACGCTCGACCGATCGTTCTTCGTGCAGGGGACTTTCGAGATCCTGACCCCGCCGAACATTGACCCGTCCGTCCTGCGGAACATAGAGGCGATCGCGGACCTCGCCAAGCCGGACAAGGTCCTCATTTACAGGATGAACAGGAAATCCGTCTGCCGGGGATTCTCCTCAGGGCTCGACCTGGAATCAGTCATGAGATTCCTCGAAACCCACTCCAAGAACGAGATCCCGCAGAATGTCCGGTACTCGATCGAGGAGTGGTGGAAGAGATACGGGAGGGTGGAATTCGTTGACGCGCTGGTGCTGCGCTGTGATACCGAGGAGCTGGCATGCGAGATCAAGGCGTGCAAGCGAATGCAGCCATTCATAGTCGGCGAGATGGGACCGGGCAACCTCGTGATTGACCGTTCGCAGGGTTACATGCCGAAACCGGGTACACGCGCCCGGGGTGCGATCAATACTCCGGGGTCCGGTCCACGCCCACGATCTCCGGGGTGAAGCCCGGTCTCCCCTCCAATCGCTTATCAACCGCGCGGATGACCGGGAACGCCAACCCGAAGGCCGCCAGGGCCCCGCCTATCCCGTACGGACGACCCGCCAGGGAGCCCCCCACGTACCCGAGCACCCCCGCCGCGATTGGGAGGCCGTACAACATGAAGGCGGCGAGCAGGACCCCGCGCGTGCGCACTTCGACCTCGGCGACTTCGCCCGGCCGCGCGCCAGCCACGTTCAGGGCCCTGATCTCCATTTCATCCGACCCAGGCGAGAGGTTGCTGCACACCCCGCACGCGGAACACGCCTTGGAGCGGACCATCCGGACGACCGCGTATCCGTCCTCGACGCGGAGCACTCGACCTTTCTCTCTCATCAATCCCACCTCCCGGGGGGAAGACGTCGCGCTCGCTTCATCTTACTGCGGCGGGAATCCTCCCGTCAATGCCCGAGATCCGCTGAACACGCCGCCGGCCTTCACTTCCTCAGCAGTATCCACGCCCCAAGCGACAGCAACGCCACTCCGGCGAGCTTGAACGGGTGAAACGGGGCTCGGCTGAGGCCGAACAGGCCGAAGTGGTCGAGTGCGGCCGCCGTGACCACCTGCCCTGTTATTATGGCCGTGGTGGCCGCGCACGCCCCGATCTTGGATATGCTGGCGGCCACCAGGTACACTATGGCCACCCCTATCGGGCCGCCAAGATAGTAAACCCACCCGGCCGACGTGAATCCGCCCGGCGAGGGCCCTGTGCGCACGAGCACCAACAGCAGCACGGCCGCGAGGCCGCCCGCGTGCACCGCCGTCGTGGCCTTCAAGAGACCCACGACCCTGCCGAGTCCGGTGTTGAGCACCCCCTGGACGGCCATGAGCACACCCGCCGCGCAGGCGAAAACGAGAGCTGTCAACTCACCGAGCCTCCCCGTAAGACTAGGCTCAGTGTGCCTTGGCCGCGCGACCGCTATTCCCGGTCGAAATACCTTCTCGCGGCGGCGTTCCGGGAGATGAATCTCAGGAGCGGGTATCCGAGTACGTAGCAGGCAATGAATTCGCCGAGGGCTATGTAAAGCGCGGTGGGCAGGTACGCGCGGCTCCATCCGCTCACGTACATGGCAACCACCAGGGCGTTGACGACGACGGGCGGCAGCGGGGCGAGGAGTTCATTCGGGGCCAGGTGGGTGAGGCAGCCCGCGACGAGCGTCGCGGCCGCGCCCAGCGTGACGTCCCAGGGAAGAAACGGGCTCCCCAGGTTGGCCGCAATGCATCCCAACCACAGGCCGTAGATCGCATCCGCGGACAGGTAGGGGAGTACCGTCAGGCACTCCGACACGCGCACCTGTATCGGGCCGTAGCTCATCGCGGAGAAGGGCGGCATTACCGTCAGCACTGCGTACAAGCCGGCTATGAGCGCTATCCTGGCCAACCGCCTGCCGCTCCCCGCAGGTCCCGTCCCCTTCCCTGTCTTCCCCAAGGAATCACCCCCGTGAACGCGGCGGCCACTCAATGCACAGGGCGTCCCGCGGCGTCCGACGCTATGTCCCTCCTGTAGTGGGCGCCCTCGAATCTCACGAACGAGACCGCGTCGTACGCCCTGTCACGCGCCTCGGCGAGCGTTTCGCCGGTGGCGGTCACGCCGAGAACCCTGCCGCCCGATGTCACCGTCTCCCCCCGCGGGCCCTCGGCGGTTCCGGCGTGGAAGACGTGCACCCGCGGGAGGCCGCCCAAAAGCTCTAGGCCGGTGATCGGCTTTCCCTTCTCGCAGGGCCCGGGGTACCCGGCGGACGCCATCACCACGCAGACCGAGGCGCCGTCGGCCCACTCGACGCTGCAGCGCGGCAGCTCGCCTTCCACGGCGGCGATCACGATCCCCGCGAGATCCGTCTTCAGCAGGGGGAGCACGACCTGCGTCTCCGGGTCTCCGAACCTCGCGTTGAACTCGAGCACCACCGGGCCCCGGTCGGTGAGCATCAATCCGGCGTAGATGACCCCGGTGTATCGCGTTCCCCGCCGCAAGAGCTCGGCGAGCACCGGTCGCACGATGGTTCGGCAGATGTCCCGGACCGCCTCCCGATCCAGGGAAGGGATGGGGCTGTAAGCCCCCATGCCTCCCGTGTTCGGGCCCACGTCGCCGTCGAACGCCCTCTTGTGATCCCGCGCCGGTTGAAGGGGGATGGCGAAGTCCCCATCGGCGACGGCCATGAGGGTGGCCTCTTCGCCCCGAACGAATTCCTCGACGACGATCCGGCTGCCGGCCGCCCCGAACACGCGCCTCTCCATGGCGTCCTCGATTGCCTTCATGGCTTCGCCCGGGGTGAAGCAGACGGATACGCCCTTGCCGGCGGCCAATCCGTCGGCCTTGATGACGACCGGGCATCCCACGGCCGACACGTGTCGCCGCGCCCGGACGGGGTCGTCGAACACCTCGAACCGGGGCGTGGGCACCCCGACTTTCGCCATCAGTTCCTTTGCGAACGACTTGCTGCCCTCTATCATCGCGGCCTTCCCGGAGGGTCCGAACACCTTGAGACCGCGTTCCGCGAAACGGTCGGCGATGCCGGAAATCAGCGGGGCCTCGGGCCCCGGCACAGTGAGATCTATCATCTCCCGCTTCGCCCATTCCGCCAGGCCGTCAATGTCGTCGGGCGAAATTCCCGCGCACTCGAAGGACGCGCGAATGCCCGCATTTCCCGGGGCACAGTATACCCGGGAAACCCTCGGGCTCCGCGCCAGGGCCCAGCAAAGGGCGTGCTCCCGCCCGCCGCCTCCGACCACGAGGATTCTCATCTGCACCACGACCTCCCCCGGGTCCCGGGTCAATGCCTGAAGTGGCGAACTCCGGTGAACATCATGGCCATCCCGGCACGGTCGGCGGCGGAAATGGATTCATCGTCGCGGACCGAGCCCCCCGGCTGCACCACCGCCGCTATCCCCGCTCGCGCCGCTTCCTCCACGACGTCCGGGAACGGGAAGAACGCGTCGGACGCCATCACCGCCCCCCTCGCCCTGTCGCCCGCGGCGCCGATGGCGATGCGGGCGGCACCGATCCTCGACATCTGGCCCGCCCCGATGCCGACCGTCCGCAAGGACCGCGCGATCACGATTGCGTTCGACTTAACGTGCTTGCACACTTTCCAGCCGAACACCAAGTCGCGCATCTCGTCCGGAGACGGGGCGCGATGAGTCACGCACCTCCAACCCCCGGGGTCGTCAACCGCGCTGTCGGCCTCTTGGACGAGCAGGCCGCCCCCGACTTTCCGCAAGTCGTACGCGCGGGTCGGACGCGGGGTCGGGGGCGGCTCGCCTGTCGCCAGGAGTCTCAAGTCCTTCTTGCGGCGGAGGATGTCCAGGGCACCTTCGTCGTAGCCCGGAGCGATGACGACCTCCAGGAACACGGGGGCGAGCAGGCGCGCAGTCTCCACGTCCACGACCCTGTTCATCCCGATTATCCCGCCGAATATCGAGACGGGGTCCGACTCGTACGCACGGGCGAACGCCTCCGCCGGCGTATCCGCCACGCCCACCCCACAGGGATTGGCATGTTTGATGGCGGCCGCCGCGGGGGCCTCGAACTCCGCGACGAGCTTGAGAGCCGTGTCCGCGTCGCCGACGTTGTTGTAGGACAGGTCCTTCCCCTGCAGTTGCTCCGCCGACGACACGCACGGACCTTGCGTGAACGGCTCCCTGTAAAATGCCGCTACCTGGTGCGGGTTCTCACCATATCTCATGGCCCGCACTCTCTCGAACGGTAGCGTGAGCTCCGCAGGGAAGTCGAGGGGACCGACCCCCGCCAGTCTTCCCAGATAGCACGATACCAGGGCGTCATAGTGCGCCGTGTGGGAAAAGGCCTTCACGGCGAGACGGAGCCTGGTATCGTCCGATACGCGGCCGCCGCGAATTTCGGCGAGTACCGGATCGTAATCGGCCGGGTCGCACACCGCGAGCACGTTCGCGTAGTTCTTCGCCGCGCTCCGCAGCATCGTCGGTCCGCCGATGTCAATGTTCTCAATGACGTCCCTCAGTGACGCGCGTCCGCTGGAAGCCACTTCCTTGAACGGATACAGGTTGACGACCACCATGTCGAGCGGGCTGATCCCGGCTTCCGCCAGCTCCCTCAAGTGTTCGGGGTCGTCCCTGACCGCCAGCAGGCCCCCGTGGATCTTTGGGTGAAGCGTCTTCACCCGTCCGCCGAGTATCTCGGGAAACCCGGTTTCCTCCGAGACCTGCTTCACACGGATCCCGGCCTCGGACAAGGCCCGCGCCGTGCCGCCCGTGGAGATCAACTCGATCCCGAGGTCGGCGAGGCCCCTCGCGAACTTGACGAGTCCCGTCTTGTCATACACGCTGACCAGGGCGCGCGCTATCAATCCGACCGCCTCCCCCCGGACCCGGCCAGGACTCTGACGCGACGCCCCTCGACGGCCAACCTTCCCTCGGCGTACAGCCTGACAGCCTCCGGGTAGATCCTGTGTTCCTCCGCCAGGATCCTCTCCGCCAGCGTCTCGGCCGTGTCGTCCTCGGACACGGGCACCACCGCCTGCAGGATGATGGGCCCGGTGTCCACCCCTTCATCCACGAAGTGGACAGTGCAACCGCTGTACTTCACGCCGTACTCCAGGGCCTGCCGTTGCGCCTCCAGTCCGGGAAACGCAGGCAGTAGGGATGGGTGGATGTTCATCATCCTTCCCCTGAACGCGCGGACGAACTCGGGCCCCAGTATTCTCATGAACCCCGCGAGCAGCACGAGATCCACACGCCTTTCCTCGAGCGCCCGAAGCACGGCCCGGTCGAACTCGCGGCGCCCGGCGAAGCGGTTCGGGTCCACGAAGACCCCCTCCACTCCGAACGAGCGCGCCCTCTCCAGCGCCGGCGCCGAGGCGACGTCGCTCACGACGACCACGACCTCGGCGGGGATGGAGCCCGCGCGGCACCCCTCGATTATGGCCTGCATGTTGGAGCCCCTGCCCGAAACCAGG
>JANLGA010000051.1:0-2365 GCA_024653225.1 Bacillota bacterium | reverse complement strand
ACCCCTATCCGCAGTGCGCCCAACCGTCCACCCCCCGCGAACCCCTAGACGATTTCGACTCCAGGCCCCCCCGACACGATCTCACCGATGATCGCCGCGGGTATCGCCCTCGCTTCGAAGAACTCGAGCACCGAGGCCGCCTCGTCCCGATGAACGACCACGACCATACCGATGCCCATGTTAAACACCCGGAACATCTCGCGCTCGTCCACGCCGCCCAAGCGTTGTATTAGGCGAAAGATCGGCGGCGGCTCCCAGGACCCCTTGCGGACTCGGGCACGACACCCGGCCGGAAGTATCCTGGGCAGGTTCTCGTAGAACCCACCTCCGGTGATGTGCGCCAATCCGGATACTCGCGCATCGTCGGACTCCAAGAGTTCGGAAAGGACCCGGCAGTAAATGCGGGTGGGTTCGAGGAGCTCTTCTGCCAGGGTCCGACCGAGCTCGGGGACACGGGAGTTGAGGCCCAGCCCGGCATCGTCCAGCAGCACCTTGCGGGCCAGGCTGTAGCCGTTGCTGTGGAGCCCCGAGGAATGCAGTCCCACGATCGCGTGCCCCGGCGCCACACGACTCCCGTCCATCAGCCTGTCCCTCTCGACGGCCCCGACAGCGAAACCCGCGATGTCGTATTCCCCGTCCCGGTAGAAGCCGGGCATCTCCGCAGTCTCACCCCCGAGGAGTGCGCAACCGGCGGCGACGCATCCCTCCGCCACCCCCTTGACGAGGGACTCCACGACCGCGGGGTCCAGCCTCCCGACGGCGATGTAGTCGAGAAAGAACAACGGCCGGGCGCCGTGGGCCGCGACGTCGTCCACGTTCATGGCCACGCAGTCAATCCCGACCGTGTCGTGGATGCCCGTGGCGAACGCCACCTTGAGCTTCGTCCCCACCCCGTCCGCGCCCGCCACGAGCACTGGGTCGCGGAACCCGTACGGCTTCAGGGAGAAGCAGCCGCCGAAACCCCCGATTCCCCCGAGGATCCCGGGGATTTCCGTGCGCCGCGCATGCGGTGTTATCCTTCTAACGGCCTCATTCCCCGCGTCTATGTCAACGCCGGCTCCGCGGTAGGCATCCCCGTTCAAGTCCCGCCCGCCTCCTCCGCGCCCCCGGGAAAATGCGGCACCTCCAGCGCGTGTTTCCCCCCCGCACCGTCCACCCGGACGGGATACTCGCCCGTGAAGCAGGCGGTGCAGTGGCGCGCGGGCCCGCAACGCCCCCCGCCCACGCCCTCCAAGAGGGCGGAGAGCGACAGGTAGCGCAGGCTGTCCGCCCCCACCATCCGCTCCACCTCTTGTTCCGATCTCGATGCCGCGACCAGTTCCGACGTCGTTGACGTGTCTATGCCGAAGTAGCAGGGGTACCTGTACGGCGGGGAACTGATCCTCAAGTGGACCTCCTTCGCGCCGGCCCCGCGCAGCAACTTGACTATGTGCCTCGACGTGGTCCCCCTCACGATGGAGTCGTCCACGAGTACTACGCGGTTGCCGCTCACGATCTTCCTTAGGGGATTGAGCTTCAGCTTCACTCCCTCGTCCCGTATCCTCTGGGCGGGCTGGATGAAAGTGCGGCCCACGTACCTGTTCTTCACGAGGCCGATTTCGTAAGGAATGCCGGCCTCCTCGGCGTAGCCCGTGGCGGCCGAAATGCTCGAATCCGGCACGCCGATGACGACGTCCGCGTCCACCGGGTAGTGTCGGGCAAGGAGCCTCCCGAGGTTCTTTCTCACCGAGTGAACGTTCAGGCCCTCCATGTCCGAATCGGGCCGGGCGAAGTATATGTACTCGAAGACGCAGAGCGCCCGTTGTCCCTCTGGAAGCACTCGGCGCGACCGGAGTCCGTTCCGGTCGAGGATGACCATCTCGCCCGGCTCCACGTCGCGAACCATCTCCGCACCGACCGAGTCGAACGCGCAGCTCTCCGACGCGAGCACCCAGCCGGGTTCCCGCCCGCCGTCTGCTAGGCGACCGATGGACAGCGGCCGGATACCGTTGGGGTCCCTGACGCCTATCACCTTGTCCGCCGCGAGGAACAGGAGGGCGTACCCGCCCCTCACCTGCGTCAGCGCCCCCACGACGGCATCTTCGAAAGATGGCTCCGGCGATCTCGCGACGAGGTGCGCGATGACCTCGGTGTCGAGTCCGGTCTGGAATATCGAGCCGGTTTGTTCGAGCCGCCGCCTGAGCTCCGGCGCGTTCACCAGGTTGCCGTTGTGGCAGAGGGCGATGGATGAGCCTCTGCATCTGACCAGGATCGGTTGGGCATTCACGGGAAGGGTCGCGCCCGTCGTCGAGTACCGAACGTGACCTACGGCGCTGTCCCCGGGAAGGCCGGACAACACCCCCTCGTTGAACACCTCCGAGACGAG
>JANLGA010000050.1 GCA_024653225.1 Bacillota bacterium | reverse complement strand
ACATCTGAGGCAACGAATCCCCTTCGTTTAGATTCTTACGTGAGGCAACACGCGACGGCGCGGCACAGCCGCGCTTTCGCCGGGCGGATACACGCCACAAGGAAACATGCCCCGGAAAGGGTTGTCCGGAAGCCGCGTTTCTGCTAGCATTGTGTAGGTGGCCGGCATCGCACTGACCCGGTCCGAAGGAGGAAACGCCGGTGCGGGAAATCAGCAAACTTGGTATTATACTGGCAGTCATCTGCGCGATAGCCGCGGGGAGCCTCGCGTACGTCTACCAGACTACCAGGCCTGTCATAGAAGAGCGGAAGGTCAAGGAATTCGAGGCTGCACTGAGGGCGGTCATACCCGAGGCGGAGAATTTCCGGGAGACGAAGAAGGACGGCTCCTCATTCTACGTGGCGACCAAGGCCGGCAAGGAGATAGGGGTCGCCATACCAGTCGAGTCCAAGGGTTACGGCTCCACGCCGATAACCATGGTCGTAGGAGTGGACATGACCGGAAAGGTATTGAGGGTTAAGGTGCTCGGCCACGGCGAGACCGCCGGCCTGGGTTCGAAGATAGAGCAGGATTCATTCCTGAGGCAGTTCATGGGGAAGACGCCCGAATCGCCACTGGTCGTGGGCCAGGACATTGATGGGATCTCGGGTGCCACGATTTCATCCAGGGGCGCGACGGCCGGCGTCAAGAAGGCGCTGACGGGGTTCGCCGCGTTGTTCAAGAAGTAGGATCACTCGCTGCGGGCGGGGAAGATGGAGACACCGGGAGGGGCGGCGCAGCGCCGCCCCTCGGTCGTGCCGAGACCCGACGGACACGGGGCTCGTGGTACAATAGGCGTAAGGACTTTGGGGACAGGCCCCGGACCGGTGGAGTGCATAGGAGGGATCGCCCGTTGGATAAGATAAGCGTCCTCCTGGTTGACGATCACGCCATCGTGAGGGAGGGAACGCGCGAGCTCCTCGAGAGGGAACCGGACATAACCGTTGTGGGAGAAGCGTCCAACGGGGAGGAAGCCCTGAAGCTCGCGCAGAGCGCGAACCCGAAGGTCGTCGTCATGGATATGGCCATGCCCGGGATGAACGGCCTCGAGGCGACGAGACTCATCAAGAAGTGTTCCCCCCACACCGCGGTGCTGGTCTTCAGCGCCTACGATGACGACCCATACGTGTTCGCGGTTCTCGAGGCAGGCGCCGCGGGCTACCTGCTCAAGAACGCGAGGGGCGCCGAGCTCGTTCAAGCGATCAGGGCCGTGCATTCAGGCGAGTCTGTGCTCCACCCCTCCGTCGCCAGAAAAGTGCTCGCCCGCATGGCCTCGAAGGGCAGGGTTGACGCGCACGCGGCGAGCCCCGGCGAGACCCTGAGTGACCGTGAACTGGAAGTCCTCGGGCTCGCCGCAAAGGGGATGAGCAACAAGGAGATAGCCGGGGCGCTCCGGATCAGCCCCAGGACTGTCCAGGTTCACCTGGGCAACATTTTCTCGAAGCTCCAGGTGGGATCGCGCACCGAGGCGGTGATCCTCGGGGTGAAGAGGGGATGGATCAGCCTTGAATAAGAAGCGCAGGCGTCCCGGCGCCGCCGCGGCGGAAGTAATCCTGGAGATGGTGGACCTGGCGTCGGGCGGGATGGATCTCGACGACGTGTTACACCGTACCGCGCGGTTTGCCCGGGAGCTGTCCGGCGCCGACGAAGCGGGCGTATTCCTGTACGACGATGACGGTAAGTCGGTGGTCCCGGCGGCCGGCTTTGGGCCGGACGGGCCGACGAGTCTCGTCGGAGAGAAGATCGCGCTCCGCGTTCACGAGGGCAGCATCTTCGCCGATGTACGCGAGGAGAACACCGTGTTGGAGGTCCTGGAGCCGGTTCGGCTTCGGGACATCATTGACTTGTCCAGATTCGCTTCGCTGTACCTGGCCCCTATGGCCGCCGAGGAAGGGGTGCTCGGAGTGCTCCTGCTCGGGTATCACGGAAGCAACAGCGGGATGAGCGAGGCGGCGGCCGCGGATGGAACCGTCCCGAGCGGACCGGGGGGTGGGGCCGCTGTCCCGGGTGGTGCCGTCAATCCGCCCCGTGTTGCCGCCACCGCGGCGGACGCCCAAATGCGGCGCCTGTTCGCCGCGGTCGCGAGGCAGGCGGCTGTGGTGATCAGCCGCGCGAGGCTGTTCTCGACCCTCGAGAAGTCCGAGGAGCAGTACAGAAGGCTCACCGAGAACGCGAGCGACATAGTGTTCTCCCTCGACGCCTCGGGCCGCTTCACGTTCCTGAACTCAAGGGTCTTCGATATACTCGGCTACAAGCCCACGGAACTGGCCGGCCAGTACTATTCGGAAATCGTGACTGCAGAGTCATGGGATGCGGCGAGGAAGGCCCTTCGCGCGTGCCTCGACGCCGGCGGCTCCCAGGTTGCCTACGAATGGAAAGCGGTCTCGAAGTCGGGAGAGACGGTGTTGCTCGACGTGAGGGCGTCGGTGCTCCGACGGGACGGACAGTACGCCGGACAACAGGGGATCGCGCGGGACGTCACGGAACAACGCCGGATGGAGCAGGAGATAAAGCGCTCTCGCCAGCGCCAGTCCGAGATGAGAGACTACCTCGCGCTGGTCACAAGGGTGCAAGAGGAGGAGCGCAAGCGGGTGGCGCGGGAGCTCCACGACGACACGGCCCAGGCGCTCGTGGCACTGTCCAGGCGCCTCGAGATGACGCTTCCGTACGTGCGCTCCGACCCGGACCAGGCGTGCGAGCGGCTGGAACAACTGGCAAGGCTCGCGGATACCGCCCTCGAGAACCTCAGGCGGTTCACCAGGGACCTGCGCCCTCCCGTGCTGGACGACCTCGGTCTGATCCCGGCCCTCGAATGGCTCGCATCGGACATGCAGGCCAATTCCCGGGTGAGAGTGACGCTCGCAGTCACCGGAAACCCGACGCGCCTGCCCTCGGACACGGAGACGGCCGTGTTCAGGATCGCGCAGGAAGCCCTCAATAACGTCCAGAGGCACTCCGGGGCCGGGTGTGCGACGGTGCGCGTGCGCTACGATGATCGTGTCGTAGAGCTCATCGTCGAAGACGACGGCAAGGGTTTCGACGTGGAGGGTGGCGCTGGGAGATTCGCCTCGACAGGCCGGTTCGGTCTGGTCGGCATGAATGAACGCGCCCAGCTCGTCGGCGGGAGGTTGACGGTGTCGTCCCTCACGGGTAAAGGCACCAGGGTTCACCTCGAAGTCCCCCTTGAGCCCGGCGAGTCCGGCAAGTCCGCCGGTAGGCATTAATGCGTACCGGGGAGTCGTCCGCCTAAGCGTCTTTTCATGCTCCAGTTACGCATAGGATCTAATACCCCGGTTGGACTGGTCCTGGTAATGTGCAAGGTAGAGAGACGGGTCCCGAGGTGAGGATGGGCGTGACTGGCAACGCTGAAGAGATGGTGCGAAGGGCGAAGGCGGGCGACAGGTCGGCGTTGGAAGCGCTAATCTCGGCGAACGAGAAACGCCTGTACAACTTCATTTACAGGCTGACGGGTGACCCGGACGATGCGGCGGACCTGACGCAGGAAACCTTCCTGAGGGTGTGCACGTCCATAAGGTACTTCCGGGGTGACGCGTCGTTTGTCTCGTGGCTTTACAGGATCGCGTCGAACGTGTGCGTCGACCGGGCCAGGCGCAGGGCTCGCAGGCAGACCCTGTCCCTCGATGCCCCGGTGGTCCTGGAGGATGGGGAGTGCTCCTGGGTGTTGCGCGACAGGTCCCCCGAGCCGGGTGACCTCGCGGAGCAGACGGAGGTTCGGGAAGTCGTGCGGCTGGCGATCGCGACGCTCCCTTCCGATTACCGGACGGTGGTCGTTCTGCACGACCTTCAAGACCTGTCCTACAGGGAGATCGCGGACGTCGTCGGTTGTCCCATAGGGACCGTGAAGTCACGGTTGAACCGGGGCAGATCGGCGTTAAGGAAAAGGCTGATGAGCGCCGACGGTTGGCACTTCGAGGACGATTGGGGAATCGGTTTGAATCCGCCGCAGGCGCCGGAGTTGCTGCCGGCTTCGTAGGGTCGGCATTTCCGGATGACGAGAGGAAGATTCACATGACGGTGGACGCGGGTGTTGCCACCACCAGGGAAGAGAGAAAGAGCCGCGAGAGGCGGAGAACTCGCGTTGCCGCGGCAGCGGCGGTGCTGACGCTGTTCCTTATGGGCTCCTGCGCTATGGCGGCCGCTGCCTCCATGGCTCCCAGGATACCCGTCGGTACGTACGTGATCGGGATTGACGTCGGGGGGCTGACCCGCACGGAGGCCGAGGATACGATCGCTCGGGCCCTCGCGTGGGAGAGCCGAAGGCTCACAGTGGCGTGGGCGTCGGAGGGTCGCGAGGTTTGCGAGAGCCCGCTTCTTGAGGAGCTCGGGTTGCACCCGGACGTAGACGGCACCCTCAAGCAGGTCCCGACTACCGTGTGGTGGGCGCGAACGAGGCCGAGGCTGGACGTACCGCTGATAGTCGCCGTGGATGAGGCCGGGCTTGCCGAGGCGATCGCTTCGTTCGGGAAGGCGGTCGAGAAGCCGGCCCTCGACGCCCGCCTGGTTGTTGACGACCAGGACGGGGTGCGGATAATCGGCGAAACCGTCGGGCGCGCTCTCGACGAGGACGAGTTCAGGAGGGCGCTCGTGGGAAGCGGCAAGTGGGACGCTTTCCCCGGCCGCGTCGAATTGCCGGTCGTCCCGGTGATGCCCGACCTGACGGAATCCCGGCTCAAGGCGCTGGGCATCAGGAAGATGATCGCCTCGTACTCGACCACCCTGAACAAGGATAAGGACAGGACGGACAACATAAAGATCGCCGCCCTCAGGCTCGACGGCTACATGCTGGCTCCCGGGCAAGTGTTCTCGTTCAACGACGTGATCGGACCGCGGACGGCGGATTCCGGATACAAGGAGACCCCGGTTTACTGGCGGGATGAAGTCAAGAAGGGCCTCGGCGGGGGCGTGTGCCAGCTCTCCACGACCCTCTACAACGTGGCGCTCCTGGCGAACCTGGAGATAGTGGAACGCCACCCGCACAGCCTGACGGTGGATTACGTTCCGCTTGGGCGAGACGCCGCGGTGTCGTACGGCGAGGTGGATCTGAAGTTCCGGAACAACACCCTCAGCCACCTGTTGATAAAGGCCGAGGTCGCGGACAACAAGGTCCACGTCAAGCTGTTCGGAAACCTCGAGGTCGATCAGAAAGTGACCATCAGCGCGCAAGTACTCAAGAAGCTCGACTTCACGACGGAGACGATCGTGGACCCGACCCTGCCGAGCGGTCAAGTCCAGGTGAGGGACGGGAAACCCGGGTACGTCGTGAGGGCCGAGAGGCTCGTGTACGTGAACGGCACGCCGGCCAAGAAAGAGGTGCTGGGCGTCAGCTCGTACTATCCGCTGAAGAAACAGATAAAGATAGGTCCGGGCACTCCCGTAACGACGGCCGCGGATCAGCCGGCTCGGTCGGCCGCTCAGGCGGAGATAAGCCGTTGCGGCGCGACGCGCCCGGCGGAGATCCGGCCGCCGGTGGGAACACCGGGGGGAGTCGCGCCCACGACCTAGGTTCGATTGGCGCCCCCGTCAATGTGTCAGCGCTTGTCCTCCGTCCCGCTCTTCGAGGCGAGCGCTGACGCCATTTTTTCGAGGGCCGACGTCGCGCGAGTTAACAGTACGGCGAGATAGATCATGAAAGCGACGTATGCCAGGCTGGTCAGGAAGCCGATGCCCGCCAACGCGGGGATAGTCCTGGTGAACACCGGGTCGCCCCCCTTCGAGTGTACCGCCGCGCGGTGACTTGCCGGGCCGAGGCCCCCGTATTGCCCGGCCCGATTGGCCGGCGGTGGTGTTTGCTTCGTTGCTCTGTTCGCCGGGTCCTCCTGGGTCTCGTGTTCCGGATTGACAGTGACGGGAGGATTGGTATAATGATGTTACCAAACACGTGTTCGGGTGAGCCAATGAAGGTGGCGTTCGTTGAACTTGCGGGCTTTTATGTTGCATGCGAGAACACGGGCGCGCATGCGGCAGTCGCGGTGCTCAGGGGCGACGTCTGCTGGGATGTCTCGGAAGTGGCGTACCGTTCTGGGGCGAGGGTGGGTTCCACGAAGCGCCAGGCGGCCCTGGCGTGTCCAGGCATATCGTTCACCGGGTACCAGCGGGGGAAGTACTCCGAACCTTCGAGGCGTTTCCTGGATGTGCTTTATGCTCGCTCTCCCGCAGTTGAGCCCGTGGATTTTCACCAGGCTTTCCTCACCGTGGGAGGCGGGGACGGCCCGGGCGCGACCCCGCATCGGTCGGACCTGCTTGGCCTCGAGCGCGAGTTGAGAGGGCTCTGTTTCATGGTGCGAGTGGGGGTGGCCGCCTCGAAGTTCGCCGCCAGGGCCGCAGTCTTGAGGTCGGCCTACCCGGGCGACATTCAAGGAGCCGCTGTGCTGGGCGGCTCTGCGCCGGGCGGCACTGGGGCGGGGGTCAGACTTAGTGGGGTTATCGTCACGGATGAGGGGGAATTCCTCCGAAACCTCCCGGTTTCGTTCCTGTGGAAAGTGCCGGAGGAAGTGCGGAATAGGATGGAGGCATTGGGCCTGAAACGCGTCGGGGATCTGGGGACGATCCCGTACGTGGAACTCGTCAGGCAGTTCGGCGCCATCGGGAGGGAGGTTTACAGGCTCGCCCGGGGCGCCGGTAATGACCCCGTGTTGCCCGGCTACCCGCCGCCGGAGATAGTGCGCCGGGTTTCGTTCGAAAATGGCGTGGATTCGCGGGATGCCATTAAAGCCGAGATTGATGAGGCCTGTCGCCTGGCCGGGCAAGAGCTGAGGGACACGGGGCGTGGGGCGGGGAGGATCCGGGTCGAACTCGTGCTCCAGGACGGGCGGAAAGCCGCGGCTTCCCGACGATTCCTGCGCCGCAGGTGGTCCGCCGAAGCGCTGAAGACCGCGGCCGGGGCCTGCCTGGACGGCATTACGGTTACCGCACCCGTCGAGGAGGTGTCCGTCGTCGTTGACGAGCTCGGCAAGATGGAGCCAAGACAGATGTTCATGCCCCTCGATTCGGGTGAACGGCGTTCGGGATACGCGGGCCCAGATCTCGAGCAGGTGATTTCCGCCCTCGACGACAAGTTCAGGAAGAACGCCGTCTTCAGGGGCCGGGAGTTTAGGGCTTCCAGGAGGGAGATGCTGCTCTCCATGTGGGATCCCATGAGGACCGGGGGTGGGCCGAATTGAGTAAGATAGTGAACCAGCCCGTACTCGTCGTTACAGACGGACGGAAGAAGCCGTCGAGATTCTTCTGGTGGAAAAGGTGGTTCTCCGTTTCCAGGATAATTGACATCTGGTCCGAGGTCGGAAAGTGGTGGGAGGGAGAACCGGAGAGGACGGTATACAGGGTGGTTTCGGACATGGGGGCGATGTTCGAGCTCCAGTTCGAAGCCCCTGCGGGGCGGTGGGTCTTGTACAAGGTCTACGACTGACCCCCTCCACAGCGCTCGAGAGGACACCGCGCGCCTCCTTGTTCACGGGTGCAGGAAAAGTCGCAGCACGAGCGAACTATTGAGCGTCGGACCAGGAAACATGAAGGGGGACGCGGATACTGAAGCGGGGCTTCGAGCGTGTGAGGAACATGCTGAAGCAAGGACGGGCCCTCGGGGTGAGCCTGGCCCCTTCCTATGTGTGCGCCTTCGACGGCGCGCGGCCCGGCGAGGTAGTGTGGGCCATCAGGAGACTCGGGTTCTCGAGGGTGGAGGAGACTTCCTCGGTGCTGCCGTATCTCATCAGGGAGCGCGAGGAGCAGAGCCGGAAGACAGGCCGCCCGGTCATCTCAACTTCCTGCCCCAGGGTGGTGGATCTGGTCAGGCGAGAATTCCCGACCCTGGCGGCCTGCCTGTTCACCTTGCCGTCGCCGATGGTGATCCACACGCGGGACATGCGCCGGCGGAGCCCCGGCGTAGTATTCGTGGGGCCCTGCACCGCCAAGGCCTCCGAGGCCGAGGCCCATCCCGGGTCCGCGGACGCGGTGCTCACCTTCGAGGAATTGGCGGAGTGGCTGTGTGACGAGGGAATTACCCTGGGCGGCGGCCATGAGGTGCCCGAGGAGAAGCCCGACGTGGAGTCGCCCTCCTGGATAGCCGCGTCGCTTCTCGCCGCGGATGCGTCTGGCCTGGATTCCTGTCGGCGGTTGTTCGAAGAACTCTCCCGCGTCTCCTTGGGTTCGCCGGGCTCCACGCCGGGCGCCGCCGGGGCTTTCGTCGAGGCGCTCGCGTGTGAAGGAGGGTGTCTGGGGGGCGAAGGCATGGTCCGTACGACCCTGGTGCAAGACCGGCGCAGGAAGGTCGTTGAACTGCTGGGGTACTCAGACGATCGCGGCAAGCTGGAGGGATACCCATGAGCGCTCACGTGAAAGTACGTCTCGATTCACTATTCAGGGAGCTTGCCGGTCGAAGCGAAATCGAGCTCGCTCTGCCGGGGAACGGCGACGATACGGCGACCGGCGCCGCTGCCACGGTCGGTTGGGCGGTGGACCAAGTCGCCGTCCTCTCAGGGCCGCTGGAGAGACTGATCGGCGACCGTACCCAGCGGAGACACATGAAGTTCACGGTCAACGGCAAGGTAGTCCCCGAGTCAACGAAGCTGGCCGACGGCGACATCGTGGGGATATACTCACCATTCCTCGGCGGGTGAACTGGTCGCGTAAGACCGGAACTCAAGCATGCAGCAACGCTGCAGGAACACGTTTCTGGCTAGTGATGACAAAGACTAGGGGCGGGGTCTCTCCCCGCCCCTAGCCTGTCCTCGAAATTAGGCTCGAAATCCGGACGTGCTAACATTCCCAGGGTGCCCCCGGCCTCAACGTATATCCGGTAATTGTACAACCACTTGGACAAGACGTCCTGACTTAGTGCGACTGCCTGGATTGTCTGGCAGAGCACGTCCATCGTGGATAAGTTGTACGTCTCCTCCAATTCTCTGAGTATGCTTCGCGAGTAGTCTGGCTCAGTGTATCGCCGAATTATCCCCAAGGCTTCTGCTTCTTCTAGAGTAGCCGGGTTTCGAAAGCACTCATCGAATATCCTTGTCATGTCGTGCTCAATGGACTCCTCCACTTCACATTCACCACCTATCTATTCCAATCCTCTACTTACTCTATTCATCGTAGCTTTGAGTACCATGTTGACTCGATAGATCGTAGACTAACCGTCTTGCGAAGGCTTCCTATTCTTCGAAACGGTCAGTACTCGGGGCTTGCAAACTATTTCCCGGACCTCCATTCCTTCTTCGGGATGGAATAGCCAGTGTGACAGAGCTCCTGTTGCGACGATAGCCGTGTCTGCACTCATCGCGGCCACTTCCTCCCCGGGTTCGACCTCCCCAGCGTCTGTAGCCATGAGAATAGACTGGATACATAGTGACATCCCCGTCCCAAACAGACAGAGAGCATGCTTAATCCCCTCGATTTTCGGGTCTTTTGCATAAGGGATCACCACTGGCTGAAAGGGCATGGTCCCTCGAACAAGGCGGATCCCGCGCTCAACTAGCTTTCTGACGACTTCGGGAGATGACGTCCCCGGCACTATGCTCTCGCCGTTGTCGACTCGTTCCGAGTCACGAAACCGCTGTTTGTAGGGAAACGTCACAGCTACAATCTGAACTCCCTGTAGCATTTCGGCAGCCCTAAGTGGTCCTTCTCCGTCTCTGGTAAAAACGATGACTTTGTGGATTGTCGACCCCATAACCCGGGCCTTGACAAGACTCAAGACCTTGCCAAGGTTCTCGCGACCTTCGCTCTCAAAATAGAAGATCGAGCATTTGCGACCCCGGGCCTTCATTTTATCTTACGCCTCCCAACGTTGATGTGATGATTGTACGCTCCCTCGTTGCCCTGTTCGACAGGATATTCTTTCGAGCGCGTGTACTGGCAAGCCAACATCAAGAAAAACAGGGTATTGAAACTGACGATGTCCAGATCGTGATGCACACGGTAAAGGGCGACATGAGGCAATCCTCCTGCCTGGTCTGTGTTGAAATGACAACCCTTATCATCCAGGCATATTCGGAACTCGCGAAGCCCCTCTTTCTTCGATGACGGTTGGTAATGGTAGTGATGCTCATCAACCCAGAAGATATCACCAACAACTCGTGCTCTCTCTGTTATTGCAGCGAAAACACCTACATCCCCGAACTGAAGTATCGCGCCCTCGCAATCCCAGCCCAGTAACCTACCGCTTCTTGTTTCCCGACACCTAAACATTTCCTTTGCTTTGACCTGCAAGCTGGACGGCCAGTTCTGCAAGAGCCTTGTGATGAAAATAAAATACTTGTCACACTTGTATGGCTGATAGGGCCCCCCGGACACAGATCAGCCTCCAGTCCCCAGACTCGGCCAGGCTCGTGCTTCTACGTGCAGCCGCGATTCTCCTCTGTGCGGCGCCGGTAAGGCTTGATGGCTCTTCAGCACCAAGACGAGAAGCCGCGAGTTGACGAGCAGGCGAGATCGAGACACGGGATACTGCGGAACACGCCAAACGCGCACTTGCATTTACCGAGAGTCCTCGCACCGCCAGCTGGCTCATTCCTCGAGACGACTGGATGCCTGGTGCGTCGTGAGGCTGAAGCCAGCGTTGGACTCGACGACGGAACAGCAGCGGACTCTGGGGATCCAGGCCAACGCAAGCAAATACTGAGTCACCGACAGTGAAGGCGAGGGAGAAGTTCAGGCTGAAGATCAGCACGACCCCTACTGCCCGCTCGTTGTTGACGGTCGCGGGGAAGAACTGGATTTGGAACTGGATGTTGGCGTTGAGGAGGAGCCCGGTAACGGCGGTCAGTTCGGCTAGCGTGATGCTGGTCTTGTCGGCCAACCTGTCAAGAACCTGTGCCACGATGCTGTTCAACGGAGGCCCTCTCTCTACGGAAAACACTGCTACATGTTATTCCCCCGCGCTGCTGCGTGACCCGGCCCTTGTCGCCGCCGGCTGTCGTGTTCGCGGATGATGAGGGCCAGCGAGCGCGCGGCCTCGCGCACGTCGGGCGCCGACACCACGGCCGACACCACGGCCAGGCCGGCCGCGCCCGCCTCCAGCACATCTGCCGCGGTCTTGTGGTTGACCCCGCCTATCGCCACCACTGGGATGTTCACCCTGGAGCATATCTCCCTGAGGCCGGACAGTCCCATGGGGGGACCGGCGTCGGGTTTCGTCGGCGTGGCCCACACCGGACTCGCCCCGATGTAGTCGGCCCCGTCTCTCTCGGCGGCCAGCGCCTGCTCCAGGTTCTCGGCCGATATGCCCACCACGAAACGCCCGCCCGGCAGGAGTCCGCCCTTGACGGCGGCCCTCGAGACCTTCAGCGCCGGAACGGCGGGAAGATCCTCTTGCCCGAGGTGCACGCCGTCGGCGCCTGCGGCGAGCGCTATATCGAGCCGGTCGTTCACGATGAATAGTACGCCGCGCTCGGACGTGATGTCCCTCAGGCGCACGGCCAGCCTGTACATCTCGAGGCCGCCCGCGTGCTTGGCTCTGAGCTGCACCGCCGTCGCCCCGCCGTCTATGGCGGCCAGCACGACCTCCTCTTCCGTGCGGCCGCGACTCAGCTCCCTGTCGGTGACGACATACAATCTCAAGAGGTCCCGGAGTTCCATGGACGTCTCCCCACCTTCCGGGTCGGCTCCTCGCGGGAGCCTTCCGGCGTGTCGGCACGGTTCTCAGCCCGCAACCGCCACGCGCGCCCTTTCCCTGACGAGTGCCGGGGTCAGGTTGTAGACCGCGTCGAACAGTGCGGCCTGGAAGCTGCCCGGCCCGCGCGAGTTCTCGGCCGCGATCTCGGCGGCGATGCCGTAGCAGGCCAGCGCGGCCGCCGACGCCCACGCGTAGTCCTTGGTGACTGACGCGAACGCGCCTATCACGGACGTAGCCATGCATCCCGTTCCGGTCACGCGCGTCAACATCTCGTGGCCGTTATCCACCGTCAGGACCACCTTGCCGTCGCTTATATAATCCGTCTTGCCGGTGACTGCCGTTACGCAATCGAACGACTTCGCGACATCCGCCGCGAGGAGCCGGGGGTCTTTCGCGCCGGACCGGGAATCTACGCCCTTGATGTCCCCGCCGAAGCCCCCGAGAATGCCGATTTCAGCCGCATTTCCCCTTAGTACGCTCACCCTGACCTCGGAGAGGATGCGCCTCGCGCTTTCGGTTCGAAGCGGAGTCGCGCCCGCCCCGACCGGGTCGAGCACGACGGGGATGCCCAGGGCGTTCGCGCGCTTGCCCGCGAGGACCATGGCATCCACTATGTCCGGCGTAAGTGTCCCGATGTTGAGCACCAGGGCCCCGGCGAACCTCACCATGTCCTCGACCTCTTCGGCCGCGTGCGCCATGACCGGGGAAGCCCCGATTGCGAGGGTGATGTTCGCGGTGACGTTGGTGACGACCCAGTTGGTGATGTTGTGCACGAGGGGCCTCGCCCCGCGCACGTCTTCCAGCAGCCTCGCGCAGATTTCACCCGCGTTCATCCTGTGCATCAGCCTCCTTGTCGCGTTTCCACGCCATGTGATTCGTGGGGCCGTGGCCCCGACCTATATCCAGGGAGAACCGAATTGCGGTGGTAACGTACCTCTTTGCGCTCGCCACTGCCTCCGCGGGCGCGCGACCGCGCGCCAGGAAGGCGGCTATTGCGGCCGAGTAGGTGCATCCCGTGCCGTGCGTGTTCTTCGTCTCGACGCGGTCCTGGGCCAGGAGCGAGAACCCGGTTCCATCGAAGAGTACGTCCACGGCGGGACCCCGCAGGTGGCCGCCCTTGACCACCACGTATCTCGGACCCATGCGCGCTATCAGCTCGGCGGCCGACTTCATCTGGTCCACCGTCCTCACTTCTCGGCCGGTGAGCGCCTCCGCCTCGTACAGGTTGGGCGTGACGATCAGGGCCATGGGGAGGAGAGCACGCATGAGGGCCGCCCGCGCCTCCCGTTCCAGGAGGGGATGCCCGCTTTTCGACACCATGACGGGGTCCACCACGAGATTCTTGACGCGGTGGTCGGCCAGTACCCCGGCGACGGTCTCGACGATACCGTTGTTGGCCAGCATCCCCGTCTTGACGGCGTCCGCGCCGATGTCGCCGAGCACGGCCTCGAGCTGTTCGGCGACGAACTCGGGGGGAATGTCGTGGATGCTCTTGACGCCGAGCGTGTTCTGCGCGGTGAGCGCGGTGATGACGCTGGCTCCGTACACGCCGAGCACGGTGAATGTCTTGAGGTCCGCCTGTATCCCGGCGCCGCCGCCGCTGTCGGACCCGGCCACGGTCAAGGCCGTCGAAATGTGAGACACCGGCACCATCTCCTAGTCGGTATTACCACAAACGTCGGCCGGCCCGCGGAGGGCCGGCCGGAATTGCTGTCCGCTTCCCTACGCTGGCATTATCCAGGTCAGGTTCCCGGGGTCGGGATGTGATCCCTTCTCAGCCCCTGAGGGCTCCCCCAGCGGAAGAGGCGCGTATTTCGTTCACGCTACTATTTTAGCACTTCGGCGCGCCGCGGTCACCGGGTTGCGGCCGTTTCCCAAGCCGTTTCCCAGGAGGATAAGACCCGGGCCCGGAGAATAATATAGAACAGGTGTTCGGTAATGGGGATGGTGTCATGGGGTTTGCCCATCTTCACCTGCACACCCCGTTTTCTTTCCTCGACGGGGGCAGTTCGATACAGTCGCTGGTGAATAGGGCTGCGGAACTGGGAGTAAAGACCTTGG
>JANLGA010000004.1:34302-46712 GCA_024653225.1 Bacillota bacterium | reverse complement strand
CTCCAAGATGTCTCGGGGAAAGCGGTTGAGGGGGAGCGCGACAAACAGAGGGCGGGGCTCGTGAGTGAGATAGAACGACTGGATGCCGCGTTGAGACGCCAGCAGATCGCCTATGAGAGCGGGGCGACGACCCTGGAAGAATACGCCCTCCGAATGACGGAGCTCAGGCGGGAAAGGCAAGCCAAGGAAGATCTTCTATTCAGTATCAGCCGGAAGCTCCCCTCGACCGAGGACTTTGCGGAACGGGTGGAGGCCGTCTACCGGAAGGTTCAAGAGAAGCTCACAGGAATTCACGAGCTGCCGCTGGAGTCGAAAATGCAGCTGTTGAGGGCCGCGTTCGAATCTGTGTACCTCGATCGGGAGTATGTGATCAGCGGCTTCACATTCCGGCTCTAGGGCGTCCCGACGGTGCCGGTTTGCGCGAAAACGCCGCAGTACGGCGGGCCGGACGGTGAGCTATCGGCGGCGGTCAGGTACCTTAACCAGCGATACACGATGCCGACCGGCATGACGAGGGGGCTCCTGACGGACATAGGGACCGAGGAGCTTGCGCACCTCGAGGTGATAGCCACGATGGTCTACAAGCTGCTCGAAGGGGCGAGCATCGAGGCGATTAAGGCGGCCGGGTTGGACACCAAGTATGCCGTTCGCGACAAAGCGCTTTTCCCGCAGGACCCGGAGGGTGTGCCGTGGACGGCCGCGTACATCCAGGCCCACGGCGATCCGATCGCGGACCTGCACGAGGACATGGCGGCGGAACAGAAGGCCCGCGCCACCTACGAACACCTGATCCGGCTGACCGACGACGTGGACCTGGTCCAGGGACTGCAGTTTCTCCGCGAACGAGAGGTGGTCCACTTCCAACGGTTTGGGGAAGCGCTGGTGACTGTGCAGGAATTCATGGAGACGAAGAGAGTGTACTGAGCCGCGGACCACGCGGAGCGGCGACTCGCCACCCGGCCGCCCCGGGCGTATTGACTCCGTCAGACCGAGCGTGCTAGGATTGACGTGTTGAAGGGGAGTAACTCGCCACGCAGTCCCGTGGCTTCTGCCATCCGTCAACACGGCAATCGCGCGCCCGGGTGGCGATCTTTGCGAGAGTGAGACCTTCATCCCGGGGGGATGAAGGTCTTTCGAGTCGTTGGGAGGGGGCTTCGGAACGCGATGAAAGGGTCCAACGCGAAAGGCGGTGCGGGCATTCCTTCCCGGTCGGTTGCCGGGACGGTGGTCCGGTTCCGCGATGTGAAGAAGGAATACAGGACCGGCGAGGTCGTCGTCCACGCCCTCAGAGGGGTGAGTTTCGAGGTCGTCGAGGGTGAACTGCTCGTAATCCTCGGGCCGAGCGGTTCGGGGAAGAGCACGTTGCTGAACCTCCTCGGAGGTCTCGACCGTCCGACATCGGGAAGCATAGTCTTCAAGAACGCCGATCTGACAAAGTTCAACGAGGCCGAACTCACGAGGTACCGCAGGTCGTCGGTCGGTTTCATTTTCCAGTCGTACAACCTCTTGCCGGACCTCACGGCGAGGGAGAACGTGGACCTCGCGAGGGAGCTCGCGGACCATCCCCTACCGACCGAGGAAGTCCTGCGAAAGGTGGGACTGGAGGAAAGGGCGGATCACTTCCCCTCGCAGTTGAGCGGCGGGGAGCAGCAGAGGGTGGCGATCGCCAGGGCGGTCGCGAAGAACCCTGAGCTGCTGCTCTGCGATGAGCCGACGGGGGCGCTCGACCACGAGACCGGCAAGCAGGTCTTAAAGCTCCTGCGGGAAGTCAACAGGGAATTCGGGCGGACGGTGCTCCTGATAACTCACAACTCCCCCGTCGCGGCTATGGGAGACAGGGTCCTGAGGTTGAGGAGCGGTCAAGTCGCGTCCGTGTATCGCAACGAGAACCCCGTGGACCCCGAAAGGATCGAATGGTGATGGCGCGGGCGAAGTTGCGCGCCCCCGTCGGGGGAACGCTCACCAGGAAATTGCTGAGGCAGATATCCAGGACGCGGGGGCAGTTTCTCTCGCTCGTGGCGGTGGTGGCGATAGGCATCATGGTCTTCGTCTTGATGAAGGCCTGCCATCGCGAGCTCTACGGGTCACTCTACAGGTATTACGAACGCTACAGGTTCAACGACCTGGCGGTCCAGGTCAGGCGGGCACCTAGCTCGATCGTGGACGTGGTCAAGCGCGTGGACGGCGTCGCGGCTGCCGAGGGGCGCCTCATGTTCGACGCGCGAGTGGAGATCGGGACGCGGGCCGCCGGTGCGCCGGCGGGGATACGAGGCCGGATCGCAGGCGGAGGAGAGGGAGTCGGCCGGGTCACCAAGGACTCGATCACGGGCAGGATCGTCGGGATTCCGGATGCGCAGACCGTGACGGTGAACGACATCGAAGTCCTCTCGGGCAGGAGGCCGCGACCGGGCACGGGCGAGATACTCGTTGACCCCAAGTTCGCCGCCGCTCACTCCCTGAGCCCGGGCGACGAGTTGACCCTGTACGTTCATGGGAGGGCGGCGGGGACTACGGTGTGCGGCACCGCGTCCGGTCCCGAGTTCATATACGCCGCCAAGGATCCGGCCGCACTCATCCAGGACCCGCTTACGTTCGGGATCATGTTCATGTCCCGCCACGACATGGCGTCGTTGTTCGGGTACGAGGGAGAGGTCAACCAGGTGGTGATAAGGTACGCGCCGGGCACGGACACCGCCCGAACCCGCGTGACCGTGGACAAGATCCTGGACCCGTACGGCCGCATCGCGTCCCTCGAGCGCAGGGACCAGTTCAGCCACGCCGCCATCAGCGCGGAATTCGAACAGCTGAAGACGATGTCCACGACGCTGCCGACCATATTCCTGTTGGTGGCCGCGGCGATCATGTACATCAGCATCTCTCGAACAGTGCGCGAGCAGCGCGTCCAGATCGGCGTAATGAAGGCGATGGGGTATTCGGGGGCACAAGTGCTGGCCCACTACACGTGGTTCGCCCTGGCCGGAGGGCTGACGGGGGCCCTGGTGGGCGCCGCGCTCGGCGTGTCGGCGGTCCCGGCTATGCTGGGACTGTATTCGCAGTACTTCAATCTGCCGCTCGGGACCGGCGGCGTGGCGCTTGAAGAGGTGTCGGGGGCCGTCCTGATGAGTGCGGCCGTCTCCGCAGGTGCAGGGCTGCTGGCGGCGCGAGGCGTTCTTCGGCTGGTCCCGGCGCAGGCGATGAGGCCGGCGCCCCCGCCGTCGGCGGCGCGTACCTGGCTGGAAGCGGTGACCCCCCTGTGGGTGCGGCTGTCGTTTTCCTGGAAAATGGCGATGCGAAACCTCGCCCGACACAAGGGGCGCGCCCTGCTGACGGTGATGGGCGCGACCTTCGCGGTCGTCCTCATCATGCTGGCCGCGTTCATGTTCGATGCCGTTGATTACGCTTTCCGCCGGGGGTTTATCGAGAGGCAGCGGTACGACATTTCCGTGGTGACTGTTAGGCCCGTCGGAGGGGATGCCCTGGCGTTTCTGAAGGGGATCCCCGGCGTGACGGGCGTGGAACCGTACTGCCAGTATGCCGCCAAGATGTGCGCCAATGGGATGGAGCAGGACATAAGTTTGAAGGGCATGATCCCGGGTTCCCGGATGCAGGTCCTCGTGGCTCCGGACGGTCTGAGGACGGACGTGCCCGACGACGGGGTCCTCATCAGCGAGGGGACCGCTCGGAAACTGGGGCTCTCCACGGGCAGCCGCGTACGGATAGAGATGATGGACGGCGCGCAGAGGGAGAGGGAGGTGACGGTCAGGGGCGTTGTCCAGGAACTCGTGGGCGGTAACGCCTACGCCTCGATGCGGCAGGTGAACGAGCTCGCCGGGGAATCGGCTTCGGCCAACGGTGCGTGGATCACTGCCACCGACCCGTCGAGAGTACGCAAGGTGCTGGAGGGGTCTCCCGTCGCGGCCTCCATATCCAGTCCGGCCGATTTCGCCGCCGAGTTCGAGGAAATGACGGAAATGCTGATGTTCTCCGTCGGTCTGATGACGTCTTTCGGGCTGGCGATGGGGTTTTCCATAATGTACACTGTTTCCTCGATAAACATCGAAGAGCGCAAGAGGGAGCTCGCCTTCATCAAGGCTCTGGGGCTGCCGTCGAGCCAGGCCGCGTCCATAGTGTTCAACGAGAACGCGGTGCTGTCTCTTCTCGGGATCGTGATAGGCCTGCCGCTCGGGAAGGTCACGGCCGACGCGTACATGACCGCCGCCGCCGGTGACTTTTGGACGTTCCCGGTCGTGATCTACCCGAGGACGTACCTGTTCGCGGCGGCGGGCGGCTACCTGTTTCTGGTATTGGCGCAGCGTTCGGGTCGGAGGAGGATCTCGAGGCTGGATCCGACCGAGGAATTGAAGACCCAGGAGTGACCGGGTGGAGGGGATGACCGTGAAGTGGTTGCGCGGCAAGGCGAAGTACATCATCGTGTTGGGGGCCGCGGCGGCCGCGATCGGCTATGCAGCGGGCACGCGGGGATTGGCGAAGAGAGTCGGCGCCCCCACCATGGTCGTCACGAGGGGACTGCTCCAGTCGTACGTCGAGGACACCGGAAAGGTCCAGGTGGCGGAAGAGATCCTGATATTCGCCCCCCTGGGGGGCAGGATCGAGAGCCTCGCGGTCCGAGTGGGTGACCCGGTCGAGCGGGGTCAGACGGTGGCACGGCTAACCCAGGACCAGGAGACCGTGGCGAAAGCCGGTCTGGCCAAGGCTCAGGTGAGACTGGCGGAGGCCCGAAGGGCCGAGGAGACGTCGCGCGGTCTCTTCGAGAAGGGCGCCATTTCGGAGAGCGAGTACAATCGGGCGAGGGCGGAGCTGAGGGTCGCCGAGGATGACCTGAGAATAGCCGAGGCCCAGTACGAGACGGCCGCCAAGCTCGGGCAGACGACGCTCGTGGCACCCGAGACGGGCACCATACTCGAGGTTTTCGCGAAGGAGAGGCAGGTACTGTCGCCCGGAGCGCCGGTCGCCAGCATGGGAGACTTGGGGAAGCTCGAGGTTCGTGCGGAGCTGCTGACCTACGACGCCGTAAACGTCGCCGTGGGGCAGAAGGCGACGATTTCCGGAGCCGTCTTGAAGGGAAAGGTGGTGGAGGGGACGGTCAAGCAGGTCCATCCCAAGGCGGTGACCAGGGTGTCCAGCCTCGGCCTCGAACAGCAGCGCGTCCCGGTCATCATCGAGCTGGACGGCGACCCCGGTCCCGTTAAGCCGGGATTCGACGTGGACGTGCGCATCGAGACGGGCATCACGGAAGGCGTGCTGGTGGTGCCGAAGTCCGCGCTCTTTCAAAAAGGGCGCGACAGCTGCGTGTACGTTGTCGAGAACGGCGTCGCCCGTGCGAGGTTGGTGGAGATCGGCCTCGAGACCGGAGAGGCGGCGGAGATAACTTCGGGCCTGGCCGAGGGCGACGTGATCGTCGTTGAACCCGGCGTGGAGGTGAAAGACGGCACGCGGATCGCTGTTCCGTAGCGGATCCTATCTTCGGCCGAGGTATTCGTACACCACCCTGGATATTCGGCCTATCGCGTTGAACCCGGGCACCTCGGTGTCGCCGACGTCCCTCGTCAACACGGTGAGGACGTACGTGCGGTCGCCCGCGTACACTATTCCGGCATCGGTGGCCACGGTCCCGGCCGCCCCGACCTTGTGGGCGATGGGAACACCGGGAAGTTCCTGGGTCAATCCTTCGTTCGTGATGGTGTGCTTGAGGTCGTAGACGAATGTGCCGCCGAGGCCGGGATTGGAGTCGGCGAACTGCTTGGTGGCGCGCATGTACAGCCCCATGTCACGGGCGCTCGACACGTACCTTCCGTCGGGAAACAGGATGCGACCGCCGAGCCCGGCCATGAACGCCCTTATGTTGTCGAGACCGAGCCTGCGGATGAGCATTTTCGTCGCGGCGTTGTCGCTTATGGTGATGGCGAGATTTCCAAGAGTCCTCAGGGAATAGGGGTTGCCGGGGGAGGCCGTGTACTGGATGACCCCGGACCCCGTGGCGTAATCGGTGTCCGGGTCATATGCGACTGTTTCGTCGAGCGAAAGCGCCCCCTTGGCGGCCCGATCGTACAGGTATAGTACCACCGGCACCTTTATGGAACTCGCCGCGTACATCGGCGCATCCTGATTGATCCCCATCTCCGAGCCGCTGGAGAAGTCATAAAGGTAGAGAGCGAATTGCCCGCGCTGCGACCGTATGTACGCTTCCAGGTCGGCTCGAAGCGGCGCCCAATCGGGCCCGGCGCCCCGCTCCGGTCCTGGAAGCGGTGCGGGACGCTTCATCTTGGGCAACTGGGTGGCCACTATCGCCAGGCCCGCCAGTACGGCGACGACTGCCAGGAGTACCACTGCCGAACCGCGCTTCGACACTCGGACACACCTCTCGACGATCCCTCTGGGAGGGTTCTGGTCGTTAGGGTCCCCCTCGTCGCGACGCGCTATCCGGCGCCGCGTTTCGCGAACGGCGCTTCAGCACCACAATCGGGGTCTGCTCGTCGTCGTTTCCGCCCGGATTGTCTCTGAGCGCCGCGGACACGCCCGAGCGGTCCAGGCCGTCGGTCGCGGCCAGGAAGTCCACGTTTCCCAGGTCGTTCACATCCACGATGCACGAGTCGAGGCCGGTCCGGCGCTTGATCGCCTCGGCGACGGATTGCGGGTCCCTGGGGCCGAGGACCACGTGCTCCTCGTACGGGTGGAGAGTGCCGGCTATGTCGTCTATGGCCGCTATGCTCGGTCCGGCGATCCTGAAGAAGAGACCGCGAACACCGAAGAGCCTCCCCAACCCCGCGGCGACGGCGGCCGCCAGCACCCTGGCCGTGCCCACCTCCCGGATGGCGAGCTGCATCGCCTGGGGGGTCGCCAGGCTCCCGTGTTTTTTGGGGAACCTGCACAGGAACCTGGCGAAGAGCCCGGGCTTCACCCTCGCGGACAGGATCGCCCTGCCCTGGCTTATGGCGACGGCGCTTTCGGAAACGGCCACGCAATCCCCCGGTTCGGCCACCCTCGCCACGTACCTGCACACGACATCCACGATATCATCTTTCTCGGAGACGATGTGTGTCCGAATGGGCACCCTCGCGTAGGAATACGAGCCGCGCACGCCATCATCCCCGTCCCGGCGGCTCATGTGGGGCACGAGTCTTACACCGGGCGCGACCAACATAAGGGTATTCGTGGTGGGGAGGGGGTGTCACAGCGTGGACGCCGTGATCACGAATATCCGTACCGGGTTGTCGCGGGTGCCCGACCGACCGGGACTGAGATCGAGGGTTGTCCTGGAGTCAACCGTGCCTGTGGAGCACGAGGTGGTGCCGGTCCCCGGTGCGCTGCGCGTGTGGATCCCGAGCGCGCCCCTGAACATGCCCGACTGTTCGATCCCGGTGTACGATGGCGTCGTGACCGAGGTGCGAGCGGCGAGCGTGAACGGGGGCGCGATGGTGGATATTCGCATCCAGCACGATGTGCCGGTGTCGGTCCGGCGGCTCGACGGGATGCCGAGCCGCGTGGAGATCGCGTTCGATTGCGGCCCGGCTTACTCGGTGCTCCGTGACCGACTCATCGCCATAGACCCGGGGCACGGCGGTCGGGACCGCGGAGGGCGCGGACCCGTGAACTTGCTGGAGAAGGATGTCGTCCTGGACCTGGCGATCCGGCTGCGCGATCTGTGTGCGGCGCTCGGCGTAAACTGCTTCGTGACCCGCGACCGCGATGTCTTCGTTCCCATGGAGCATCGCGTGCGCGAGTCGTCTTCGCGCGGTGCGGACGTGTTCCTGTCGCTTCATGCAGGGGTGGAGCGGGACCCCGCGGTGAGGGGGGCCCGCGCGGCGTATCTCAATGCCGCAGGCAGGGAAACGGCCGGGCTCATAGTCCTCGAGCTCGCCAGGAGGCTCCTCATCCCGGACAGGGGGATTCGAAGGGAGAGACTGCTGCCGCCCAACCTGCGGGTGCCGGCCGTCAAGGTGGAGTTCGTGACGATCTCGAACCCCGTTGACGAAGGACTGGTGAGGAGCTGCACTTTCATGGAGAGGGCGGCACTGGCGGTGCTCAACGGGGTGAAGGATTTCTTTTGGGGGATGGACCTGAGGCGGGTGTCAACCTGACCACAGGGCCACCGCGGCGAAGGCGCACCCGCACCTGAGCACCTCGTGTTGAACCGACCTGATGACCAGTGACTTCAGACGCAACCCCCGTCGGGCGAGCGACTCCTTCACCATGCCCTCCAGTGTGCGTTCCGTTTCCTCGCGGTGGCAGCGCCCCGAGTACTCCATGATCACCCCGAACGAATCGCTCGTGACGCCCGCCGCCACTCCGGCGGAGATTATCTCTCCCGGCGCGTCGCTGACTATGTAACCGTACGCCACGGGCACCAGGGATCCCGGTGCCATCTCGGGGAGGTCGGCGTACACCGCCGCCGGCGGTATGATACTCGACACCTTTACCAGGTTGACGTCGCCGAGCCCCGCGTCGAGCAACGCGGCGTCGAACGCGGTCAACCGGGTGCCCCCTTCTCCTCGGCCCGAGGTCAGGCTGTACCTGGTCGGAATGGCGAGCATGGACTGGAACCCCTTTCGGCGGATGTTGACCCATCGCAGGGATATATTACGCCGGACGGCGCGTCCTTGACAGTTGTTCATGTCCGCGCGATCTTGCTATAATTGGTCACAGTGGACGATATCACCAGCTATTAGGAGTCACTGCTAATCAGGTGGAGGAGAAAGGCGCCCGGGGCTCGAGGCGTGTGGTGCCTGTAGCGGCCGGGCTGCCGCCCGCGAAAGGACTGATCGAATGTTTGAAACGCCCATATGCAGGCTTCTTGGGCTCGACTACCCGATATTCCAGGGGGGCATGGCTTACCTGGGAACAGCTGAACTCGCGGCCGCGGTCTCCGAGGCGGGGGGTCTCGGCATCATAGGGTCGGGCAACTGCGGACCGGACTGGGTCAGGAGCCAGATACGGAAGGTGCGGACGAAGACCGCGCGGCCTTTCGGCGTGAACGTCATGTTATTGTCCCCGTTTGCCGCGGAGGTCATGGAGGTCGTAATCGCGGAAAAGGTGCCGGTGGTGACCACGGGGGCGGGAAATCCCGGGCCGCACATACCCAGGCTGAAGGAGGCCGGCATCAAGGTGATCCCGGTGGTGGCGGCCGTCTCCCTCGCCAAGAGGGTGGAGCGCGCCGGCGCCGATGCCGTGATCGCGGAGGGCATGGAGTCAGGGGGTCACATCGGCGAGCTCACGACCATGGCGCTTGTGCCGCAGGTGGTGGACGCCGTGACCGTGGCCGTCATCGCCGGAGGGGGCATAGCCGACGGCAGGGGGTTCCTCGCGGCGCTTGCATTGGGTGCTCAAGGGGTTCAGATGGGCACAAGATTCGTCTGTTCGGAGGAGTGCGTCGCGCACCCGGCGTACAAGCGAGCGATCTGCGAGGCCGGGGACAGGGACACGATCGTGACGGGAAGACGAACAGGGCACCCGGTCAGGTCATTGAGGAATAAGTTCTCGAGGGAATACGAGCGGCGCGAGGAGGCGGGCGAGAGCCCGGAGGAACTTGACAGGCTGGGAATAGGTCGGTACAGGGCCGCCTGCCTGGACGGAGACGTGGACAACGGGACCGTTCTGGCGGGGCAGGTCGCGGGGTTGATCTCCGACATCCTTCCGGCGGCCGAGATAGTGAGGCGCACGATCCGAGAGGCAGCGGAGGTCGCCGGTCGCCTGTCGTTCCTGGGCCGGTCCGCGCACGCCCCGACGGCCCAGTGAGACAGGACGGCGGACGTCGCGCGTCGAATCACCGAGCGGGGGTCGCAACGCGTGAGAATAACGTTCTATGACGGGTGCGACAGGATAGGCGGGAACAAGCTCCTGCTGGAGGCCGACGGCGCGAGCATTCTTCTCGACTTCGGGACGAGCTTCGCCGGGGAGAGACTCTACTTCGACGAGTTCCTCACCCCGAGGGCCACTCACGGCATCGGAGACCTGCTGGAGCTGGGGTTACTGCCGCCCTTGCGGGGCATATACCGAGAGGACCTCGAGATGGCCGGGAGCGGTATGTGGGAGAGGGCGGGGCGGTCGCCGGGTTTCCGCGACGGGGTGCGGGTGGACGGCCTGCTGCTCACCCACGGTCACGTTGACCACACGGGCTACGCTTCATACCTGTCCGAGTCCATCCCGGTGTTCACCACGTGCGCGACCGCAGTGATATCGAAGGCCATGCAGGACGTGGCGCAGTCCGGCTTGGGTCGCGAGGTGTGTTACGTGATCCCCCGAGAGCCGAGAGGAGGCCTCCTATCCTCGGGAAACTCGAGGAAGTGCCCGGCCAGACAGAGGCAGTTCTTTTTCCTCGACCGCGTGCCGCGCGGCGAGGACTTCGGGGATTTCTGGAGGCGCACCGGGTCCACGAGGCAGCTTGAATGGAGGGAACCGGAAACGAGGCTCGAGATTGGCGGCCTGAACGTCCGTTTTTGGCCGGTTGACCACTCTATACCCGGAGCGTGCGCGTTCGGCATCGAAACCAGCGAAGGATTGGTCATATACACCGGCGACCTGCGGCTGCACGGTCGAGGAGGCGCCATGACCAGGCGCTTCATTTCGGAGGCGGCGGCGCTGAAACCGCTGGCGCTGGTGACCGAAGGGACCCACACCTCGCCGGTCGACCCGGTCTCGGAAGACGAGGTCTACGGCAACGCCCTGACGGCTGTGCGAGAATCCCGCGGCCTCGTCATCGCGGACTTCGGCCCGAGGAACGTGGAGAGACTGTTGACGTTCCTCCGGATCGCACACGACTGCGGCCGGAGGCTGGCGGTGACCGCGAAGGACGCCTACCTCCTGAGGGCTCTGAATTTCGCCGGGGAACCGGGGGTCCCGGACCTGCTGGCCGACGAACGCATTGCCGTTTACCAGGAAACTAAGGCGGTGAAGGCGGCCTGGGAGAGGGAACTGCTCGAGTCCTGCCCGTCGGCCGGAGCCAAGAAGATTGACTGCGGCGACGTGTCGCGGGATCCTTCTCATTACATCCTGTGTTTCTCGTACTACGACCTGAACGAATTGATTGACATACAGCCCGAGGGCGGGAGTTACATATACTCATCCAGCGAAGCGTTCAACGAAGAGATGCACATGGACTTGGATAAGCTGCGAAACTGGGTGAACAGGTTCGGGATGCGGCTCGTCGGAGACCCCGGGTCGAGGGACGGCACGGGCAAGGAGCGCGGATTCCACGCGTCCGGCCACATAAACGGCAAGGGCATAATCGAACTCGTGGAGGAGATTTCGCCGAGGTTCGTCATTCCCGTTCACACGGAACAACCGGAGTTCTTCCGCGCGAACTTCGGACGGACGCATCGGACGATAATCCCCGCGCCGGGTTCAACGGTGACCCTCCCCTAGGGGATACCGGGACTGCGCCGACCCGGGCGGCCCCGCGCGCGATCGGTTCTCACGCCCCGGCTTCGCTCCGCGTCACGTTGGCCGCCTGTGACCCCCTGGGACCCTCGACCACCTCGAATTCCACCTGTTCGCCCTCGCGAAGAGTCTTGAATCCCTCCTGCTGGATCGCCGTATAGTGGACGAACACGTCGCCCGCACCGTCTTCCCTGGTGATGAAGCCGTACCCCTTCTCGGGGTCGAACCACTTGACAGTCCCTCTCATGCACCGACCCTCCGGCGTTCAAATTGACGAATCGTCTCCGACGTTCCACACGTTATTGTCCCCACCCGATGGGGCATAAACTCGCAGCAACGACAAAGCGCGCCGGGCAATTCGCCCGGGCGCGCCTTTCGCCGACCCTACTTCGCCCTCGCCCGCTGCTGCTGCCTCAAGTAAGAGTCAATGAACACCACGACATAATGGATCGCGACGAACAGTAAGGCCGAATAGTACGCGTTCCACCTGTGGAATGCCTTGAGACCGAAGCGGACCAGGCCGTAATCCCCGAGACCGAGGGCCGCGGAGAACAGGATCACGTACACCAGGCGCGTGCCGGGCGATTCGGGCAGGAAGTGAAGGAACATTATCACTTCGGCTCCGAACGCCACGGCCAGCCACAGCGGCATGCCGAGGACCGGGAGCGACATGTTACTGTAAGTCCACAGGCCGAGGATGGTTCCGCCGATGATGTGAACGATGTAGGAAAGCACGAAGCCTCCGAGCACCGCCGACGGAATCAGCTCGATCCACCTGTGCCTGGGCACCAGTATGATGCTGAACGCCAACAATACTATGGCCGCGAGCGGCCAGACTGTCGAGAGTGTCATTCGAACACCTCCTCGAGAATGGTTATCCCCCTTCCTTGGGGGAAATATGCACCGCAGGAATTGGGTTCCCGGCGAAACATAGGGGTTTCGCCCGACCCGCGGGGCGCCCGTTTTCCTAGGCCGCCCTGGTTGCCGAATGTTTGTTGCCTGACAAAAAGTGGCTA
>JANLGA010000004.1:24931-34292 GCA_024653225.1 Bacillota bacterium | reverse complement strand
GCCGCGATTGCGCAAAATACGATTGGGACGAAAACGAAGGAGGTGATCGATAGTGCCGCGCGGAGGTGGAAGCAGAAATAGACTTCTGTTCCCCCAGGCACGACAGGGGCTCGAGCAGATCAAGTACGAAACGGCAAATGAGCTCGGAATCCAGAACTACCAGGGTTATCTCGGAGACCTTCCCTCCCGCACCAACGGATACGTGGGCGGGTACATGGTCAGGAGAATGATCCAGCTTGCCGAGCAGCAGATCGCCAGCGGAACGACTCCTCCTGCCGCCAGCCAGACCGGCGACGCCGCGCAGGGCGGGGTGACGGGCGTCTCGGCCCAGGTCGGGCTCACCAACGTCGCACAGGGCGGTCAGGCAGTGGTCAGGGGCGCAACCAGGTAGTTGAGCATGCGCCCACCGGGATGATTCGGAAAAGAGCCAACCACCATATCGGCGGTTGGCTTCTCTTTCGCTTGTCAGTATGGTCGCGCGCCCTCGGTACCTAAGCCCTGTGGGCGTGTCCGCCCGCCATGTCGGGCACTGCAGGGCCGGTGGTGCCGCAGTAAGTGTGAGTATGCCCGGCGTTTCTCGATGTTTCCCCCCGGTACTCGTGCACGTGCGTCATGCCGACCTGAACCGGCGGCCCCGTAGTCCCTTCGTACGTGTGACAATGGCGATGCTCGACGGACGTGGTTCCGCGGTATTGGTGTACGTGAGACACGGCGAACGGGCCTCCCGGACCATAGCGCATTTCATCCCAGTAGAAAGGCGGTCCTCCATACACGGCGGGTCCCTCCTGCAATGGTCGGATTGTTACATAATATGAAGGGTGTGTCAACGTTGCGAACCGCTTGTTGCCGGAGCGCGCGAGTGATGATATAGTTGAGGCGGAGCCTTCGGGGGCGGGTGAGGAAGCCGGATGCTTCCTATTCCCGACCGGTGGTGATGCCCCTAAAGGGACGAGCCCATCAGCCTCAGCGTTTGAGCCGGTGAGAATCCGGAGCCGACAGTAAAGTCTGAGTGGGAGAAGGCCGGAGCGTGCCCGGATCGGGCACGCCGTGGACCGATCCCCAGAACCCCGGGAGAGCCCGGGGTATCCTGTTTAGTGGGGAGGATTCTCTTATGAGCAAGGTCAGGATCCTGTCCGTGTACGGTCTGTTCACCGCGCTTGTCACTTTGTCCACCGCGATGTTGAAGATCCCCGGACCGACCGGGTACTACCATCTCGGGGACATCGTCATCTACACAGCCGCGTCCCTTCTTGGCGGTCTGCCCGCGGCCGCGATCGCCGCGGTCGGGTCGGCGCTGGCGGACCTGTGGACGGGTTACACCGCGTGGATCCCGTGGACGTTCTTCATAAAGGGAGCGGCCGGGTTTGTCGCCGGTGCAGTGCCCCGTAAGTACGGCAAGGGTTTCAGGGTCCATGCCATGATCGCCGGCGCGTTCCTGATTACCCTCGGGTACGGGCTGGCGACCGGCATCATGGTGGACCCCCGCGCCGCCCTTGGGGAGACCGTGGGTAACCTGTTGCAGAGCGCGGTGGGGGTCCTGGGCGCCGTCGCGTTGCTGCCCGCGGTCGAGCGGGCCTTGGCCCGCCGGTTTCCCCTCCAGTAGGAGGAGTCGGCCTCGGCCGGGATGAATCATTTTCCACCGGGCGGGAGTCCTCAGCGGGGAGGTGCCCGGTGGCCGGGTCGTTTCGGTTCTGTTCTCTCAGCAGCTCGAGCGTCTTCGGGAACTCGTACTACGTGGAAACTCCCGACGGGGTGAGGTTGTTACTCGATTGCGGGGTCCCGCTCAGGAGGCTGGAGCGGTGCCTCGCGATCATCGGGGTGGAACCGTCCAGTGTGACGGCATTGTTTATCACGCACGGCCACAGGGATCACACTGCTGCACTTGACCTGAAACACCCGTTCGCACAGAGGTACAGGATCCCCGTGTACGCGACGGGCGGGTTCTGGCGGACCTCGGGGGCGAAAACGCACCTCGAACCGGACCTTCGGAGGCATGTCGTTCCCGGTCGCCCCGTGGACCTGGGGCGTTGCCGGGTGGAGCCGTTCCTGAAGCCGCACGATGCCGCCGAGCCCGTCGGGTACACAGTGCGTTCCTCGGGAAGGGCTCTCTCCATCGCCACCGATCTCGGCTGCGTGCCCGAGTCGGTCTCGGACGCAGTCAAGGATTCGGACTATCTCATACTGGAGAGCAACCACGACAGGGACATGGAGCTCAACTCGGGTCGTAGCAGGCGCCTCATCGAGCGCGTGCTGAGCGACGTCGGGCACCTGTCGAATGACCAGGCCGCCCGCGCCCTGTCGCGAGTGGTTTCGCGTCGCACCCGACTGGTGTTGCTTTCACATCTCAGCATCGAGTGCAATACGCCCGACCTCGCACTCCGGGCGGCGAGAGCCGCCTTGTCGCCGCGGTGCGACACCGTGATCGAGGTGGCGCCTCCCGACCGCCCGAGCAGAGTGTTTTCCTATTGAGGCGATCCCAGGTGGGACCGTCACCACCACCACCTGCGGAAGAAGAACGGCCACCAGAAGAGGAACGGGAACACCCACCATCGCCAGCCACCCCACTGCAGTGCTGCAGGGTCCGGCGGGATGCCGTATCCGTATTGCTGCAGCACGGTGGGGTCGTAGCCGCAGTAATCGGGCCAGGCGTACATCTGTTTCACCCCTCTTGCGCGAATCTTTGGGGACTCAGTTGTCCTCGGAACCGGCCGAAGGCGCTGTCGTGCCCGGGAGGCCGGCCGGCGGCCCGCCCCACGGCATCGGCTCGCCCCTCATCACGTATCCGCACCTCGGACACACGACGGGCGCGATGGACCACGGCATACCGTAGCACGGCATGCCGCCGTACATACCGCGCCGGCCGGTCCAACCGGGGGCACCCCACCACGGATCCGCGCCGGGCATCCACCCGTAACCCGTTCCCGGGTAGCAGGGAATGCCCGCGTATGGGTATCCCGGAGGGCAATGGAACACGGGCGGACAGGCGGGCGGGAACATGCCGATGGGCTCCGCGAATGGGCCGGTTATGGGCGAAACCACCGGAGGAGGCGGAGCGGGGGCTTCCGGCGGCGGAACGACGGGCCTGGCCGGGGCCTTGGTGTTACCCACACTCACAGAGATAACCCCCCTGAATGAGAATTGCTCTACATAATATGCGGGGGGTCGCCCGGTGGTTCAGTTGCCCTCGGCTATCTCGATCATGTCCGCCAGGATGCCGTATGCCGTCTGGATGGGCCCGGGATCGTCCTCGAAGATGGTTATCTCGCCCATCAGGTCGGTGGCGATCGTGAGGGCGGAAGACGTTCCTCGCACGATGGAAAACGGGTGAGTCCTCGGCAACTCCGCGAGGCGAACCCGTGCGCCGGTCCCATCGGCCTCGCAGAGCAGCTTCAGAACCCTGCCGGCGTTCCTCGCGGCGTCCAGCCGCGCCGGGTCGAGCCCGACCATCCCCTCCCGGTGAACCTCGGCGGGACTCAGGTGCGAATCCATGAGTACAGTCGCCAGGATCGTCGTCTTGAGGACGGCGTCCCATCCTTCCACGTCGAGCGAGGGGTCGGCCTCGGCGATTCCCATCTCGCGGGCCTTCGCGAGGCCGTCCTCGAGAGTGGCTCCCTCTTCCATGAGGTCGAGGACGAGGTTCGTCGTCGAGTTGAGGATCCCCCTGAACCCGAGTATCGAGCAGCCTCTCAGGCATCGCCTGGCCATGTTGAACACGGGCGCCCCGTCCATCACCGTGGATTCAAAGAGGAGACGGACGCCATTGGCTCGTGCCGAGGCCTCGAGTTGCCGGAAGTGCCACGCGACGGGGCCCTTGTTGGCCGTGACCACGTGTTTTCCGGCAGAGAGGGCGGCCATGATGTGCGTGGTCGCCGGTTCGGCGGTCCGAGCGTCCAGGGTTGTAGCCTCGACCACGATGTCCGCGGGGCATTCGAGAATGAAGCGCTCCGCGGTCGAACGCGCCGGGGTTGAAGGGAAGAGGGCCTCGGCACCGGGCAGGAGACCTTCCCTTTCGATCGAGTCGAGGGCGCGCACGAGGTCCACTCCTTCCGGGCGGATGAGCGTGCCCCTGGTTCGCGTGCATATCCCCGTGACCAGGAAGGACGTGCCCGCACGACCGGCCGGGCGATCCCCCTCCGCCGCCAGGAGACGGGCGAGCGCCCTGCCGACATTGCCGAATCCGAGAATCGCCACTCTCATGTCCGCTCCGGCACGGTGCGTCCGATTCACGGCTCTCATCCCCCGTCGGATTAGTCCGGTTCGACACGTTCTACGCCCGGCCGCTCGACGCCTCCCTCGCTCGCGCGCCTAGAGGAAACACGACGTCCCAGTAGAATTCCGCGAAGGGTGGGAGGCGGAGGGACTTGGCACACCGGGTGTTCGTATTCACCGTGCTGGTAGTGACCGTGGTAGCGATGACCCCGAATTCGGTGATAATCCCGGGCCTTCCCGCAATCGCCGCCGGCCTCGGCGTATCCCGCGCGGTCGTGGGCATGCTCATCACCGTCTATACGGCAAGTTCCGGTATCTCGTCGCTATTCGTCGGCATGCTGGCGGATCGGGCGGGCAGGAAGATGGTCCTGATTCCTTCACTCCTGATGTACGCGGCGGGCGGGACCGTCCCGCTGTATTCAGGCGCGATGGGCGTCGTCTTGGCGGGCCGAGTCGTCCAGGGAATCGGCGGGTCGGGGCTGATGTCCAGCATCTACGGGCTGATCGGCGATTTCTACGAGGACGCCCCGGACAGGAACCGACTGCTTGGGTTGGTGAACGGCACCATTGCCATTTCGGAGATGGCGGTCCCGTTGGTCGGAGGCGCCCTCGCGGCCATGAGCTGGAAGACGCCGTTTGCCGCGTACGCTCTCGCCGTCCCGGCAGCGGTACTGTGCGCGGTGACTCTTCCTCGGGCCGGCCGGTTCGGCGGGCCGGCGACGGACTACGCCCGGGGCCTGGCTGCGACGCTCTCCTCGCCGACGATCCTGGGGACATTCCTCGCAAAGCTCGGTTTCACGATGGCGTACTTTATGCTCCTCACCTGCTACCCGTTTGCCGTGGTGTCCCGGCTCAAGGGTTCGAGCGTGCTCGCCGGCATGATGCTGATCCCGATGGGGGTCATGTGGTCGGTTTCCGCCTTCAGCATGCCGCGACTCACGGCGAGATTCTCCACGCGTAGGCTTGCCGTCATTGGGGGAGCGGCCCAGGCCGTTTCGGCGGCCGGGATGGCTTTCGCGTGGACGACACCGGTCATGGCGGCCATGTTCGGGATATGGGGGTTCGGCGCCGGGCTGTCGAACCCCTCGCTCCTCTCCATCATGATCGAGTCCTCCGGGGAATCGTGCAGGGGAGCCGTCTCGTCTCTCTTCAGCTGCGTGGCCCTGGTCGGCGGCAGCATTGGGCCCGCCGTTTCGGGGTACCTCGCGCTTCCCTCCGGGGACCTGGCGCCGGCCTTCCTGTTCGCTTGCGGGATACTGCTTGCCGGAACGCTCGGTTTTGCCCGGCTGGTTCGCCCTCTCCCAGATCGGGGGAGTCCGCCCCCGGGCGACGGGATGGCGGGGGATTCACAGAGCGAGGGCAGTGAGGACTGTCACGATGATCCCCGAGACCATGACCCCCGCCGCTATCGCCGCGACTGACGACCAGAACGGCAATTTGAGCAGGGAGGCTATCATGGCGCCGGTCCAGGCGCCCGTCCCCGGAAAGGGGACGGCCACGAACACCGCGAGACCCAACGGCCCGTATGCTCGCACGATTCCCGACTTCCTGAGGTTGGCGAGGCGCGCCGCTTCGGCGGCCTTCCGGAACAGCCGCGACGACCTGAGCCGCGCGGTTATGGGCTCGAACGCGAGGAGGAGCGGCACGATAGGAATGCAGTTCCCGACGATTCCCAGGATCAGGGCGACTGCCGGAGGCACGCCCCTGTGGATCGCAAGGGGAATCGCCACTCTCAGTTCCGAAACGGGGAGAGCCGCCACCCAAGCGTAGTATAGCCCCTCCAGGAGGTCCGCCCCGATGTCCCGCGCCGAGTCCATGACGCCCAGCCCCATCCCGTCAGGTACCTGCAATCCGGGGTACGGAGTCGCCCGCCGGCCCGCAGAAGGCGCGGAGACCACGGGATCTGTCCGCAGCCCTGCGGACTGCTTCTTCCAGCGCCTGGCGAAACCCTGCCTCGTCCAGGACGCTCAGTCCGGCGACTGTCGTCCCCCCGGGGGACATCACATCTCGGCGGAGGGCGGACGGGTCTCGGCCCGTCGCCTTCACCATCTTGGCCGCGCCGAGCACTGTCTGGAGAGTGAGTTCCGACGCGAGCGAGGCCGGCAGCCCCGCCTTAACACCGCCGGCGGCGAGCGCTTCCATCAGGTAGTACACGTAGGCGGGTCCGCTGCCGGACAGGCCCGTGACGGCGTCGAGCCATTCCTCCGGCACTGTCGTCACGCTTCCCACTGCCGACAGGAGGTGCTCGACGACGGACAGGTGCTTGGAAGAAGCCGACGTGCCCGAGGCGAGGACCGTGGCCGACTCTCCCACGCGGCACGATATGTTGGGCATTGCCCGGACCACCGGGATGCCCGCTCCGAGCTCGCGCTCGATGAACGCGACGGGCAGCCCGGCTATGACCGAAACAACCACGTGACGCGGCCGTACCAAGCCGCGGAGCTCGGAGAGTACCTCGGCGGCATCCGGCGGCTTCACGCAGAGCAGGATCACGTCCGACCGGCGCGCGAGGGTCGCCTTCGACCGCGTGATGCGGACGCCGTGCCTGAGGCGCACCTGATGGAGTCTGCCTGTGTTGGACCTATTTGTGACCATCACTTCCCCCGGCAGGGCCCTCCCCGAACGGATTATCCCGTGTATGAGGGCGTCCGCCATGGAGCCCGCGCCCACGAACCCGAGTCTATTCAAGTACGCTCACTCCCGCAACCAGGTCGGTGAAAACGTCAACCCCTGCCGCCAAGGGCGGAGGGGTCGTCCGCGGTACCACCTTGATTAGCCACCAGGGCTCTCTCGTGCGCTCACTTCATCGTTCAGAAATGGCGCCCCGCGCTAACGGGCGGATCCCGTCACGGCTCGTCGCCGGCAGCTCGCGGGCGGGTTCGCGATGCTTCCCGCTGCAAGGCCTCCCACCGTCGGGCCCCGCTCTCTGGAGCGTTCCGCAATCCTACTATTCCCGCTCATTGCAGTGTGGGTTTCGTTTTGGTTCATGGTAACACTCTCACTGAGCTGTGTCAAGCACACGACCCGCGCACGAATGCGCGGCGCAATGCGGATGCGGGGAAGGGATGGGGTCGAGGGCGGTCTCATCCCTTCCCCCCGAGGTAAGCCTCTTTTATGCGGCGGTCCTCCAGGAGTTCGGCGGCGGTTCCGGAAAACGCCACCGTTCCGGTCTCCAGTACGTAACAGTACGAGGCGACCTTCAGGGCCATGTGGGCATTCTGCTCGACGAGGAGGATCGTGATCCCGGCGCGGTTTATGTCTATGAGCACCCTGAATATCTCCTGTACGAGAATGGGAGAAAGGCCCATTGACGGCTCGTCGAGCAGCATGAGCTTGCTCCTCGTCATCAACGCGCGCCCCACGGCCAGCATCTGCTGTTCGCCGCCCGACAGGGTGCCGCCCAACTGGTTGCGGCGCTCCTTGAGCTTCGGGAATATGCCGTAGACCCGCTCCAGGTCGCGCACTATTTCGTTTCTGTCCTTCCTGGAGTAGGCGGCCAGCCTGAGGTTTTCGAAGACAGTCAGGTTCCCGAATATCCCCCTTCCCTCGGGCACGTGTGAGATTCCGAGTTCGACTATCGTGTGCGGGGGCATCCTGGTGATGTCGCGCCCGTCGAAGACGATGCTGCCGGACTCGGCCCTGAGCAGCCCCGACACGGTCCTGAGCGAGGTGGACTTTCCCGCGCCGTTGGCGCCGATGAGCGTGACTATCTGGCCGGCATACACGTCGAAGGAAACACCCCGAAGGGCGCGGATGCCCCCGTACGATACGGTCAGGTCTTTCACGGAGAGGAGAGGCGTGCGTCCGTTCACAGTACCATCTCCTTCCCGAGGTACGCTTCGAGTACGCGCGGATTGTCCTGTATCTCGTTCGGTTTGCCCTCCGCTATCGTCTCCCCGAAATCCAGCACCTTGATCCTCTCGCAGATCCCCATTACGACCCTCATCTGGTGTTCGATGAGGAGTATCGTGAGGTTGAATCGCTTCCTCAGCCACTGGATGAGCTCCATGAGCCTGAGCACCTCGCCCGGGTTCATGCCCGCCGCGGGCTCGTCGAGGAGTAGCAGGCTCGGCTTGCACGCCAGCGCCCTCGCGATCTCCAGCCGGCGCTGCTCGCCGTACGGAAGCCCCCCGGCCGGCGCTAGGGCGTATCTGCGGAGGTTGAACACGTCGAGCAGTTCGAGGGATTTCTCGCGTATCCTGTCTTCTTCCGCCAGGAACTCCCTCGTCCTCAGCAGCCCGCGCCACAGGCCGTACCTGACCTGGGAGAACTGGGCGATTCGCACGTTGTCCAGCACCGTCAAGCCTCTGAACAGGCGAATGGTTTGGAAGGTCCTTGCGATGCCCATTGAGACAATGGCGCTGGGGGCCAGGCCGACCATGTCCCTGTCCCGGAACAGGATTGAACCCCTCGTTGGCCGGTAGACCCCCGTGACCAGGTTGAACACGGTGGTCTTGCCCGCACCGTTCGGCCCGATTATTCCGACGAGCTCACCCGGTTCCACCTCGAGCTCGAAGTCGGAAACGGCCTTGAGCCCTCCGAAGTAGTGGGTCAGGCCGGATATCTTAAGCAGCGGCACCACGCTGCACCCCCTCCGGCGCACTCCGCTCCCCCGCGGGAATCAACCACCTGTGTTCCCGGAGGCCGGTGATTCCCGTCGGCCTGAACATCATGAGGCCGACGAGCATCAACGGTCCCACGACCCAGCGCCAGACCTCGAGAGGCCTCAGGAGCTCGAGGAGCACCGTGAAAATGGTGGCCCCCAGTATTGACCCGAATATTGAGCCGGTACCCCCGAGGTATACCATTACCAGGACCTCCGTGGACTTCAGGATCGTGAATGACCTCGGGTTGATGAATTGAAGGAGGTGGGCGAACAAGCCGCCCGCCACGCCCGCGAGAAAGGAGGACAAGACGAAGGCCATGACCTTGCACCTGCGAGTGTTCACCGAGACGAGTTCGGATGCCACTTCGTCTTCCCGTATGGAGAGCACTCCTCGACCGTAGTTGGTGTAAACGAAGTTCCTCACGGCGAACACCGCCGCCAGCGTCCAGACGTAGACCCAAGCCAGGTTCGTGAGCTTCTGCATCCCCAGGAACCCGCGCGGCCCCCCGACGGCCTCGATGTTTTCCAGTGCGCTCTTGATGATCA
>JANLGA010000004.1:21002-24921 GCA_024653225.1 Bacillota bacterium | reverse complement strand
TGATCATGTTGAATGCCAGGGTGACTATGGCGAGGTAGTCTCCCCGGGTCTTGAATGACGGCACCGCTATTACCATTCCGGCCGCGGCCGCGGCGATTCCCCCCGCGGCGACGACGACCGGGAAGATGAACGGGCCCCAGGATTGCGGAAGCACCTTGACCGTCAGTATTGAGGAGACGTACGCACCTATCGCCATAAACCCGGCGTGCCCGACCGAGAACTCCCCCATGAAGCCGTTAACCAGGTTGAGGCTGGTCGTCAAGATGATGTTGATCCCCACGTACATCATTACCAGCTCGATGTACGGGTTGAGCAAGCCGATGCGGGGGAGCACGACCGACACCGGCACGAGACCGAGCAAGAGCCATGCCCCCGACGGACGTATCCTCATGTGTACACCTCGCATTCCGGTCCGCCCGCCTTACACCTTCTGGGCGGTGGGCCTTCCGAGTATTCCCGTGGGCTTGAACACCAGGAACAGCAGCAGGAGCGAGAAGGCAACGAAATCCCTGTAGGTGAAAGACGGGAGGATCAGCGGCGTGAATATCTCGACGAACCCCAGGATGTACGCCCCCACCATCGCTCCCCGCACGTTTCCGATGCCCCCTACCACCGCGGCTATGAACGCCCACCATCCGATCCTGATCCCCATGTACGGGTCAATGACCGGGTAGGCGAGCCCGTAGAGAATGCCCCCCGCGGCGGCAACCGAGGACCCGATGGCGAACGTGAGCGAGATTATGCGATCGAGCGGGACGCCCATCAACTGGGTGACCGCCTTGTCGAACGAGATTGCCCTCATCGCCATGCCCGTCATCGTTTTGCGCACGATCGTGTCCAGGACGATCATCAGGAGGAGCGAAACGAGGATTATGAGCAGCTGGACCGTGGATACGGTGACTCCCCCGAGGTCCAGGTTGGAGACTCGGACGATCTCGGGCATTTTCCTCGGCTCGGCCCCCATCGTGGCCAGCGTGAAGTTCTCGAGGAACAGGCCGGTGCCGAGGGCCGTTATCACGAGCGATACCCTCGGGGCGTTCCTGAGCGGCTTGTATGCCACCCGCTCGATCAGCACCGCGAGTCCCGACGTCGCGATCATGGACGCGACCATGGTCAGCGCCAAGGTCACCCATGACGGCGCCTGAATCCTGGACTGGAGAAATCCCGCGGCGAAGAGACCGAAATACGCCCCGGCCATGAAGATATCGCCGTGCGCGAAGTTGATGAGGCGCAGGATTCCATACACCATCGTATACCCGAGGGCTATGAGTGCGTATACGCTGCCCAGTTGAACGGCGTTGAGCACTTGCTGTACGAGATGCGCCATGCGGTACCCTCCCCGAGTAGACCGGGGCGGCTGGGCCCGCGATCGGACCCCGGCCGCCCCTTCGTCCGCAAGGTGTTATGGCTTCGCCGTCTCGAAGTACTTGAAATTCCCGTCCTTTATCTGCAGTATTACGGCGCTCTTGACCGGATCGCCGGTCCCCTTGAATTCGAGGACCCCGGTGACGCCTTCGAACCTCGTCACGCCGGCGAGCGCGTCCCGAACGGCCTGCCTATCTGGCTTTCCGGCCGCCTTGATCGCCTGGAACAGCAGCATGAACGAGTCGTACGTGAGCGCCGCGACGTCGTCGGGGACGCCGTTATACTTCTCCTTGTAGGCCTTGATGAAACTCTGTGCGGCGGGGGTCGCGATGTCCGGCGCGTAGTGCGTGCTGAAGTAATGCCCCTCCATGTCCGCTCCGCCGAGCTTGATGATCTCGGGGCTCCCCCAGCTGTCGCTTCCGAGTATCTTACCCTTGTATCCCAGCCTGTGTGCCTGCTGTACCTGCAATGGCACTTCGCTGTAGTAGTTGGGCAGGAACAGCACGTCGGGTGCCGCGTCCTTGATCCTGGTGAGCTGGGAGCTGAAGTCCTTGTCGCCGGTGGTATAAGTCTCGAAGGCGACCACCTTGCCGCCCGACGCCTCGAACGTCTTCTTGAAGACCTCGGCGATGCCCTTGTTGTATTCGCTGCCCACGTCGTAAAGGACGGCCGCCGTCTTCGCCTGCAGGTTGTTCAACGCGAACTTCGCCGTGACTACTCCCTGGAAATCGTCAATGAAACACGCCCTGAACACGTACTTCTTGCCGTCGGTCGTCTTCGGATTGGTGGACCAGGGACTTATCATCGGGACCTTGGCGGATTCGCAGATGGAAGCTGCCGGAATTGCGTTTCGGCTTGCGTTCGGACCCACGATGGCGAGAACCTGGTTCTGGTTAATTAATTTTTGGGCGACCGCCGCCGCGGACTCGGCCTTATCCTCGTTGTCCTCGACGAGGAGCGAGATGGTGTACTTCCGCCCCCCGACTTCAAGTCCGCCCGCCTTGTTGATCTCGTCCACGGCCATGGAAGCCGCGTTTCTGCATGACTGGCCGACCACCGGAATGCTTCCTGTGAGTTCGGCGTTGCACCCGATCTTGATCTCCTGGATCCTCGGGGCACAAGCTGTAGCCGACAACGCGACGCACACGACGGCCGCCAGCAGGACCAACCTCCTCAAGGTGTCCACCCCCCTCGTTCTTGACCGGGTCTTTACCCGGGCTCCGTACTTCCACGCGAAATTCGCGAAATCCTGCCAACAGTCGGAACAGTGCGGCAAGCAGCCCGGTATAGCCGTGGGCCCGCTCGGGAACAACAAGTCCGGAGGTGGTCGCATGTCTGCGAACAAGAACATCAGGTGCAGCGTCAGCAACTGCCACTACTGGGCCGACGGAAACTACTGCAGCGCGGAACAGATAGTGGTGACCTCGGACAGAATGGGCGACACGACGCCCCACACCTTCAATGCCCTGGAAGCCTCCCAGTTCCCTCGGACGCCGGCCGGCAGCTCCATGGAGACATGTTGCAAGACATTCGTTACAAAGGGGGACGATGCGAAAGCCGACAGGGTGAAGAGGATGGAGTAAAGGAGAACGAGCCGGGGCCGCGAGAAAGAAATGCCGCCCACCGGGCGGCATTTCCCTTCGAAACCCTGTGCTCAGGCTGTCCTGACCACGTTTTGAGCCTGCGGTCCTTTCCGGCCTTCCTCAATGTCGAATTCCACCGTCTCGCCTTCATTCAGGGTCTTGAAGCCCTCACCCTGGATGGCGCTGTAGTGGACGAACACGTCGCCGGTACCATCCTCCTTCGTGATGAAACCGTAGCCTTTCTGCGCGTTGAACCACTTCACCGTGCCTCGCAATTTACTACCTCCAGACTGTCTTGCGCTTCTGCGCTGTAGGCTCATCATACCACCCGGCGACCCCGGTTGTCCAGCGCGACGGGCGCCCACGCTGCGCTGCACCCGACCAGCGACCCGCGTCCGGCCTTTCCACAAATTACAGGCTGAACAGCGGATGGGCTTCGTGTTACAATCCGGCTGCACACAACTCGTACCAGGGGGGGGAATTACCGTGACAGGAACCAAGAGAAGCACGATGCGGACCCTTCTGACGGTGGTCCTGGCATGTATGGTATTGCTGGCGGCGTCGCCCGCCCAAGCGGCGACGGTGTACTACAGCTACGGCTACCACCCGTACTGGAGGTACTACAGGTCCCAGACGGCTCCTGCTCCGTCGGCTCCGGCTCCGCAACCGACGCCGACCACGAGCGTGGGCTCGATGCAGATGAGCTCGTGGGAGTTGGAGGTAGTCAGGCTGGTGAACGCCGAGCGCGCGAAGGCCGGCCTCGCACCGCTGTCCGCGGATGCGGCTCTATCTCGGGTCGCGCGCTACAAGGCGGCCGACATGAGGGACCGGGCGTATTTCTCGCACGAGTCCCCGACGTACGGTTCGCCCTTCAAGATGATGCGTGACTTCGGGATCACGTACAGGGTGGCGGGAGAGAACATCGCTGCCGGCTACCGTTCCCCGCAGGAAGTCATGAATGCCTGGATGAA
>JANLGA010000004.1:16241-20992 GCA_024653225.1 Bacillota bacterium | reverse complement strand
ACCGGGCGAACATAATGAACCCGGCCTTCACGAGGATAGGGGTCGGGCACGTCACCGGAGGGACCTACGGCAATTACTGGACCCAGATGTTCGTAGGCTGAAACGCCGTCGTCCCGGCCGACCGTGGTCGGCGGAATCCGGCGTCACTGGTGCCTCGCGGCTGCAGCCGCGAGGCACATTACTTCAGAATCACTTCTCGGCAGGCTTCGGAGGGGAACAATTCGGCCCTGACCCCGTCGGAACCACATGGCATGGAGAGGATGGCGGCTTTTCCATAAAGAACTACTCCGTCGGGCGGCGGTGGCGTTCCGAATCAAGATAGGGGGGCTGCGGTGTGCATTCATCGAGAGAGTCGCGCGTTCTACGCGGGCGTCTGGCGCTGCTGACGTGCCTGTGTGTTGCCGCGGCCGTGCTCTTGGGGACCGGTAGGGCGGCGCTGGGTGCCGCCGAGGAGACCTGGGGCCCCGGATGGCTCAAGAAGATGTTTGTGGACGAGGACGAGGCCCCCTGGGCCGTCGGTTACATGGCGAAGGTCAAGGTCAAAGGATTGATGACGGGATACCCCGGGGGCGTGTTCAAGCCGAACTCCAACGTGACCCGGGCGGAGCTCGTGGCGGCGGCGGTGCGATTGATCGGCGCGGAGAACCAAGCCCGCGCGGCGTCATCCGCCACCCTTCCTTTCGCCGACGCCTCCTACATCCAGCGGTACTACCAATGGGCCGTCGGCTACCTGTGGGTCGGCATGAATCGCGGGCTCATCCCGTCGTCAACGGGGTCTTTCGGCCCGTATTTGCAAGCGACGAGGCTGTGGGCGGCGGAGGTATTCGTCAGGGCCCTGGGTCTCAACTCAGAGGCCGTCGCGAAGACGGACGCGGTTCTCCCGTTCACCGACCGGTACCTCGTCCCCTCGGACAAGGTCGGATACGTGGCGGTCGTCAGCGACAGGGGGATCATGGAGGGCTGGGCCGACATGTTCAGGCCCGACCAGCCGATCACCAGGGCGGAGATCGCCGCCATACTCGACAGGTGTGACGAGCGGATGGCGCCGAGGGCGACTTCCGAACTCAGGGGCGTCATCGAAGCGGTTGATCCGGATGACCTGGAGCTCACCGTCAAGGCCTACGACCCCAAGTGGTGGGAATCGGGCGGCGGTAGTGCGGCGTACTCGGGTAAGGTCACGATGGCGGTGATGCCCGGCGCCCTGATACTCGTGGACAAGAAGCATGCGGAGCTCTCCGACCTCCAAAAGGGCGAGTGGGTGATGGTGCTGAAGTCCGGTTCACAGGCATCGGTGATAGATGCTCACACGACCAAGGTCAGGGGATGGCCGGGCTACGGCGAGAGCCCTATCGGGGCGACAACGTCGAGCCGCACCGTCAGCGGGGTGATCCGATCTGTCGGCTTAGGGCGCTATCCCACGATCAAGATCAGGGACGAGGATTGGGAAACAACGACGTACGATGTTTCGGATGACTGCATAGTGAAGAGGAACGGGCGTACCGCGGACCTGGAAGACCTCGAGGTCGGCGACAGCGTGACGCTCAAGATCGAGGATGACGAGGTGGTCAGAATAACCGCCGAGGAGGAAGAGGAGGAAGAGCCGGACGAAGTAGTGGTGGGAGTCGTGGTCGCCGTGTCCTTGAGTAGGAGCCGGATCTCCGTAGAGATCGAGGACGGGAAGGTGCGCACTATCACGGTGGCGGACGACGCGGAGATCACGAGGGACGGCGAACCCATTGACCTCGACGAGATAGAAGAAGACGACGAGGTGGAGGTCGAGATACTCGATTCCGAGGCAATCCGCGTGACAGTCGAGTCGGAGTCCTCAGGCGAGCAGACTGGCACCGTCACTCGCGTCCGAACCTCGACTACTCCGTGGAAGATATACATCCAAACCGCCACGGGCTCCATCCGGTCCTTCGAAGTGTCGTCGGGCGTCAAGGTCTCGTTCGGGGAAATGTCCCTCGCATTTGACGATCTGGTCGAGGACGACAAGGTCACCCTCGGCTTCCTCGGATCGAGGGTTAAGACGATAACAGTCACCCGGCGACCCTCGTCGGATGTGAGCGGCACCATCGTTTCAGTGACGGAAGACGACGACCTGTACGTAGTGAAGATCCGCAAGTCGGACGGCACGTCCGTTTCGTACCGCGTCAGCCCGGAGGTCGTGGTGAAGAGGGGCGCGGTGTCGTTGAGGATGCGGGACATCGAGGAGGGCGACAAGGTCACCTTGAGGTTGGCCGCGGACATAGTAGTGCGGATCACCCTGCTGGATTGAAGCTGCAGTCCGGAATGCCGCGAGCCCTCGGGTGCGACAGAGAGACGCCGGGAGGAAAACGGAGGTGCCCGCGTGAACTAAGTCGCCGGGACTGCCATGACTTTCGGCGGAAAGTACAGCATGGGATACCGGATGGGATACCGGGAGCTCCGACGGACCGGGCGGGGATGGGCTCGCCGGTCCGCGCGGCGTCACTCACGCAACCACGGCACGTTGGCCCTGGCGATGGGCGTTGTCACGCTCTGTCTCCTGGTATGCGTGCGGATGGCGTGGACCGACGGGACCGCGAGGGGGACGGAGCGGCCCACGGCGACCGGCGATTTCATTGACGAGGAGATGCTGATCCGCGAGCTCACCGAGGTGGTCTCCTCCGCGGACGGCGAGTACGGCGTGTACGTCAAGGTGATCAACTCGGGCGAAACCCTGGGCATTCGGCCTGAAGAGGAGTTCTTCGCGGGGAGCTGTTACAAGCTGCCGTTGATCCTGATGCTTTACGAGAAGGCGGCGGCCGGCGAGGTTGACCTCGGCGACAAGGTGGCATACTCGCGTGAAGATCGAGAGGCCGGTACCGGAGTAATAATCGGGTATCAGTATGGGACCGAGTTCACGCTGCGGGAGCTAGCCCGCTTGGCGGTGGTCAAGAGCGATAACGTGGCGGGCAACATGTTGCTCAGGTACCTGGGCAGGGCACGGTTCGTCGAGTACGAGAAGGGGGCCGGGGCCAGGGTCGTCCCGGAGACGGTCAACAATTCCAGCCCGGCGGACCTCGGGATGTTCGCCGAACGGCTGCTCCGATTCTGTTCGACAAACGACGACCTCGGGCCCGAGCTGATGGGTCATTTCACGGCCACGGAACACAGGGACCGGATACCCGCGCTCCTTCCGACATCCGCGCGGGTGGCGAACAAGATAGGAACGTGGCCCGGTTTCGTCAATGACGTGGCAATAGTGACCGATGGAGACATCAACTACGTCCTGGCGGTGATGTCAAAGAATGTCTCCTCGGTCGAGACGGCGAGCCGGGTGATAGCCGAAATCTCCCTCAGGGTATACGGTCACGTAGTGGGGCGCGCCGGCGCGAGCGAGGCGAATAAGAGGTCATCCTCAGGGCACCACCAATCGGCGGGATAGAGTGACAATGAGGCGATCATGTGGTAAACTAATGATCTAACAGGTAGACTTGCGGGGGGTGGTTGGCCGAAGGTACCAGGGGGACTGACGAGGCACACCGATCACACCCACACTGAACGCTTAATCCTCCGCGTGGAGGAACGGGGAACCCGGTAAGTGGGGTGAATCTCGGCCGGCAGCCGAGTAGGGTCATCTCTTTCGACCCGAACCCGTCAGCTAACCTCGTAAGCGTGGAAAGAGGAGGTTATCCGCATGCAAGGCATTCATGCAGCGCCCGCTGCAATCGCCCACGCGCCTCTCGCCCAGCAATTGAGGGTGCGCAGAGCGACGCCGGACGACGCTCACGACATCGCGCGTATCGCGTGTAGTGTCGGAAACTCCGTTCAGGACCCAGTGAGGGGATTCCTGGTTCACAACTACGCCTCGGACCCATTGAGGTCGCGCAGCGAGTTTTCCAGGCAGATCCTCGAGACCGATCACTTCTATGTCGCCGAGGCCAAGAGGGTGTGCGGGTTTCTCGTGGCCTACGACAAGGAGAGGTGGCTCGAGTACAGCCCCGGCTGGGTGTCGCAGATCTCCTGGCACCCCGACTTTGACCCGGGCGACCTGGACAGGTTCGTGGTGATCGAGAAAACCGCGGTGATGGCGGGAATGACGGGTCAGGGCATAGGGAGCCTGCTCTACGACCACTTGATCAACAAGCTGAGGCTCCAACGCGTGAACAACATCTTTGCCGAGACCGTGATATCCCCGGTGCCGAACTACGCTTCTTTGGAGTTTCGGAGAAAGCAAAGGTACGAGTTGGTTGGAGTGCGCTACGAGAGGCTGGGTGACACTACATACACCTGTCTCGTGTACAGGAAGAGGGTGCCCGGCGTCGAACCCTCCGTTTGAGGGCCGTGCTCCTCCGACCGATTGGGCGCTTCTCATCTGCCGGCCGCTCCGAGGCGGCCGGCGGCGTTTTCCGCGAAGGAGGCAGGATGCGCCCCGGGCCTTCCACCGTCCGACGCTCGTGAAGGTGTAGACGCTGCCTGGTCGAATTAGTGAAGGGATGAACATGCGCAGTTCAGTCTGCTCGTTCGCGTTTCGCGCGCTGGGATGCTCCTGGCTGATACTTGCTCTCCTTGTCGGCGGCTGTTCCGGCACGGGCCGGAGGGCGACTATCACCGTGGCAGGCTCGACTTCCGTGCAACCGTTTGCCGAAGTACTGGCCGAAGAGTTCATGGCGGGACGACCAGGCGTGGCCGTGAACGTCCAAGGCGGGGGATCGAGCGCGGGGTACAGGGCTGCGAGAAGTGGAGCCGCGCAGATAGGAACACTGTCGCGGGCGCTCGGCCCGGAG
>JANLGA010000004.1:5252-16231 GCA_024653225.1 Bacillota bacterium | reverse complement strand
ACGGGGGTGCTGCCCATCCTCATAGCCACCGACGCCATAGCCGTGATAGTCCACGCGACGAACCCGGTGGAGGGCCTTTCAAGCGACATGCTGAGGGACATATTTGCCGGCCGAATGTCGAGGTGGAGCAGTGTCGGCGGGCTGGACCTGCCCATTCACGTAGTCAGCAGGGAAGAGGGATCCGGCACCCGCAGTTCGTTCGACGAACTGGTGATGGGAGGGACATCCGTCACGAGCTCCGCCGTCGTCCAGGACTCGAACGGGTCCATCCTCGAGACTGTGGCCTCCGACCCGCAGGCCGTCGGCTACGTGTCCTTCGGCCTGGTTGACTTGCGGGTGAAGGCATTGGCTGTGGACGGCGTCAAACCCGGGCCGGCGAGCGCGAGGGACGGCACGTACGGCATAGTCCGGCCGTTCCTGTTCGTTACCAGGGAACAGCCGACGGGGATCGTGAAGGAGTTCGTGGATTTTGTCGTATCGGAAAGAGGGCAGTCCATTCTGGAGGACAACGGTCTCATCAGGGCGCGTTAGGTCGCAGGGGCGCACCGCGAACGAGCGCGTCGTCGAACGCGTTTTATTCTGTTGCGCCCTCACGGCGGTCTCGGCGCTCGCCCTCATTACCGCGTTCATCTTCGCGGAAGGCATGCCCGAGCTCGGAAGAACGGGTCCCGCGAGGTTCGTCTTCGGCACCACGTGGTCGCCGAGCCGTGGAATGTTCGGCGTTCTTCCGATGATTGCCGGTTCAGTAGCCGTGACCCTGGCCGCCCTCCTCATGGGCGTGCCGGTCGCGGTCGCCTGCGCGGTTTTCCTGGCAGAGATGGCTCCCCCCCGGGCCGGTGTCTTGCTCAAGGCCCTGGTTGAACTGCTTTCGGCCGTGCCCTCGGTGGTGTACGGGTTCGTCGGCCTCACCACGCTCGTGCCGCTCATCAGGGAGTGGACGGGGGCCCCGGGTTTCTCGGTGCTGGCCGCCTCGGTTGTACTCGCGATCATGGTGATGCCCACCATCACCAGCGTCTCTTACGAGTCGCTGAAGGCGGTCCCGGGCTCGTACCGGGATGGTGTCGCCGCGTTGGGCGGGACTCGGTGGCAGGCGATCCGCATGGTTGTGCTTCCGGCCGCCCGGTCGGGAATAGTGGCCGGCATCATCCTAGGGATCGGCAGGTGCCTGGGGGAGACCATGGCAGTACTCATGGTGGCGGGGAACGCGCCCGTCATCCCGACGTCTCTCCTTTCCCCCGTCAGGACCTTGACGAGCGGGATCGCCCTCGAGATGGGCTACGCCTCCGGCAGACACCGCGAGGCGTTGTTCGGAACCGCAGTGGTGTTGTTCGCGATGATTGCTGCTCTCAATCTTCTCACAAGATACGTGGCGTCCAAGGGAGCTGTGTTCGGTGGGAGGCGCAGGCCACGAGACGGTAGCGCGGGCGCGTGAACCCGCGCGCCGGGATATCGGGATGCTTAAGCGGACAGACCGGATCGCCTTCTGGGTATTCGCAGCGGCGACCGCGGTCGCCCTGTCGTTCCTGGTGTTCATAATATCCTTCGTGTTCGTCCGAGGAATCCCGCGTGTGACCTGGAGTTTCCTCACAGAACGACCGCGCGACATGGGCAGGGCGGGCGGCATACTGCCGAGCATTGTCGGGACGATTGCCCTCACCGGCTTGGCGCTGCTCATCGGCACGCCGCTGGGCGTGGCGACAGCGGTCTACCTGACCGAATACACGAGGGAGGGGATGTCCTCCAGGGTGATCCGATTCGGCGCCGAAAGCCTGGCCGGAGTCCCGTCAATCATATTCGGCCTTTTCGGTTTCCTATTCTTCGTCATCTTCCTCGGGTTCGGTTGGTCAATTCTTTCCGGGGGACTCACGTTGGCGCTGATGATCCTGCCGACCATAATCAGGACGTCCGAGGAGGCTATCAGGGCCGTTCCCAGGGAATACAGGGAAATCAGCCTGTCGCTGGGGGCCAGCAGGTGGCAAACCGTGGTGCACGTCGTGCTTCCGGCCGCGTTGCCCGGCGTGATCACGGGGGTCATGCTTTCCCTCGGCAGGGCCGTGGGCGAGACGGCCGCGGTCATCTTCACGGCCGGCTCGTCGCTCAGGCTCCCGGGGAGCATCATGGACCCTGTCAGGACGCTTCCCGTCCATTTTTACGTTCTCGCGAGGGAAGGAATCTCGATGGCGAACGCTTATGGGACCGCCACGGTGCTCTTAGCCACGGTCTTGCTCATAGAGATCGCTGCGAACATCCTGATCGCCCGGTTCTCGGGCCATGCAGGGCGGGGGTGACGGTGTTTTCCGGATGATAAGATACAGCGACTTCAATTACTCATACGGAGCGGTTTGCGCCCTGAGATCGCTCAACCTCGAGATCGGGAAGAACGAGCTTTTCACCGTGATGGGTCCCACGGGCAGCGGCAAGACTACGATGCTGAGGTGCCTGAACAGGCTGAACGACGTCGTGCCCTCGGGGCGTCACTCGGGAAGCCTGTACCTCGACGGGGTGGATGTGTACGATCCCCGCGTGGACGTCACCGTCTTGAGGAGAAGGGTTGGGATGGTGTTCGCCCTTCCCGCTGTCCTTCCGACCTCGATATTCGAGAATGTGGCCTACGGGCCCAGGCGCGCCGGGGAGAGATCGAAGGCCGCGCTGTCGGAGACGGTGGAGAGGTCGCTCACGGCGGCGGCGCTGTGGGAAGAAGTGAAGGACAGGTTGGGGGAGCGCGCGGAGACGCTCTCCGGCGGCCAGCAACAGCGACTCGCGCTGGCGAGGGTACTCGCCCTGGGGCCGGACGTAATCCTCCTCGACGAGCCCACTTCCGGCCTGGATCCCATCTCCACCCTGAGGATAGAGGATCTGCTCAGGGAGTTGTCCAGGCAATACACGATCGTGCTCGCCACCCACAACCCGCAGCAGGCCGCCCGCGTTGGGTCGAGAGTCGGGTTCCTCATGCTGGGGGAACTCGTGGAAGTCGCTGAGGCCGGGGACATGTTCACGCGTCCGAGGGATCCCAGGACCGAGGCATTCGTGAGCGGCAGGCTGGGATAGGATCGGGGACCGGCGGCGCGCGACCCGGGATGCCGGATGGAGGGGATGAGGGACGTCGAGGCAGTTTTCCGAGCAGTTCAAGGCCAGGACAATTGACCTGAAGCTATACTACGGTAAACACCCGGCGCTGAGGGGCGTCTCCGCAAGCTTCCGCGGCAACGCCATAACGGCAATCATAGGACCATCCGGGTGCGGCAAGTCGAGCCTGTTACGCTGCTTGAACAGGATGAATGACCGCGTCCGGGGCGCCCGCGTCGAGGGCTCGGTGCTCATTGACGGGAAAGACATCTACTCCGAGGATTGCGACGTAATCGAGCTCCGGCGACGGGTGGGCATGGTGTTCCAGCGCCCCGTGGTGTTCCCATTGAGCGTATTCGATAACGTGGCGGTCGCCCCCCGGGTGCACGGATTGTCTTCGAGGACCGAACTGGAACAGGCGGTGGAAAGGGCCCTCTCGGAAGTCATGCTCTGGGAAGATTTGAAGGACAGGCTGCGCCACCCGGCCCTCGACCTCTCCATAGGCCAGCAACAGCAGCTTTGCATCGCGAGGGCGATCGCGACGAGGCCCGACATAGTGCTGCTCGACGAGCCCTGCTCCGCTCTCGACCCCTACACGACCCTCAAGATCGAGGACCTCCTGCGGAGCCTTTCCAGGGAGTACACCATCATCATAGTCACCCACAACATGCAGCAGGCCGCGCGCGCGTCGGATGAAACGATATTCATGCTGGACGGGGAAGTCGTCGAGCACGGTCCCAGCAGGGCGCTGTTCATGAACCCGCGGGATCCCAGGACGAACGACTACGTCACCGGTAGGCTGGGCTAGGCCCGCCGCCCTCGGGCAGAGGTGGTCTGCGGTTCTCGATCAGCACGAGGTCCTTGACGCGGAGCCCATAGCGCCTGAACACCGAGCAATCGTTCTTGGATATGAAGAGGAAGTAGACGTTTCGCGACGCCTCCTCCTTGAGTCCTTCGAAGTTGCCCATTCCCTTGGCTATGACGACGTCCGCTTCGTCAAACAATGCGCGAAATCGCGGCGAACACTCGGCCAACACCACCCCGGGCAGGTCGGAGCCGTTGCTCACGACGGTTGCCACTTCATCTATCCCCACGGCGATGGCGTCTTCTTCCGTCGCGTCATTGATCACGGGCCGTCCCCGCGTACCGAAATAGACCCGCAGCCGCGGAAAGCGGTTCCTGATGTGTTGCAGCAAGAGCTTGTCCAGCACGATTTCGCCGGCGTTGTCCCCTATGTACAACAGGGTGCGCGCAGTCGCGAGCTCATCCTTCAGCGATTGGACCTCCGCGCCGGGGATTTGACTTTCCCTCACCTTGGAGACGGCCGAATCGAGGACCGCCCGGTCCACGTGCCTCATGTTCCCGAAGTCAATGATGTTGCCGGCGGCCGCGAGTTTCAGCGCCGTCTCGAGGGGGTCGTCCGATCCCTCGACGATGGCTTCAAACTCCGGCATGAGACGCTGCATCTCAGCGTTGAAAAGGCGCTTCTCGCGCTCGAACGGGTCCGGATTGCCGGTCACCGCGGCGAGTGCCCTGTAAACGAGGCCTATCAACACGGGGGGGCTCGACGAGTCGTCCAGGGAACGCAGGTCGTTGAGAACACGCCTCATCATGGCTCGACGCTGGTGTTCGGCGGGACAGTACTTGGAGGCGAGCCCTTCTGCGAGCCTGACGACGCACGGGTAACATTCAAGCGGAGCGCGCAATGTCAATCACCCGGCTGGTCTCTTTCAACGCCGCCTGCCGCCGATCCTTTGGAAAAGCGAACGACATTAAATCCCACTTTACGCGCCGCCTGCAACCGAGACGAGGCGCCCTCCGCGCGGGCATCGTGCACCGTCTGCGGAGGGCGCCGAGCCTTTCAATGAGCCTCGGATGCCTCGCTCGGGCGGCGCCTGCTACTGGCCCCGGGGGAACGCGTTGTTGATCGCCGCGAACAGGTTCCTGGCCATCTCCCTGGTTTCCTGAGTGAGGTCGTCGGAGCTCTGCATGCGGCTCAGGGTCGAGCGGATCACCCGGGCGACCGCCTCTTTGTTGAGCTTCACCTGGTACTTCGCGAGCGCCCGCTCCGCCCTCTTGTAGAGCGGCTCATCGCCGCTGAGATCGATGTCGTCGCATCCTGCGGCTATGAGCTCTCTCGCGTGGACCTCCCTGACCATCTGGGCATAGAACTTCTCGCGGAACATGTCCTCCACGGAGAACTCGCGCTGGGGTACCCCGACACACTCGCCCAGGTACAACACTCGCGTGGGTTTCGACTGGAAACGGCCGAGCCACTCCTTGACCAGATTGCCCCTATTCTCGTCCCCGCCGGGTCCCGAGTCGAGCAGCACCACTACGTCGAGACCCCGCCCCACCATGAACGCCGCGAGGTGTGCGGCCTCCGCCGTCCCCCCGGCGGCCGTTATGAGCAGGTCGTCCGGCAGAGCCGGCTCGCCCGACCGGCTCATCAGGCTCGACAGCTCCCCGATCACCCAGAAGTCGTCAAGACCCTCGACTATCAAGTTTCGGCGCGGGTGCGGGCGAGCCGTGTACCCGCTGATGCCCAGCGCCGACTGGAGTACGAATTTCGCCTCGGGTTGGCTCACGGTCAGGTCGTCCGTAACCACGGTGCCGCGGTCTGTCTCGCTCAGCACGCGTATTCGGTTGGGTTGCTCGATGTCAACCATGAAGGGAAGGTGAGTGGTATAGATCAGGGTGTTTCCCTTCGCGTATTCCTCCAGCCTTCGCAGCAGGTCTTTCTGTCCGTCGGGATGGAGATGCAGCCCGGGGTCGTCCAGCAGGATGACGCAATTCTTGAATGTCCCCCCGCTCTCGTGCATGAACATGAGGTCGAACGAGAAGAACCATTGGAAGCCCCTCGACCGCTCCTCGAGTCTTATCAGGGAGGGGTCGTGCTCATCCCTGACGAACGTGTAAAACAGCGGGCCGTCGGCGCGCAGTTGGACTTCGTAGCGGCGTTGCTTCCACCTGTCCGATATGGTCCGCGTCAGGGTGACCGACGCGTCGTCCAGGTCGTACTGTCTCTGCTCCCGTTCGGGCGAGTTCGCCTTCCTGACCTCGTCGTCCAGGTCCAGTCCGGAGAGCTCCATGATCGTCAAGAGGGTCCGGTCCTCTTCAGTCAACTCGTTCCTGTCCCTGCGCCCCTTGACCTGTTCGAGATGGGCGGTACCCCTGAAAGCCTGGTAGTCGGACATGTAGATGAAGGTCGGGACCCGCCCCTTTATGAACTCGGTGGCTCCCTGGCGCACCGACGGTGCGGCCGAGAGAGCCTGGGAAGCCTCGTCAAGCTTTCCCGCGTACTCGGCGAGGTACTGCTCCTCGTTGTTCCGCCTCGACGAATTCAGCCCGGGGGAGAGCACCTCCTCGAGGAGCTTGGTCTGCCTGTTCCGAAGCTTCGCGAACTCGCTGAGTCGGCCCTCCCTGGCCACGCGTCGCGCCTCTTCCTCGCACTCCCGCGCCTTTTTCCGGAAAGCATCGCCCGCGGGGTTTCGCAACGTCGGGAGCGACGACAATATGTCCTCCACGCTCTTCAGGTTGACGCGGTTCGGGAAGGAGTCCGGCGGCAAGGCGACCTCCAGGGCCCCCGAGTAACACCTTGAGACCTCGACGGTCCTGATGTTGACCTCTCTACCGGCCAGCGCCGACAATTCCTTGATTTCGTCGGGTGACAACTCGAAGCGGCAGGTGCACACGACTTGCGAGTCCTTACGGTCTTTCCTGCATCCCCGCGGCCACTCGGTGTCCATGCAGTAAGGCTCGGGTTTGAAGGGGTTGAACTTGTGGAGCGCCTTGAGTAGGGATGTCTTCCCGGACTCGTTCTTCCCGACGAGTACGGCGAGGGACGGTACTTCAACCCACCCGGAATCCACTATGCACTTGTACATTTGCACGCGAAAAGCTGTAAGTCTCATGCTCAACCCCCTAAGACAGGTATCGCCTCGCAAAGCGGACATGGCCTGCACGCGCATTTCTACGCAACAGTTCTGATAACTTCTACCAAGGGACCCAGATTTCCTCCAAACGACGCGATTCGACAGCCACCAGCCGTCGGGAGGGAAGCCGCCCCCCAGGGGACAATCCTGTCAAGGGATGTCCAGCCAGTCCAGTCCCAGTTCGATCAGGATCCGCTGTCTCAGGATGTTGTGATGATCCACGATCCTGTCCGATTCCCCGCCCTCTTCGAATCCCACTTCTATGCCGATGCCGCTAGTGATGAGCGCGGCCTTCATGTCATCCTTGATGCCGGAACCCGCGAACACGATTATCACCGGTATCGGGCACGCCCTGGCATCCTGCAGGGCGTAGCTCAGCTTCTGGTAGGCGGTGCCCGGGCTGTCCTGGAGCTTCGCTTCGATGCCCACGTACCTCCCCCGACAACCCAGCACTATGTCCAATCGTCGGGGCGTACCCACAAAGCGGTACCCGACGGTCTTCTCCTCCCTGATCTTGATGGCTCCTTCGCTCCACGACTCGATGTACCTCACTATCGCGGTCTTGAACCTGGCGGCCCTCGATTTCTCGGGCTCTCTCGGTTTACCGGCCAATGGCCCCACCCCGGTAGTTTCGTATGACCAGCTCGTTTATGACCCCGCGGCGGTCGCCGCGACAGTTGATCGGTCTCTTCGCGCACACAACCTCGGGTTCGTAGCGCGCGTACAGCCTCCTGATAAGGGGGGTATCGGAATTGCTCAGCATCGCCAAGACTCCCCGCCGGGAAAGTGCTTCGAACACTCCGGCGAGCCGCTCTTGGTCCTTGGGGCCGAATCCTTCATCCACGTAGTTCGTGAAGCGGGAGGTGTCGCTGACGGGATCGTATGGTGGGTCGAGGTACACGAAATCCCCGGCCTGGGCGCCCTCCAACACCTCCTCGAAATCCACGCACCGAAGGGTGACTGACTGGAGCAGGGCCGAAATCTCCCTGAGATTCGCCTCGTCGAGGATCCGGGGGTTCTTGTACCTGCCGAACGGCACGTTGAATACTCCTTCGCTGTTGACACGCCACAGTCCGTTGTAGCACGTCCTGTTCAGGAAGATCAGCCAGGATGCACGTTCCACCGGCGGAAGGCTCCACGGTTTCAGGCTTCGCACGCGATAGTAGTACGCCGATTGGGGCACCGTTTGCCGATATGCGGCCTCGTGCTCGGCAAGCTTCCGTATCAGGCTCTCGACGTCGTCCCTGATGACCGAGTAGGCGTTCATGAGATGAGGGTTCTTGTCATTGAGCACCGCCCGGGCCGGAGACAGGGCGAAGTAGAGGGCCCCGCCTCCCACGAAGGGTTCGTAGTACGTGCCGTACGTGTCCGGCACCCGTTTCAGCAGTTCGCCCAGGATCTGGCCCTTTCCACCCGCCCACTTCACGAAAGGTTTCAATCGGGGTCAACCCTCCGCGGGTTAGATTCTGAACGGGCGGGGCCCGCTCCTGCAGGTCGCGGCGTCCGGTGTGCGCGACCGGCGGCCACCGCGCTGTCGGCGGTCATGCATCATTACGGCGTGGCGTATGATCTGGCACCGGAATCACCCATCTCTGGTAGATTGAGGGTATGCAGGGAGGAATACATCTTGATTTGTAGAATAACGGGCCTTGTATGAGTCGTGCCGGGTCATCCACCGGAGTGAAAGGAGGGAGGCCGGACATTCTTCGGGCTTCCAAAAAAAACTCTGCGAGGGGGTATTGGCTGACGTGATTGATGTCAAGCGTCTACTCGGGATCGTCTTGTTGGGCGCGATGCTCGTCGGGCTGACCGGTTGCGCCGGCGGGGCCGCGCAGGACTTCAAGGTGGGGCTCGTCACCAGCACGGTGTCCCAGAGCGAGGACGAATACCGCGCGGCCGAGCAGATGAAGGAGAAATACAAAGATCGGATCATCCATGTCACCTATCCTGACAACTTCATGCAGGAGCAGGAGACCACGATCAGCCAGATCACGGGGCTGGCGTCCGATCCCAAGGTGAAGGCCATAGTGGTTTGCCAGGCCGTCCCCGGGACCGCGGCGGCGTTCGACAAGATAAAGCAGCAGAGGAAGGACATCGTGTGCCTGGCGGCGGTGCCGCACGAGGATCCGAAGATCATCGCCGCGAAGGCCGACCTGGCGTTCGAGAGGGACGAGCTCAACAGGGGCGTCACGATCGTGAAGCTGGCGAAGAAGCTCGGCGCCAAGAAATTCCTGCACTACTCCTTCCCAAGGCACATGTCAATGGAGCTTCTCGCGCAGCGCCGCGACATCATGAAGAAGACCTGCGAGGAAGAGGGTCTTGAGTTCGTATTCGTGACGGCCCCCGATCCGATGGGCCCGGACGGTATCCCGGGCGCCCAGAAGTTCATCCTCGAGAACGTCCCGCTGCAGGTGCAAACGCACGGCAAAGACATCTGCGTGTTCAGCACGAACTGCGGGATGCAGGAGCCTCTAATCAAGTCGGCGCTGAATTCCGGCGCGATATTCGCGGAGCAGTGCTGCCCGAGCCCGACGCACGGGTATCCGGGCGCCCTGGGGATTGACGCGAAGGGCATGGACATGAAGGCACTGCTTGCCGCGATCGAGCAGAAGATCGTCGAGAAGGGTGGAGCCGGAAGGTTCGCCACCTGGCCCGTGCCGACGAACATAGTGTTCATCAAGGCGGCAACGGAGCTCGCGTTCCAGGCGGCAGCCGGCAAGATCAAGCTGAGCGACCTGAACGCCGTCAAGGCGGCACTGGAGAAAGAGGCCGGCGCGAACATGCAGCTCAAGAAGTACGAGGAGAACAGCAACTTCTACCTCACGATCTGCGACTCGTACATCTTCGGCAAGAAGTGACGCGCACACACGACATGCCGGGCGGGGCGACCCGCCCGGCACTTCGTCTACGCGCAATGGGGGATGACGCCAGTGAACAAGGCTCCGGTCCTCTCAATGAAGGACGTCCACAAGGAGTTCTACGGCAACAAGGTACTGAAAGGGATAGACCTGGATGTCCATGAGGGCGAGATACACGGACTCGTCGGGGAAAACGGTGCCGGGAAGACGACCCTCATGAACATACTGTTCTCGATGCCGGTAATACACGAGACGGGCGGATTCTCCGGAGAAGTATGGTTCCACGGGGCCCGCGTGGAGTTCAAGAATCCTCGCGATGCGATGGACGCGGGAATAGGGATGGTGCACCAGGAATTCATGCTCCTCCCGGGGTTCACTGTGACCGAGAACATAAAGCTGAACCGCGAGACCACTGTGCCCAACTTCATGAGCAGGGTCGCAGGTCGTCGCCTCGAGACCCTGGACTTCCCCTCGATGAGGAGCGACTCCAGGCGCGCCCTCGACAAGCTGGAATTGTCCATAGATGAGTGGGCCCCGGTGGCGGGGATGCCCGTCGGGCACATGCAATTCATCGAGATAGCGAGGGAAATAGACAAGAAGGCGGTTGCCCTGCTGGTCCTCGACGAACCGACGGCGGTACTGACCGAGTCGGAAGCGGCACACCTGCTGAAGGCCGTCAAGATCGTGGCGTCGTCCGGCATCGCGGTGCTATTCATCTCGCACCGTCTCGACGAGGTAATTGAGGTGGCGGACAACATAACCGTCCTACGGGATGGCGAGGTGGTCGGCAGGATGCCCGGCAAAGAGGCCAGGGTGGACCGAATCGCCGAGCTCATGGTCGGGCGCAGCCTGGGAGGGGTCGCGAAACGAGAGTCCGGCAAGAAGGAGGGCGCCCGGGAGGTCGCGCTCAGGGTATCGGATCTCGAGGTGGACATGCCCGGCGAGGTGGTCAGGGACGTGTCATTCGAGGCATTCAAGGGTGAGATCCTCGGCATCGGCGGCCTCGCCGGGCAGGGAAAGCTCGGGGTGGCGAACGGCATCATGGGACTCCGACCGGCGCGGGGACGCGTGGAGAAGGACGGGCGGGTCGTCCCCCTCAACAATGCGCGCGCGGCGCTCG
>JANLGA010000004.1:1748-5242 GCA_024653225.1 Bacillota bacterium | reverse complement strand
GCCGGCCTCGCCTTTCTTTCCGAGGACAGGCGCGGCGTGGGGTTGCTGCTCGATGAGACCCTCGAGGACAACGTCACCGTCGCCGCGATGCAGGTCCAGGGCAAGTTCACGAAGAGATTGGGCCCGCTTCCACTCAGAGTGAGGGACGGAGTCGGCATCAGGGCACACGCGCAGAGGCTCGTGTCAATGCTCGACATCAGGTGCACGGGCACAAAGCAGCGCGTACGGCAACTCAGCGGCGGGAACCAGCAGAAGGTGTGCGTAGCGAAAGCACTTACGCTCGAACCCGATGTGTTGTTGGTTTCCGAGCCTACTCGGGGCATTGATGTCGGGGCGAAGGAGCGCGTGCTCGACGAATTGGTGCGCCTGAACAGGGAAGAGGGCATCACGATCGTGATGACGTCGAGCGAACTCAACGAGCTCAGGAAGATCTGCGACAGGATCATCATCATGCACAACGGCCGCATTAGCACCATCCTGGACCCGACGGCTTCCGACGCCGCGTTCGGGCTGGCCATGGCCGGAAAGGAGAAGACGGCCCATGCTGGGTGAGGCGACTGCCTTCTTCAAGAACCTCGGCGCCGCTCGGGCGATCATAGTCTTGTTCCTCTTGTTCCTGCTCGTGGTGGCGTACGTGCAGGGCCTGCCCGTGACGACGCTCATCTCGAACTCGCTGACGCGGACGGGCATGAACGGTATCCTGGTGCTGGCGATGGTGCCGAGCATACAGGCCGGCTTGGGCCTGAACTTCGGGCTTCCCGTCGGCATCATCTGCGGGCTCATGGGCCTGGTGCTGGCCATGGAATGGGAGCTCGGGGGATTCACGGCGCTGTCGGTTTCGCTGGCTATCGGTTGCGTCCTCGCCCTCGGCGCCGGCTACCTCTACGGCTACATGTTGAATCACGTCAAAGGGCAGGAAATGATGGTCGGGACGTACGCCGGCTTCTCAGTGGTGGCCGGCATGTGCATGTTCTGGGTGATGGCCCCCCTCCACAATCCCAAGCTCATATGGGTCGTGGGCGGCTCGGGTCTCCGCGTGACGACCGCCTTGAACGAGGCATTCTCCCGCGTCCTCGACAGGTTCATCATGGTCAAGGTGATGGGCGTCGAGGTGTCCGTGAGCCTTCTCGGCTTCTTCGCGCTCGCCTGCGCCGCCGTGGCGCTTTTCGGTCGGACCCCACGGGGGGTGGCAATGCGCGTCGCCGGGGACAACCCCGCGTTCGCGACCGCCTGCGGCATCAACGTTGACGCGGCCAGGATGATGGGGGCGATCCTGTCTACGGTGCTCGGGGCGGTGGGGATCGTGGTCTACGCCCAGAGCTTCGGGTTCGTCCAGCTGTACCTGGCGCCCCTGATGATGGCGTTCCCCGCCGTGGCGGCCGTGCTCATAGGCGGGGCCAACACGCGACGCGCCACCGTAGTCCACGCGGTGATCGGAGCACTGCTGTTCCAGACGCTGCTGACAATAGCGCTCCCGGTCACCCAGACTGTGATCCAGGGCGACATGTCCGAAGTGGCGAGGATGGTCATATCGAACGGTATGATCCTGTACGCCCTGACAAGGGGGCGAGGCGAATCATGAGCGTGGCTACGAAACCGGCCCGGGGGCGTTGGACCCCGGCTGACGTGTTGAATAGGGAAGCCCTTTCCCGCAACGCCGTTCCCGTGATGTTCGTGTGCCTGTGCACGGCCGGGGTACTGTGCAGCGGGAGGTCCATGGCGTTCCTCACGCAGGAAGCGGTGATCAGGCTCGCGAGGAATTCGTTCCTCGTTCTCTCGCTGATCATACCAGTTACGGCCGGACTCGGACTCAATTTCGTGATCGTCCTGGGAGCCATGGCGGGGCAGGCCGGGCTGTTCGCGGTCACCCATTACAAGATACCGGGGATGCCGGGGTTCCTGGCGGCGATTCTCATAGCACTCCCGCTCTCAGTGGGACTGGGACTGCTGGCGGCATACGTGCTGAACCGAGCGAGGGGGCGCGAGATGATAGCCGGCATGATCCTGGGGTACTTCATGAACGGCATCTACCAGTTCGTGTTCCTCTTCATGTTCGGCACGGTCTTCCCGGTGCGGAATCCCGATCTCGTGCTCCCGCAAGGCATGGGCCTGAGAAACACCGTGGAACTCAAGTACATGAAGTACGCCCTCGACAACCTCCTCACCCTCAATCTCGGAGGGATCGCGATTCCCCTGGCGACGCTTGCGGCGTCGGCGGCGGCTTGCGTGGCCATACGAGCTCTGTACAGGACGAAGCTGGGCCAGGATCTGAGGGCGGTGGGGCAGAGCATGCACATAGCCGAGGTCTCCGGCATTGACGTTGACAGGACGCGCACCACGGCGATCGTTTTGTCCACCGTGCTGGCCGCGATCGGTCAAATCATCTTCCTGCAGAACATAGGGACGGTGAATACGTACAACAGTCACGAGCAGGTGGGCACGTTCGCCATCGCCGCGTTGTTGGTGGGCGGCGCGACCGTGGTCAAGGCTACCGTCGGGCAGGCGATTCTCGGGACCATACTGTTCCATATCCTGTTCATAGTGTCGCCGCACGCCGGTCAGCGCCTGATGGGCAACCCGCAGGTCGGAGAGTACTTCCGGGTCTTCGTGGCGTACGGCATCATAGGTGTGGCGCTCTTCCTGCACGCGCTGGAACGGGCGAGGCGCCGCTGAGCGGCGCTTCGCTTCCCCGGGATGCCGCGCGGCGCCGCCGGCCCGGGTCGGAGGGACCTGCGCCCGGGGGATCTTCGCACGACACACGGATCATTTTCCAAATTATAGGAAGGATGCGCCACTATGGATGGAGAATAGTCGTCTGATAGTTCAGATCGGGGGGTGTGTAACCAGTGAAGCGTGGCTGGACGCTGTTGGCCACTGTTCTACTCCTGTCGTTCATGTCGGGAGTAGTCCTTGCGGGCACGAGCCCCGCCCACAAGGAGATATCGAGGGACTTCACGGGCGCGAAGGCTTTCGAGCACATCAGGACGCTCGCATCGGTCTCGAGGGTCGCCGGCTCTCCGAGGGAATACCAGGCGGCGCTGTATTGCAAGTCGTTCTTCGAGGGTCTCGGGTATGAGACGTCCATGCAGACATTTCCAGTCGTGTACTTCGAGGCGTTCGGCTGGTCGCTCGAGGTGACCGCGCCGGAGGAGCACGCGGGTCCGCTCAACCCGAACATCCTCACGTACTCCGCCCCGGGAGATGTCGAGGGAGAGCTCGTGTACTGCGGGCTCGGCACAGTAGATGAACTGGAGGGACTCGACCTCACCGGCAAGATAGCCTTAATAAAGCGCGGCGCGATCACGTTCATGGAGAAGGCCGAGAACGCGAAGGCCAAGGGCGCCATAGGGGTAGTGATCTTCAATCATTCCCCAGGCAATTTCTCAGGCACACTCCAGAAGCCGGTGGGCATAGCGGCGGTGTCGCTCTCCCTGGAGGAAGGCTCCCAGCTGCTCGAATGGATGGGCGCAGGCCCCGTGGTGGTCCACCTGTTG
>JANLGA010000004.1:0-1738 GCA_024653225.1 Bacillota bacterium | reverse complement strand
CCAGCCAGAGCTACAACGTGATCGCCTCCAAGAAACCGGGGCGCGGACACGGGACGGGCAAAGTCGTGCTCGTCGGGGCGCACCTCGATTCGGTCTCCGTGGGGACGGGCGCCAACGACAACGCTTCGGGAGTGGCGATCGTGCTTGAGGCGGCGAGGATCCTGAGTCGTTATGACCTTGCCAGCGAGGTCCGGTTCCTGGTGTTCGGCGCCGAGGAGATCGGGCTCGTCGGCTCCAATTACTACGTGAATTCGCTCTCTCCCGAGGAACTGTCGCGCATCATCGGGATGATCAACATGGACATGGTCGGGGTCGGTGACGCATGCTCCTCCGGAAACGTCGGTGACGTGGATTGGCTGGTCGAGTTCGGCGTGGCTACGGCCGATGAAATGGGCTTGGAAATGGCGAACGCGACCATGGGAACGAACAGCGATCACTGGCCGTTCGAGAACGCCGGCGTGCCGGTCAACTTCGTGACCTGGCGGCCCGACCCGTACTACCATACCTCCGGCGACACGATTGACAAGATCGTCATCTCGAACCTCGATTGGGTCGGCGACATCGTGACCTCCAACATCTACGATCTGGCCAAGACCCCGCTGCCGGAAAGCATGACCGGTCTCATGGCGAAGGCCAAGAAGTACACGTCGGTCAACCTGGACAGGGAGATCCAGGCGAAGTAAGGCCGTCAATCTGGGGACCCCAGCCGCCGGACGGATCCCGGTCGGACTCCGGCGGAGCGATGCCCCGGCCTCACGAGTGGGCCGGGGCCGCTTCTTCGGAGGGTCGCTCCTCGCCTCGGCCTTCCGGAAGTGGTATGATCTACTGGAAGGGAAGTCCGTCGCGGCGGTCGCGCCTCCGCACGTCGGCCGCCGCGATGAAGTCCCGTGCGGGATGAACAGTGGAGGAGGGATTGGTGGTGTCGGTATCAGGTGCCCGCCCGGTCAGGGCGCCGAGGGGATCCGCCCTGTCCTGCAAAGGGTGGGAACAGGAGGCCGCGTTGAGGATGCTTTGCAACAACCTGGACCCCGAGGTGGCGGAGAACCCCGACGAACTCGTCGTGTACGGGGGCCGAGGCAAAGCCGCCCGCAACTGGGAGTGTTTCGACGCGATAATCCGCACGCTGAGATCCCTCGAGAACGACGAAACGCTGCTCGTACAGTCAGGCAAACCGGTTGGGGTGTTTAGCACCCACGAGATGGCTCCCAGGGTGCTCATCTCGAACTCGATGCTGGTGCCGGCATGGGCGAACTGGGAGAAATTCTGGGAGCTCGAGAAGCTGGGACTCACGATGTACGGCCAGATGACGGCGGGCAGCTGGATATACATCGGCACCCAGGGGATCCTGCAGGGGACGTACGAGACTTTCGCCGAGCTTGCCAGGCAACACTTCGGCGGCACCCTGAGGGGGAAGCTCGTGGTCACCGCGGGCCTCGGGGGAATGGGCGGTGCGCAGCCGCTCGCCGTTACGATGAACGAAGGTGTGGTCATCGCCGTGGAGGTGGACCCCTCCCGGATCGAGAGGCGCCTCAAGACCAAGTATTGCGACGTAATGACCACGAGCATTGACGAGGCGTTGGACCTCGCTCTGGAAGCCAAGAACGCGGGGAAGCCCTTGTCCATCGGCCTGCTCGGCAACGCCGCGGAGGTCCATCCGGAACTGGTCAGGCGTGGGGTGATCCCGGATGCCGTCACCGACCAGACGTCGGCGCACGATCCGCTGGGCGGCTACATTCCG
>JANLGA010000049.1:11111-14122 GCA_024653225.1 Bacillota bacterium | reverse complement strand
ATTCTTAGGTGAGGCAACGAATCGATTTCATTTAGGTTTTTGGTGAGGCAACTCGGGGGTTGCATAGTTCGGCATTCAGCACGTATAATTATGCTATCGCATCGGGGAGGGATCCTGGATGAAGAAAGTCGTACTAGCGTACTCGGGCGGCCTCGACACGTCTGTGTCGATCAAGTGGCTACAGGACAGGTACGGTGCAGAAGTCGTGGCCCTCACCGCGGATGTGGGCGAGGGGAGGGATGTGGAGGCTATCCGCAAGAAGGCGCTCTCGATCGGGGCCTCGAAGAGCTACGTAGTTGACGCGAGAGAGGAGTTCGTCCGGTCGTACGCGTTTAAGGCGCTGCGGGCGAACGCCCTCTACGAGGGGAAATACCCGCTAACCGCGGCCCTCTCGCGGCCCTTGATCTCCAAGATCCTCGTGGACGTCGCCGAGAAGGAAGGGGCCTTCGCCGTCGCCCACGGCTGTACGGGCAAAGGGAATGACCAGGTGCGATTCGATGTGTCCGTTTCGGCGATCAACCCCGCGTTGAAGGTGATAGCGCCGGTGAGGGAGTGGCCGATGTCCAGGGAAGAAGAGATCGAGTACGCTCAGGAACACGGTATTCCGGTGCCGGTGGACAAGAAGAGCCCTTACAGCGTGGATCAGAACCTGTGGGGCCGTAGCATAGAGTGCGGATCTATCGAGGATCCGTGGCTGGAGGCCCCGGGCGACGCGTTTAAGTGGACGGTTGACCCGGAGGACGCCCCCGACAAGGCGGAGTACGTTGAGATCGGTTTCGAGGAGGGGTACCCTGTATCCGTAGACGGGCAGGTCTTGGGACCCGTCGAGCTCGTGAAGACGATGAACGAGCTCGGCGGCAGGCACGGGGTGGGCCGAATAGACATGGTCGAGAACAGGCTCGTTGGGATCAAGTCGAGGGAGATATACGAGTGCCCGGGCTCCACGATCCTCATAAGCGCCCACCGCGATCTCGAGTACTTCAACCTGCCCAGAGAAGTCTGTCATTTCAAGGCGTTGGTGGACAAGGAGTACGCGGAGCTGGCCTACTTCGGTCTCTGGTACTCTCCACTCAGGGAAGCCCTCGACGCGTTCGTTGAGGAGACTCAGAAGACTGTCACGGGTGTCGTGAGGGTGAAGCTGCACAAGGGCTCGTGCATGGTGGTCGGTCGCAAATCGCCGTTCACCATGTACGACCACGGGCTGGCCACGTACGACAGGACCGACGCTTTCGACCACGGGGCGTCGAAGGGGTTCATAGACATATGGGGGCTGCCGACGAAGGTCTACGCCTCCGTCAGGGCCCGGCGCGGGGATCGCGCTGGAAAGGGGTCTCCGTACGGGGCTGCGGAATGTGTCGGTCGAGGCCGCAATGCGGGCGCGGCAGTGAAGATTGCGGGCGACTAGGCGGTGGTGGCTTGAAGGCGTGGGGAGGACGGTTCGAAAAGCGGGCGGGCGTGGCGGCGGAGGCGTTCACCTCGTCAATTTCGGTTGATGCCAGGATGTACGCAGAGGACATCGAGGGAAGCATCGCGCATGCGAGGATGCTTGCCGCAAAGGGCATAATCCCCGCCGACGAGGCGGAAACGATCGTCAAGGCGCTCGACGAAATCAGGCGGGAGATTGAGCAGGGGGCGTTCGAGTTCCGCGAGGCGGACGAGGACATACACCTGAACATCGAGAGGCGCCTAATAGAGAAAGTCGGGGAGGTGGGCGGGAAACTGCACACCGCCAGGAGCAGGAACGACCAAGTCGCTCTGGACTCCCGCCTGTACACGGCGCGGTGCGCGAAAGCCGTCAGTGGGAAGGTGGAGACCCTTCAGCGGGCGATAATCGCAAAGGCCAAAGCGCATCTGGGAGCGATCATGCCCGGCTACACACACCTCCAGAGGGCGCAGCCCATTCTCTTCTCCCATCACCTGATGGCTTACTTCTGGATGCTCCAGAGAGACCGAGAGAGACTCGGTCAGTGCGCCCGGAGGGCGTCGGTCAGCCCGCTGGGCGCGTGTGCCCTGGCCGGGACCACTTTCCCCATAGATCCATCGGCCGTAGCTTCCGAACTGGGCTTCTCCTCGACTTTCGAGAACAGCATAGACGCGGTGAGCGACAGGGACTATATAGTCGAGTTCATCTTCTGCTGCGCGGTGCTCATGATGCACCTGAGCAGGCTGTGCGAAGAGCTCGTCCTCTGGTCGTCGGCAGAATTCGGTTACATAGAGATGGACGATTCTCTCTCGACGGGCTCGAGCATCATGCCCCAGAAGAAGAACCCGGATGTCGCGGAGATCGTGAGGGGGAAAACGGGGAGGCTATACGGCGACCTCGTGGGGTTGTTGACCACCATGAAGGCGTTGCCGCTCGCGTATAATTCCGACATGCAGGAAGACAAGGAGAGGCTGTTCGACTCCTCCGACACTGTCGAGATGTGTCTCGAGGCCTGCACGCAGATGATAAGCACGATGTCCGTGAACGAGGAGCAAATGGCCGCCAACGCCTCCGCGGGTTTCACAAATGCGACGGAAGTGGCCGATTACCTGGCAAGCCGCGGGACGGCCTTCCGGCGCGCGCACGAGGTGTCCGGCCGCCTCGTCCGCTATTGCAAGGAACGGGGAGTGGGGTTCGCGGACCTCTCGCTCGACGAGTTCAGGCGGTTCTCGGAGAAATTCGACCGCGACATTTACGATTTTCTTTTGCCGGAGACGTGCGTGCGCAGGAGGTCGTCCCCCGGAGGCACTTCTCCTGAGAGGGTCGGAGAACAGATCGAACGGGCCGAGAAGCTGTTGGCTGCCTTGCCATGAATCTCCGCTAATATCGCCCCGAGGGACGTGCGAACACTAACCCTGCGGGTAAGAGCGGAGGTGATAGGCATGCCCGACAGGCTCCGGAGGAGGGCGAACAGGGGTCGCTCGGCGTTTGACCCGGACAGGCTGCGGTACGAGGTCGGCGAGGACCTCGAGCGCGACGACGAGAGGACGGGTGTCGGAACCCGCGGTGCAGGGCGCACGTTCGGCCC
>JANLGA010000049.1:9712-11101 GCA_024653225.1 Bacillota bacterium | reverse complement strand
GAACCGAAACCGGTCGCCGGACCCCGAGCGTTCCCAAGGAGGAACGCGACCTCGACAAGGGCTGAGTCTCGGAACTACCTTCGTCCGGATACTCGCAAGGGGCGGGACTTCCGCCCCTTTTCGCATTCGCCGTCGCGCGGCCGTCCGGTCGCCGGGCCGAGGCCGGCGCATAGGTGCAGGATAACTGGGACAAGGACAGAATAGACTGTGCCTACGGGGAGTGACGCGGATTGGAAGTACTGGCGCTGATAGGCCCCGCCGGCACCGGCAAGAGTTACAAGGCTTCTCTCGTCGCCCACGAGTATTCGGTCGACATGATAATAGATGACGGTCTGCTGATAAAGGACTCGAAGATACTGGCGGGGAGGTCGGCAAAGAGAGAGGCCACCACGATGGCGGCGGTCCGAAGGGCAATATTCTCCGACCCCTCCGATGCCCTGTCGGTGCGGGCTAAACTGCGGGAGGCTGCTCCCCGCCGCGTGATGGTCCTGGGCACCTCGCGGGAGATGATAGAGAGGATAGTCGAATCCCTTGGGCTGCCGGAACCCGGACAGTACCTGAACATAGCTGAGGTCTCCACGCGCGAGGAAATCAGGCGCGCGGTGAGGATCAGGAGGGAACAAGGAAAACACGTCATTCCCGCCCCCACCTTCGAGGTGAAGAAGACCTTTTCCGGCTACCTCGTCGATCCGCTCAGGTTCCTCTTGAAGCGCAAGACCGGCCCCGACGACCGCCCGTTCGTGATAGAGAAGTCGGTGGTCCGCCCGACATTCAGCTCCCTGGGAAAGTTCGTCATCGCCGACTCGGTCGTGATGGCCATCGCCGCCAGGGCGGCCGAGGACATCGCGGGCGTCTCGAAGATATCGAAGGTGCAGGTGGAAAGCACCGAGGAAGGCGTCACCCTCACGGTCGATCTCACGGTTTCCTACGGGGAGCGGGTGTTCGACGTCCTGGGGAGCGTGCAAGAGACCGTGAAGAAGACGGTGGAGTACATGACCGCCCTCAATGTCCTCGCGGTGAACGTCAGGGCGCGCGGGGTCAGCGTCAACTGACTCCGGTTTGAGCCTTACGCAGGTATCCGCCCTTTCATGTAGAATATCCCTTTCAAAAACTGCGACTCCGTTTCCCGCCGCTCGAATATCATGTAGCAGGCAACACCTGGGAGTGTAGGTCATGAAGATGAGCTATTCGCTGAACCTGCAGCAGACTCAAAAGCTCATAATGACCCCCGAGCTCCGCCAGGCCATAGCCATCCTCCAGATGGGTGCGCTGGACCTGAATGAGTATATTGAGGATGAGATGACCACCAACCCGCTCCTCGAGACGAGGGAGGAGCCGGTCGAAGATGCGGCACCCGCCGAGAGCGCCGACGTAATGGACTGGCTAGAC
>JANLGA010000049.1:0-9702 GCA_024653225.1 Bacillota bacterium | reverse complement strand
GACTATTTCAGCGATTCGAGCGACGTCGGGTACGTCCCGAGGTGGCAGGATGACGATCGCTCGCCGTTTGACTGCGTCGCCCCGAGGGGCCCCACGCTCACCGAGCACTTGATGGACCAACTATATCTCAGCGTGCTGAGCGACGAGGAGAGGGCAATCGGGGAGTTCCTGATAGGAAACGTTGACGAGAACGGGTACCTGAGGTGTTCGCTTGCGGACGTGGTGGCCGAGACGGGTTGTTCTCCGGAGAAAGCGGCCGCGGTGTTGGAAACCGTCCAGGGGTTCGATCCCGTTGGGGTGGCTTCGAGGGATCTGAAAGAGTGCCTTCTCGCGCAGCTGGACTACCTCGGGTGCGACGACGCGCTGCCGAGACTCATAGTGGAGAGACACCTCGAAGACCTGGCCGCGGCGAAGTACGGGAGGATCGCCGAGGCGCTCGGGTGCGGGATCCAGGACGTGCAAAGGGCGGCCGATGTCATACGAACCCTCGACCCTAAGCCCGGAAGGAAGTTCCCGGGCGCGAACGACGTGAACTACATCATTCCGGACGTCGTTGTCGAGAGGGTTTGCGGGGAATACGTCGTCGTAATGAACGACTCGATGCTGCCGCGCATCTCCATCAACCCCTATTATAGGCGGTTGCTGCACGAGAGGAAGGACGCGGAGACGAGGAAATTCCTGGAGAACCGGTTCAATTCCGCCCTGTGGCTTCTGAGAAGCATCGAACAGCGCCGGCTCACCTTGTACCGCGTCACGGAGAGCATTGTGAAGATCCAGAGGGAGTTCTTCGACCACGGCACGAGGCGGCTGAAGCCCATGACCCTGCGACAGGTGGCCGACATGATAGGGGTCCACGAATCCACTGTGAGCAGGGCGGTGGCGAACAAGTACGTCCAGACGCCGCACGGGGTATTCGAAATGAAGTCCTTCTTCAATAGCGGGGTGCCCAGCGCCGGCGGCGGAGGGGTGTCGTCCAGGGCGATAAAGAAGATGCTCCGCGAGATGATTGAAGGCGAGAACCCGACCAGCCCGCTGAGCGACCAGGAGATCGCCGACATCTTTTCGAAGAAAGGGATATTCATTTCGCGGCGGACGGTGACGAAGTACCGCGAAGATCTCGGGATATGGAGTTCGACGAGGCGAAAGAGGTACGAGTGATACACCCAACCCGACAGCGCGGCGTCGGAGATACCCGCAACGGCAGTTGCGGGTTTTCTGTCGGGAGGGCATAATAGACGGAGATGTAATTTCCAGTCAGGAGGGATCGTCACTTGGCAGTGAAGGTGGGGATTAACGGCTTTGGCAGCATAGGAAAGCGTTTCTATAGGATCGCGAGGACCCTTCCGGACATCCAGGTCGTGGCGGTGAACGACATCACCGACGCCGGGACCCTTGCACACCTTCTGAAGTATGACTCCAACTACGGCACGCTCGATGCCGAGGTTTCCCACACGGATTCGTCCATCATCGTGGACGGGGCGGAGATCAGGGTGTTTTCGGAAAGGGATCCCGCGGCCCTCCCCTGGGGAAAGTTAGGGGTGGAAATCGTGGTCGAGTCCACGGGGAAATTCGTGGACAAGGAGAAGGCCCGGCTTCACCTCGACCCCGCCGGAGCCAAGAAGGTCGTAATATCCGCCCCCGCCAAGAACGAGGACATAACGATCGTTATGGGCGTGAATGAATCAAAGTACGATCCCGCGAGGCATCACGTGATCTCGAATGCCTCCTGCACGACGAACTGCCTGGCGCCCGTCGCGAAGGTTCTGAACGACTGCTTCGGTATCACCAAGGGTCTCATGACGACAGTCCACGCGTACACGAACGACCAACAGGTGTTGGATCTCCCGCACAAGGACCTCCGAAGGGCCAGGGCCGCCGCGTTGTCGATCATACCCACTACGACCGGTGCCGCGAAAGCGGTCGCGCTGGTACTCCCGGAGCTGAAGGGCAAGCTCAACGGGTTCGCGCTGAGGGTGCCGGTTCCCGTCGTGTCCATCGTGGACCTGGTGTGCGAGGTCGCCCGCGAGGTTACGGTCGAGGAGGTCAACGGCGCGCTGAAGGCGGCGGCCGAGGGAGGGCTGAAAGGCATCCTGGGATATTCGGAGAAACCGCTGGTATCGAGCGACTACAAGGGGACGAACCTGTCGTCGGTGGTGGACGCCCTCTCCACGATGGTGGTCGGGGGCAACCTCGTGAAGGTCGTGGCCTGGTACGATAACGAGTGGGGTTATTGCATGAGACTGGTGGACCTGGTCCGGTTCATCGCGGCCGGCGGGCTGTGAAACGGGGGGAGGGCCAGTGAAGAAGAAGAAGAAGACGATCAGGGACGTCGAGGTCCGGGGTAAGCGGGTACTGTTGAGGGTGGATTTCAACGTGCCGGTTGACGAGTCGGGATCGATCACCGACGACACCAGGATCCGGGCGGCCATTCCCACGATACGGTATCTCAGGGACGAAGGGGCCGTCGTCCTGGTCGCGTCCCACTTCGGCCGACCGAAGGGCAAGCCGGACGCGGCCTTCAGCCTGGCCAGGGCGGCCGAGAGGCTCTCGTCCCTAATCGGGTTCAGAGTGCCGATCCTGAGTGACTGCATCGGCGATGAGGTCAAGCGGGCCGTCTCGGCAATGAAACCGGGTGACGTCGCCCTCCTGGAGAATGTCAGGTTCCACCCCGGGGAGGAAAAGAACGACAGGTCCTTCGCCAAAGCCCTCGCGGAGAACGCCGATCTGTTTGTCAACGACGCCTTCGGGGCGGCCCACCGTGCCCATGCCTCGACGGCGGGTGTGGCCGAGTTTCTACCGGCCGTCGCCGGGTTCCTGATGGAGCGCGAGGTCGAGACGCTTTCTGAGTTGCTGGAGTCGCCGCAGAGGCCCTTCGCGGCCGTCTTGGGAGGCGCCAAGGTGTCCGACAAGATCGCCGTGCTTCAGAATCTGGTGGAGAGGGCGGACGTCTTGGTCCTCGGCGGGGGCATGGCGAATACGTTCCTCAGGGCGAAGGGCCATTCGATGGGCCGGTCCCTGGTCGAGGAAGACAGGATACCCGTGGCTTGCGAGGTCATGTCCAGGGCGGCGGCCCGGGGTACGGAGGTCCTGCTCCCCGTGGACCTCGTTGTGGCAGAGAGGATTGACCCGAACGCCGAGACCCGGGTCGTTGACGTCGGGTCGGTACCAGAGGGCTGGGCGGCCGTAGACATCGGGCCGAAGTCGGCCGCCCTTTTCGCGCGTTCAATAGCGAGCGCGAGGACCGTCTTCTGGAACGGTCCCATGGGAGTGTTCGAGATTGACAAGTTCGCCGCCGGAACCCTGTCAATCGCCGGGTCCATAGCGGAGTCCGGAGCCACCAGCGTCGTAGGCGGCGGCGACTCCGTCGCGGCCGTGGAGAAGGCGAATGTGGCCGGGAAGATGTCCCACGTTTCAACCGGCGGTGGAGCATCGCTCGAGTTCCTTGAAGGCAAGGAGTTGCCCGGTGTGGCGTGCTTGATGGACGCCCGGTGAACCGGGTCGCGCGACCGGCTGGGGGGTGCCGAACGATGAGGACACCGATCGTCGCGGCGAACTGGAAGATGAATAAGGGCATCGCCGAGGCGGTGGATTTCGCGAGGGACTTCCTGAACCGGGCACTCCCGCCGGACGTCGAGGTCGTCATATGCCCGCCCTATACGGCGATTGCCGCTGTCCGCGGGGAGCTGGAAGCGGCGGGAAGAAGCGATATCCGGCTCGGGGCGCAGGACGTCCACTGGGAAGTGAAGGGCGCGTTCACCGGCGAGATCTCGGCGTTCATGGCAAGAGACGCGGGGTGCTCGTACTCGATCGTGGGGCATTCCGAGCGCAGGAGGATGTTTTCAGAGACCGACGCGATGGTCGCCAGGAAAGTAGCCGGCGCTCTGGCCGGGGGCCTCGCGCCGATATTGTGCGTCGGGGAGACGGCGGAGGAGAGGGATGCCGGGCTTGCGGAGAGCGTCGTCGCAAGGCAGGTCAGGACGGGACTGAGCGGCGTCCAGGCGAGTGACGCCGGCCGGGTCGTCATCGCTTACGAACCAGTGTGGGCCATCGGGACCGGGCGGCCGGCCGCGCCGAGCGACGCAGGGCGGGCCGCTCGCCTCATAAGGGGCGTTCTCGAGGAAATGTTCGGAGTCGGCGTTGCCGAGAGCGTGCGGATCCAGTACGGGGGGTCGGTGGACCCCGGCAACATGGGTGAATTCATGTCGGAACCGGGGATTGACGGGGCGCTCGTGGGCGGGGCCTCCCTCGACCCGGAGAAATTCGCGCGGATCGTGGGCTACCGACGGTCTTGAGGAGTGCGGGGTGAACAGACCTAAACCTGTTTGTCTAATAGTGGTGGACGGGTGGGGACTCAGCGATTCCAGCCGCGGCAACGCCCTCAAGCTCGCGGCATGTCCCGTGTTTTCCTCCTTGTTGCGGGAGTGGCCCCACTGCAGGCTGGCGGCCGACGGCGAGGCGGTCGGGCTGCAACCCGGCCAGATGGGCGACTCGAATGTGGGCCACCTCAACCTGGGCGCAGGGCGCGTGGTCTACCAGGACCTCGTGAGGATAAACAGGGCCGTCCGATCGGGCGAGATCCTGAAAAACGAGGCTCTCCTGCTCGCAATGCGTCACGCGGCGTCGCACGGGGGCAGGTTGCACCTCATGGGGCTGGTCTCGGACGGGGGGGTCCACAGCCACATAGATCACCTGGCGGCACTACTGGACATGGCGAAGGCCAACGGAATCGGGGATCTGGCGGTGCACTGCTTCATGGACGGCAGGGACACCCCGCCGACTTCGGGTGAGGCGTACATCGTTGGGTTGGAGTCGCACATGGCCCGAGTCGGTATCGGGCGAATAGCCAGTGTGTCGGGGCGCTATTATGCGATGGACAGGGACAAGCGCTGGGAGCGGACGAAGGCGGCTTTCGATGCGATCGTGCACGGCAGGGGGCGAACTGCGCCTTCGGCGCTGGACGCGGTGAGGGACTCTTACTCGGTCGGGGAGACCGACGAGTTCATCAAACCGACCGTGATAGATCCGCCGGGGGTTCGCCCCGGGGACGCGGTGATATTCTTCAACTTCAGGGCCGACCGTGCGAGGCAGTTGACGCACGCGCTCGTTGATGAGGTGTTCAAGCCCTTCGACCGGGGCGGGTACGTGCGGGTGCCGGTGACATGCATGACGCAGTACGAGGAGGGTATGGAAGTCCCGGTCGCGTTCCCGCCGCAGTACCTGAAGAATACGTTCGGCGAGGTGGTCAGCCGCAGGGGGCTGAAGCAGCTCCGGCTCGCGGAGACCGAGAAGTACGCGCACGTCACTTTCTTCTTCAACGGGATGGAGGAGCGGCCGTTCGAGGGCGAAGAGCGGATCCTCGTGCCATCGCCGAAGGTCGCGACTTACGACCTGAAACCGGAGATGAGCGCCCCGGAGGTGACGGAGGCCGCGATAAGGGAGATTAGATCGGGGAGGCACGACGTCATCATCATGAACTATGCCAACCTCGACATGGTCGGCCACACGGGCTGCCTGGACGCCGCGGTGGCGGCTGTCGAGGCGGTGGACCGCTGCGTCGGCAGGGTCCTGGCCGAGGTGTTGGCCGCCGGCGGGTCGGCGATAGTGTGTTCCGACCACGGTAACGCGGAGCGCATGGTGGACGACGAGGGCGGCCCGCACACGGCGCACACCTCGAACGCGGTCCCGTGCATCCTCGTTGACGACTCCAAGCGTGGGGCGGCGCTTAGAGACGGCACGCTCGCAGACGTGGCGCCGACCCTACTCGAAATCCTCGAAATAGAGAAGCCGCCCGAGATGGACGGCCGGTCCTTGATGAATGGAGGGGGAGCATGAGCACCATCGTTGACGTGATAGCAAGGGAGGTCCTGGATTCGAGGGGGAATCCGACGGTCGAGGTTGACGTCGTGCTCGAAGACGGGACGACCGGAACAGCCATCGTCCCCTCGGGGGCCTCGACGGGCACCCATGAGGCCGTGGAATTGAGGGACGGCGACCCTCGAAGGTACGCGGGAAAGGGCGTGTTGAACGCCATACGGAACATCGAAGAGACGATAACGCCGGAGATTCTGGGTTGGGAAGCACTCGACCAGGCGGGGATTGACGCGCGTCTCATCGAGCTGGACGGAACGAGGAACAAGGGTAAACTGGGGGCGAACGCGATCCTGGGCGTGTCGCTGGCCTGCGCGAAGGCCGCGGCGGAATACCTGGGGTTGCCGCTCTACCGCTACGTGGGCGGCGTCGGCGCGCGCGTACTGCCGGTTCCGATGATGAATGTCCTGAACGGGGGCAAGCACGCTGACAACAACCTGGAGATCCAGGAGTTCATGGTGGTGCCCGCCGGCGCGGGGTCATTCGCGCAGGCGTTGAGGATGGGGGCCGAGGTATTCCACAATCTCAAGTCCATATTGAAGTCCAGGGGGTTCAACACGTCGGTCGGGGACGAAGGGGGGTTCGCCCCGAACCTGTCGTCGAACCGACAGGCGCTCGACCTGCTCGTGGCAGCGATCGAGAAATCCGGCTACGCCCCCGGCAAGGACGTGTTCCTCGCGCTGGACCCTGCGGCCTCCGAGTTTTACGAGAACGGGGAGTACATTCTCAGGAGCGAGGGGTTGCGCGGCGACTCGGTGCGCCTGATAGACATGTACCTGGACTGGGTGTCCTCCTACCCGATCATCTCGATCGAGGACGGGCTCGCGGAGGACGACTGGGACGGCTGGACCGAGTTCACCGCCAGGGCCGGGTCATCCCTGCAGATCGTGGGGGACGACCTATTCGTCACGTCCATCGAGAGACTGGGGGAAGGCATCAGGCGGAGGGCCGCCAACTCGATCCTGGTGAAGGTGAACCAGGTGGGTACCTTGACGGAAACGCTCGATACCGTGGACCGCGCAAGGAGGTCGGGATTCACTTACGTAATATCGCACCGCTCCGGCGAAACCGAGGACGTGACCATAGCCGACCTCGCGGTCGCTTGCGGCGGCGGGCAGATCAAGTCGGGCGCGCCGTCCAGGACGGAAAGGGTCGCCAAGTACAACCGCCTGCTGCGAATAGAGGAGGAGCTCGGGGCGTCCGCCAGGTTTGCCGGCAAGCAGGCGTTCGGCGGCTGAGCGGGTGTCCCCTCCAGTTATGGAAAGTTGTCTTCGTGGTGCCGCTGTGTTAGAATAATGAACGTTGGACAAGGGGGTGGAAGCCTTGCTGCGAGGAGTCCTCTTGGTGATCCACGTGGCCGTGTGCGTGGGCCTCGTGGTCGCGGTTCTCCTACAAACCGGCAGGTCCGCCGGCCTGGGAGCAATCGGCGGTGGAATGGAGGCCTTGTTCGGCAAGAAGCGCAAGGGGATTGATGTGCTTCTAGGGAAGATCGCGGTCACCCTCGCAGTGTTGTTCTTCTGCACCTCGGTCATCCTGAACGTGGTGTGAGGCTACCCGTCCGCGCGGACGACGGCCCCGGGCCGAATAGGGCCTGGGGCTGAATCGCCTCAAGACACGAGGGAGGTTCGAATGCATGGGAGACAACCTCACATTCCTGGCCCCTGCGGGCTCTCTGCTGGCGCTCGCCTTCGCGGCCTATCTCGGCTATTCAGTACTTCAATTCAGCGAGGGAACCGACGAGATGAAGGCGATCGCCGCCGCCGTGCGCGAGGGTGCGGGCGCATACTTGCGGCGACAGTATAAGGGCGTGGCGCTCTTCTTCGGGGTGATGTTCGTCATCCTGTTCGCCCTCGCCCTGGGCCGTTACATAACGATCTTCGTCCCGTTCGCATTCATTACCGGCGGCTTCTTCTCCGGGCTGGCCGGCTTCATAGGCATGAGCATGGCCACGCGGTCGAGCGCGAGGACGGCGAAGGCCGCGATTGACGGGTTGAACAAGGGACTAAGGGTCGCCTTTTCGAGCGGTGCGGTCATGGGACTGACGGTGGTCGGCCTCGGGCTGCTCGATCTCAGCTTCTGGTTCTACTTCCTCAACTGGTACTACAGGGCCCTGGAACCCGCCATCCGCATACAGAACGTCACGAGCGCGATGCTCACGTTCGGGATGGGCGCCAGCTCCTACGCGCTGTTCGCGAGGGTGGGAGGAGGAATATTCACTAAGGCCGCCGATGTCGGCGCGGACCTGGTCGGGAAAGTCGAGGCCGGGATACCCGAGGACGATCCCAGGAACGCGGCGGTCATAGCGGACAACGTGGGAGACAACGTGGGCGACGTGGCCGGCATGGGGGCGGACCTCTACGAGTCGTACGTGGGGTCGATCGTCGCGACGGCGGCCCTGGCGGTCGCGGCGGGCTTCGGCGTGCGTGGCGTCACAGTCCCCCTCATCATGGCCTCGGTGGGGGTACTCGCCTCGGTCATAGGGACCTTCTTCGTAAGGTCCGGGGAAAGCGCCGAGCAGTCGGTACTACTGGCGGCGCTCAGGCGGGGGGTTTACACCTCCAGCGCGATAATCGTCGTGGTCTCGTTCTTCATCATCCGGGGGCTCCTCGGTGCCGATAACATGGGGGTGTACTGGGCCGTGATAGCCGGCCTAGTCGCGGGCAACATCATCGGCTTTTCGACCGAGTATTACACGTCGGCGGGGTTCAACCCCACGAGAAGGGTAGCCGGCACCGCGGTGACGGGTCCCGCCACGGTCATCATAGGCGGGCTCTCCGTGGGGATGCTTTCGACCGTGGTCCCGGTCGCCACGGTGGGAGTGGCCATACTCGTGAGTTTCTACCTGTCGGGAGGCCTCCGCGACTTCAACCTCGGGCTGTACGGGGTGGGGATTTCGGCCGTCGGTATGCTCTCGACCCTCGGGATCACGCTCGCCACTGACGCCTACGGGCCGGTGGCGGACAACGCGGGAGGCATCGCCGAGATGGCGCACCTCGATCCCGGGGTGCGAAAGAGGACTGACGCCCTCGACGCGCTGGGCAACACGACGGCGGCCACGGGCAAGGGCTTCGCGATCGGTTCGGTCGGGAAAGGCCTGGCGATCGGTTCGGCGGCGCTGACCGCGCTCGCGTTGATCGCCGCGTACCGGGACCAGGTGGAGTTGATCGCGAAGGGGCTCAATCTCCCGCGGGCGATAGACCTTTCCCTCCTCAATCCGAGGCTGCTCGTGGGGCTGTTCGTGGGCGGGGTGATGCCGTTCGTGTTCTGCTCGCTCGCGATGAACGCCGTCGGGCGAGCCGCCCAAGAGATAGTGATCGAGGTGAGGCGGCAATTCAAGGAAATAGTCGGGCTCATGGAGGGCAAGGCGAAGGCGGATTATGCCAGGTGCGTGGACATATGCACTAGGGCGGCACAGAAGGAAATGGTGGCCCCGGCGCTATCGGCCATCATCGTGCCGATCGCGATCGGCCTCCTGTTCAGTGTCGAGGCGGTGGCGGGACTCCTCACGGGCGCCACGGTGACGGGCTTCGTGCTCGCGATCATGATGGCCAACGCCGGCGGCTCCTGGGACAACGCCAAGAAGTTCATAGAGGAGGGCAATCTGGGCGGGAAGGGATCGCAGGCCCACAAAGCGGCCGTCGTGGGAGACACGGTCGGCGATCCGTTCAAAGACACCGCGGGCCCGTCCCTGAACATATTGATCAAGTTGCTGTCCATGGTCTCAGTTGTGTTCGCTTCCTTCATCCTTCAGAACGCGTTGCTAAGGTAGGGATCCTGAGGGGGTTTGCGCAGTGGACCGCGGCGAAGCGGAGCGACCTCACCAGTCGCTCCGCT
>JANLGA010000048.1 GCA_024653225.1 Bacillota bacterium | reverse complement strand
GAGTCGGGAGCGGTGAAGGCGGACTACGCGATCAATGCCGAGCAGACGGGGCTCGAAATCAAGACGGCTTACAAGGGCAATTGCTGGATAGAAGTGAAGGTCACCGGCCGGACCGCACACGGCAGCACCCCGGAGCTGGGGGTCAACGCCATAGAGAAAGCCGCGAAAGTGATCCAGACGCTGACGAGTGTCGGAGTGAAATTCGAGGAAGATCCCGTGCTCGGTCCGTCAACCATCAACATCGGTCTGATCAAGGGCGGGACCGCCCGAAACGTGGTGCCGAGCGAGTGCTTGTTCACCCTCGATGTACGAATGGTCCCGGGGCAGACGGCCGAGAGCGTCCTGGCAGAGATCCAGGGCATCCTGGCGGGGATGATGAAGCGCGATCCGCAATTGCAGGCGGAGGCTTATTTCAACGGCCGCAACACGCGCCCCGTCGTGATACCGGAGTCGGAGCGGTTGGTCCAGGTGTTGCTCGCATACGGGGAGGAGGTCCTCGGGCGGCGACCCGCCATGACGGGATTCATCTCGGCGGGCGACATGTGGCACTTCCAGAAGACCGGGGTCCCGGGCCTCATGTTCGGGCCGGGCTCCCTCAAGGACATCCACCGCTGCAACGAGTACGCGTACGTTTCCGAGCTCGTGGACGCGGCGAAGATTTACGCCCTGGCGGCCGCCGCCCTGTGCGCGTAGCCCCGTGGGGACACCGGGGCCGGGAGGGAGTTGACAGTGTCGCCGGGCGCGACTACCATTTTCGACGTTTCGGGCAAGAGCATTCTCCTGACGGGCGGCACCCAGGGCATCGGATACGGACTGGCGAGGGCGCTGGCCCTGGCGGGGGCCCGAGTAGTCATCACGGGCCGTCGAAGGGACAGGGTTGACGCGGCGGTCGGCAGGATGGCGGCGGAGGGGCTCGCGGTCCGGGGCTACGCCGCAGACGTATCGGACGAGGCCGCGGTGGAGTGGGTCGTGGGCTCCGCGTGGGAGGCGGAGGGCGGGGTGGACGCGCTCATCAACAACGCGGCAGTGAGAGTCAACAAACCGGCCGTCGAAGTGACGGCCCGCGAATGGGATTGGCTCATGGGCATCAACCTCAAGGGGGTCTTCCTGATGTCGCGGGCGGTCGCGCGGAGGATGATGGATCGCCGCAAAGGGAAGATCGTGAACATATCCTCGGTGTTCGCAGACATGGCCGCGAGGGAGCGAGCCCCGTACTGCGCCAGCAAGGCCGCCGTATCCCAGCTGACCCGCGCCCTCGCCCTCGAGTGGGCGGAGTATGGCATCCGAGTGAATGCTGTGGCCCCCGGGTACATCCAGACCCCCGAGAACGCCGGGCAAGTGAAGCCGGGAGTGGTGGCGAACATTCCCATGGGAAGGCTCGGGACCCCGGAGGACCTCGTCGGGGTGACAGTGTTCCTGGCTTCGGAGGCGTCCGACTACCTGACAGGACAGACCATCGTAGTGGATGGGGGCTGGAGCATCTGACGAAGGGGAGGGGAGCCATGGGCCTCGGATACAGGGGGAGGATCCTTCGCGTTGACCTGGGCGAGAGGACGGCGCGGGTCGAGGAACGCGACGACTGCTTCTACAGGACATATCTCGGGGGCAAGGGGCTTGTCGGATATTACCTGCTCAACGAGGTGCCCCCGCGGGCCGACGCCTTCGGGCCTGAGAACGCCCTGGTATTCGCCACCGGGGTGATGGCGGGGACGGCGGCCCCCGGGTTTTCCCGGGTCGTGGTAGGAGCGAAATCCCCGCTCACCGACGGGTACGGCGAGAGCGAGGTCGGCGGGTCATGGGGCATAGAGCTCAAGAGGGCCGGCTACGATGCACTGGTCGTGCAGGGATGCAGTGAAGAGCCGGTTTACCTCGCCATAGCCGACGATGAGGCGCAGGTGAGGAGCGCGGGGGAACTCTGGGGGTGTTCGACCAGCGAAACGGAGGTGCGACTGGCGGGGGAGTTTGCCCGCAGGCCCGCCGTTATGAGCATCGGACCGGCGGGCGAGAGGCTGGTGAGATTCGCCTGCATCATGCAGGGCGACAGGAACGCGGCGGGTCGCGGGGGCCTCGGAGCGGTGATGGGGGCGAAGAAGCTCAAGGCGATCGCCGTGTCGGGTTCGAGGAAAGTCGAGACGGCGAACGCCTCAGCGTTGAACGAGATAGCGTCGTGGTTCGCGACGAATTTCAAGGACAACGTGCCGAGTGCGGGGCTGCGCGATTCCGGAACGGCGGGCATCATCGGCTCCCTGCAGGCGGCGGCGATACTTCCCACCAGGAATTTCCGATTCGGCCAGTTCGACGGTTGGAGCACGATCGCCCAACTGGGGCGGGGCTGGGGCCCGCACGAGATGAAGGCGAGGGGCTGCCGGGGTTGCCCCATACGATGCAAGCGGACATTCAAGATCGGGGACGGCTCGATACCGACCGACGTGGAGGGATTCGCCGCGGGGCCCGAGTATGAGACGATAGCCGCTTTCGGATCGAACCTGTGCATTGACGACTTGACCACGATAGTCAGGGCCAACGTTTATTGCAACCAGGCGGGCATGGATACCATTTCGGCCGGCATGACCCTGGCCTTCATTCTGGAGTGCCGCGAGCGCGGGCTGGTTGACGACGACGACCTCCGGCGCCTCGACGCCCGATTCGGGAATCCGGCCTGCGTGCTTCCCCTGCTCGAGATGATCTGCGAACGGCGCGGCATCGGGGAATTGCTGGCGGAGGGCTCGATGAGGGCATCCCGCGAGATCGGACGGGGCAGCGAGCGGTTCGCGATGCACGTGAAGGGGCAGGAGCTGCCGATGCACGACCCGAGGGGAAAGACGGGCGTCGGGATCGGGTACGCCACGGCCGACCACGGTGCGGACCACATGACGGCCGGGCACGACCCCGCATTCACCGAGGCGGGGGCCTACGGGATGCTCACGTGCAAGCCGTTGGGGATATTGGAACCCGTCCCGGCCATGGCGCTCGACCACCGGAAGGTGAGGCTCTACCTACGCCTGCAGATGTGGTGGGATTTCCTCAAGTGCCTGGGCGCGTGCTTCTTCTGCGTCGTTCCCAGGGGGCTGATGCCCGTCCCGATGGTCGTGGACGGTGTGAGGGCGGCCACAGGCTGGGACTTCAGCCTGTGGGAGGGCATGAACGCGGCGGACAGGGCGGCATGCATGGCGAGGGCGTTCAACGTGAGGGAAGGCCACGGGCCGGAGAGGGATCGTCTTCCCGCGAGGCTGGCGGAGGGCAGCGGGCAAGACGGAACCGGGCGACCGGGGATCGATCCGGGGGAGATGGACGCGGCGGTACGGACGTACTACGAAATGAGGCATTGGGACCCCGAGACCGGGTGTCCGACGGACGCGCGGCTGAAGTGCCTGGGAATCGAATGGGTCGGGGCCCGCTTGCGCGGATGAATCGTCCGAGGGGTGAGCCGGGTGAAAGTGCGCGTGAGGCTCCTGAATGGGCTCCACGTGTATGAGAGACTCAAGAGGCGGGTAGTCGAGGTCGAGGCCGACGGCTCGACGGTTCGCGAGATCCTGGCTTCGGCGGGGTTGCCGCGGGGTCAGGCGTGCATCGCGGTCGTCGGGGACACGGCCGTGGGTATGGACTACCGTCCCCGCCCGGGCGAAGAGGTCTGCGTCTACCCGCCGAACGACGGCGGCTGATGGTCGGCGAACGGGTCCCATTGGGGACCGTATCCTCAAGAGTGGGGGCTGCGGGGTTGGAAATCCAGTTGCCTTACGGCGATACAGTGATGTCGCTGCCGCTCGATGACTGGGCGCGAGTTTCCGTGCTCCTGCCGCGCCGTACACGGGCGGCGGACAGCCCGCGCGGCGTCATCAGGCGGGCGATGTCACACCCCATCGGCGGGGGCGGACTCGGCGACATCGTGCGCCCGAACTCGCGGGTCGCCATAGTCACGAGTGACATCACCAGGCCGTGTCCCACGCACCTCATGCTTCCGGAAGTCGTCGAAGAACTGAACCGCGCCGGTGTGCCCGACGGACGGATCCTGGTAGTGTTCGGGCGCGGGATCCACCGCGGGCAAACGCCGGAGGAGAGGCGGGTGTTGGTGGGGCGCCCGATGTTCGACCGGCTCAGGTGCGTGGATTCCGATCCGATGGACGTGGTGAACGTCGGTGTCACGCGCCGGGGCACCCCGGTGGAGGTTTTCCGACCGGTCGCGGAGGCGGATTTCAGGATATGCCTCGGCAACATCGAGCCTCACTACTTCGCCGGCTACAGCGGCGGTGGAAAGGCGATAATGCCGGGCGTGTGCTCGAGGGCTTCGATCAGGTCGAACCACGGCCGCATGCTCGAACCGGGGGCGGTCGCGGGCCGCGTGGTAGGTAATCCCGTGAGGGAGGACATAGATGAGGCCGCCTCGCTGGTCGGAGTGGATTTCATAGTAAACGTGGTCTTGGACGAGTCGAAGCGGGTGGTGCATGCGGTCGCCGGCGATCCCGTGTCCGCGCACCGGGAGGGTTGCAGGCTGGCCGATTCGGTGTACAAGGTCGTGTTGCCGGAGGCCGCCGATGTAGTGATCGCCTCCGCGGGTGGCCGGCCCAAGGACACCACCCTTTACCAAGCCCAAAAGGCCCTGGACAACGCCTCGCTCGCGGTCAAGCCGGGGGGCGTGGTGGTCCTCGTCGCCTCGTGCGCCGAGGGACTCGGGGAAGACACGTTCGAGAGATGGTTGAGGGAGGCGACCTCGACCGACGAAGTAATGACCAGGATCGAATCTGATTTCGAGTTGGGAGGCCACAAGGCGGCCGCGCTCGCCAAGGCGGCGAGGAAGGCGCGCGTCCTGCTCGTCTCCGAACTGCCACGGGAAGTGGTGAGGCGCGCCTGGATGGAACCCCACTCGTCCGTCGAGGACGCAGTGGAGGACGCGCTGCGGACGGTGGGACCAGGGGCGAGGATAGCGGTCATGCCGTATGCCGGAGGCACGCTGCCGCAAGTGGGCGATTAGGAGGGTGACTGTCTCGATGAGCGAAGGGGAACTGCTGAAGAAGGCCGAGAAGCCCTCGGAGGAAGCGATGAGGCTGCATCCTTTCTACAGGGGGAAAATCCAGACGGCGCCGCGCTGCGCCGTCAGGAGCGTGAATGATTTCGCGGTGTGGTACACGCCCGGGGTGGCGGCCGCCTGCAGGGCGATACATGCGAACAGGGACCTCGTGTACGACCTGACGTGCAAGTGGAATACGGTGGCCGTCGTGACGGACGGGACAAGGGTCCTCGGGCTGGGCAACATCGGGCCCGAGGCGGGGATGCCCGTCATGGAGGGGAAGGCGCTGATATTCAAGTTCCTCGGGGGCGTGGACGCCATCCCCATTTGCCTGGATACCGCGGACCCCGACGAGTTCATCAAGACGGTGAAATACCTTCAGCCCTCGTTCGGCGGGGTGAACCTCGAAGACATCGAGCAGCCGAAATGCTTCTACGTCCTGGAGAGGCTGCGCTCCGAGATGACCATCCCCGTATGGCACGACGATCAGCAGGGGACGGCGGCGGTCACTCTCGCCGGGATGATAAACGCGGCGAAGATAGTTGACAAGAAGCTGGCGGACATGAGAATCGCGCTGATAGGTGCTGGCGCGGCGAACATCTGCGTGGCCAGGATGCTGATGGCGGCGGGGGTGCGGCCGGGGAACATCGTCATGACCGACAGCAAGGGGACGCTTCACCAGGACAGGGACGATATAGAGAAGAGCAGAGAGAAGTTCAAGGAGAAGTGGGAGATGTGCCTCCGGACCAACGGCGATCGGGTGAAGGGCGGAATCGCGGAGGCCATGAAGGGAGCGGACGCCGTGGTCGCGCTGGCGCAACCGGGACCCGGGGTGATCAAGAAGGAATGGGTCCGGTTCATGGCTCACGATCCGATCGTGTTCGCGTGCGCGAACCCGGTCCCCGAGATATGGCCGTGGGAAGCCAAGGAGGCGGGCGCGAGGGTGGTGGCCACGGGAAGGTCGGATTTTCCGAACCAGGTCAACAACTCCCTCGGTTTCCCGGGCATATTCAGAGGGGTGCTGGATACCAGGGCCGTGACTATCACGGACGAAATGTGCGTCGCGGCGGCGGAGACCCTTGCGGGGTTCGTTGAGTCGAAGGGGGCGTTGCGAGAAGAGTACGTACTTCCGACCATGGAGGAATGGGAGGTCTATCCCCTCGAGGCGGCCGCGGTCGGGCGGAAGGCGGTCGAGCAGGGTGTGGCTAGGGTGAACCTGACGCACGAGGAACTGCTTCGAAGGGCGAAAGCGGTGATAGCGGATTCGCGGAACATGATGCGGCTGCTGATGGACGAGGGAATCGTCCCCCCGTGGCCGGAGGCGTGAAGCGACCGGGCGATCGCCCGGTCTCGGTCGGGGCACCGGCGGGGCGCGGTGGTGGAGGTGTGGGCGATGGCGAGCGGCGTGGACCGCATGGCGCGGGCGATGGCCGCGATGTACTTCTTCCTCGCTGAGGAAGTGGTCGCGGCGTTCGGTGAGGAGGGCCGAAGGGCTCTGGCCCGGGGGATACGTCGTTTCGGTCTCTACAGGGGAGGCCGCATCAGGAAGAGGGTTGACGCGGCGGGCGTCGAGCCGACTGTGAAGGCGTTCAGGGAATTCTACGACCTTCCGCTCGGGGAAGCGTGGGAAAGCAGGCGATGGGCGACGCAAGACGGCCAGATCTCCGAGATAACCTATTGTCCCATGGCCGCGGAGTGGGGGGAACTGGGTGCCGGGCCGGAGGTCCTGGGATACTGCGCCGTGGACTTCGCCATAGCCGAGGGATTCGATGAGCGGCTGGTCTTCTCCAGGGAATCCAGCATCCCCGGCGGACAGGATCGCTGCAGGCACGTGCTCAGGATGACGACCACGATCGAGGAAGCGTCGCGAATCCGGGCCGAATCGCGGAGCGAGGGGTGAGGAGTAGAGGGATGTCAACTCCGGAGAACGGCGTCATCGAGAGAACCGTTGAGGCGCTTCGGCGGCGCGGCTTTCATGCGGATTACGTTGATACGGGGGATCTCGCCGTGGCGAGGATCGTCGAGCTCGTCCCCCCGGGAGCCGCCGTCGGCATCGGCGACTCGACCACCCTGCAGCAGTTGGGCGCGATAGCGGCGTTGGAATCGCGCGGCCACCCGGTGGTCAACCCCTTTGACAAGAAGATGCTGCCGAGCAAGGGGAACCCGGCCGACCTGGAGCTGCTTCTCAGGGAGAGCCTCCGCCGCGACGTGTTCCTCACGGGGGCCAACGCGGTGACCGAGTGCGGATGCATCGTGAGCGTGGATGGAGCCGGAAACCGGGTTGCGGGCATGGTATTCGGGGCACCGAGGGTGATTCTCGCGATCGGGCGGAACAAGATAGTGCGAGACTTGGAGGCGGCTTTCGCGCGATTGAAGAAGGTGATATGCCCTCGGCACGCCGCCAACCGCGGCTTCAGAACCCCGTGCGCACTGAACGGGGAGTGCTCGGATTGCCGCTCGCCGGAGAGGATCTGCAACGCCATCACTATACTCCAGGGCAAGCCCATGAGGACGGATACTTGGGTCGTCCTGATAGGTGAGGACCTCGGACTCGGTTGGGATCCCGAATGGCCCCCGGAGCGCATTGAGCGGGTCTGGAGGAACTACGTCGCGCACTGCTGGCGTCCGAACCTGCACTAGCACCCCGGTCTGTCGCCGCGGTCGCGGACGAAGTCACGGAGCGAACCAGCCCCGGATGAGTTGCCGCATGTCCGGGACCCTCTCGAGGTTCAACATCGAGGATATCATTGATTCCGCTCGGCGGTCTCCCACGACGGGCGCGACCAGCCTCATGAACTTCTCTTGAAGATCGCGCTCGCCGAGCGGTGACTCCCGGCCCCCGCTCGCGGAGTAGACTGTCTCCGTGAGGGCGCGGCCGTCCTTCATCAGGATGGTGACGGTGTACGGAGTGAGATGGTCGTCGAAGAACATCTTCGAGTACTCGTCATCTATCTCGATGGATACCCTTCGCGCGAGCCCGCGCACGGCGGCGTCCTCCAGATCGGATTCGCGCAGCCCGTGCCTCGGGGACTTGCCGGCGACGGAGAGGGCGAGGAGATAAGGCAGGCTGAACTGCGCGTCTATGATGTTCTCCGGTTCGGGCGAGCTCAGACTGCGGCCGGACTCGTAGAAACCGACGACGCGGATGGAATCCACGTCGCTCGGGCTCAGGGCGCCGGGCCCCCCGGACCTCGATATTATCCGTTCGACGGCGTCCAGCGCCGCGTGGGTCCATCGGCAGCTCGCGTACGGTTTGAAGGCGGTGTCGAGCAGGAGATACTCGCTGCCGAGGCCTTCGGTCATCTTCGCGAAGTCGCACCTGTCCGACCCGGCCATGACCCAGAACCCGCATTCCCCGTCCAGGATGGACTTGTTGCCGACGAAGCCCTCCGCCGCGAGCAGGGCCGCCGTTACGCCCGCCATAGAGGCCCAACCGAAGTTGTTCTTCACCCATGCGACCGGCCTGTCCTCCGGGCTGAGGCCGAACTTTCTCACGAACGGCACCGGCGCGGATGCGCCGGCGATGCCGAAGGCATTGATGGTCCCCTGCTCGTCCAGGCCGAGCAGCTTGGACGCGACGGATGCGGTGCCGAACACCAGGTAGCTGGCCTGCCCCATGACCCTCTTATACCGCTCCGGAGTGGCCTTCAATGAGCGGGCAATCCTGAGCGATACCTCGTACGCGTGGATCACGGCCGAGAGGAACTGCTCGCCGCTGCGGCTCATGAACTCGGAAACCGAGAAGGCGGCCGGTATTATCATCGCGCCGGGGTGTCCCTGGGCGTCATGGGTATCGTCGAAATCGAGGGCGTTGGCGTTGTAGGAGTTCGCATACACCGCGTGGGGCAGGGGCGCCCGGAAGCCGGCGGACAGGATGGTGGCCTCTCCTGCCCCGGCCCATCGGCGCACCAGGTCCTCGATGATCCTGGAAGGCCGCAGGAAGCCGCCGGCAATGGAGTTCGCGAGGCTGTCCAACGCGCACCATTTCGCCTTCAGGATCACTTCACCGGGAACGGAGCAAAGGTCGCTGCGCACGAGATACTCGCACAGCTCCGCTGTCTTGCCGCCATCCATTGGACGCGGCCCCCTTTCCACTGGGAGCCGGGGAAGCGCGAAGGGCGCGCTTCCCCTCTACCCCTATAACGAAGCGGCGGCCGGCATGAGGCGGCGCCCGTCCCCGTGCGCCGGTCGTCGCCCCGACCCCGTCAGGTCTTCAGGGAGTCGTAATTGACCCCGCAGACGTACAGCAGCTTCAGGGGCTCGGAGGAGCTGCGGTTCATAGCCCTGTGCTTGACGTCCGGCGAGAGCCAGACCGTGTCTCCCTGCGCGATTTCCTTACGCTCCCCTTCGCACTCGACCCATCCGCTGCCCGACAGGATGTAGTACACTTCCTCCATGTGATGGTTGTGGACGGCCCCATGTACCCCGGGCGGAAGCTCCAGTATGCCGGCGAAAAGGGTGTTCGTCGGGATGCCTTCCTCCGCACATACGATGCGGGTCTTATTGGTGGGTCCGCCGTCGCCGGGAACGACCCCGGCTTTCACTGAGCCCGCCTTGCTGACTGCGAAGTTCACCTTGCCCATTCCTCCAGTGCGTAGTCTCACGGGACGCCCCGCCGGTCGTCCGGCGGAGCGCGGACGACCGTGCGGTGCGCCGGCCGATTCCCGTTACCAGGAGGTCCGCTCCACGTCCTTCCAGACGCCGTTCTCCACGCGCGTCACGGTCAGATCCATGAGGTTGTGACCGTCCTTCGGGTCTATGTTGTAGGTCCCGCACACGCCCTTGAAGGAGCCCACGTTTCGCACGTAATCCCGGATCTTGGCCTTGTCGGTGCCGACCTTCTTGAATGCCTCGGCGAGGAGGTACATGCCGTCGTACGTCGAGGCACAAGCCTGCACCGCATTCTTGCCCGTGTAGGTCTTGTAGGCCTCCACGAACTTCTTCGAGGCGTCGTCCGTGGCGAAAGGCGACCAGTAGACGGTGCTCATGCAGCCCTCGGCGTACTGGCCGGCCGTCTCCAGGAAGATCATGCTGGAATTCGCCTGGTTCATGTATACCGGAACCTCGAGGCCCGCCTGCCTCGCCTGGCGCACGATGATGGCGGTATGCTTCGGAACGGACATCGTCAGTAGCATATCGGGGTTGGTGGACTTGATCTTCGTTAGTTGGGCGGAGAAATCGGTGTCGGTCGGGTTGAACGCTTCGAATGCCGTGACTGTGCCGCCGAGCTCCTCAATTCGCTTCTTGGCGGCCTCCGCGGGCGCCTTGCCCCAGTCGGAGTTCTCGTAAATTATCCCCACCTTCTTGAGGCCGCGGTTCCTCACACCGTATGCCGCCGTCATCGGCAAGCAATAGTCCTCGGTGACCGGGAGTTGTGCCATCATCCACTTCGCGCCCTGCTGGCTTATTTTGGGCGCGGATGCCACCGTGACCAGCAGGGGTACCTCGTACTGTTCGACTACGGGGATGCCCGCAAGTACACAGAGGCTTACTCCGGACCCCAAGATCACATCCACTTTGGTCTCGTGGATCAGTTTCTTGATCGCCGAGACGTGGACCGTGGGCTGAGACTGGTCGTCTTCCACGAATAGCTCCAGCCTGCGCCCGTCAATGCCGCCTTTCTGGTTTATCTCGTCGGCCGCGAGCCTGGCGCTCGTAGTCAGGTAGAATCCCCAGTCCGCGCCGGTTCCGGTCATCGGAGCTGTCACACCTATCTTGATCGGGGGCTTGGATTTCTCCGCGGTTTGCGAGCCGCCGCAACCGACCATTGATACCATGACCGCGACCGCCGCAAATGCAACGACAACTCGCCTGCTCGTACCGTGCAAGTGCGTCCCCTCCTTCAATTCTGTTTGGTCTGTTTGGATCTCGTTCGACATCCTGTTCAGATTCTGCTCACCCCCGATCTTGGGATCGGGGCACCTGCGAAGACTAACCCCTGCCCATCACCACCCCCGGTCAGTTGTTCGATCCGTTCGAGAGGCCGGTGCCGAGATAGGCGGACCTCAGTGCGGCGTTCCCGAGCAGCTCGTCAGGCGTCCCGGAAGCCGCCACTTCGCCCGCGTCCAGCACGTACACCCTGTCGGACGCTTGCAGCGCGATCTCTGCGTTCTGTTCCACCAGGAAAATGGTGGTGCCGCGCTGGTTTATCTCTTTCAGGGTGTTCATGACCTGGTCCACTATGATGGGCCCCAGCCCCAGCGAAGGCTCGTCCAGCATCAGCATCTTGGGTCTGCTCATGAGCGCCCTGGCCAGCGCGAGCATGCCCTGTTCGCCGCCGCTCAGTGTGCCTCCGAGCTGGGCGAGGCGCTGGCCGAGGACGGGGAATAGGGACGTCATGCGCTCGAGGTCTTGCTTGATCCCGGCGGTATCCTTGCGGAGGTACGCTCCTACCAGGATGTTCTCCCGGACGGTGAGGTCGTAGAATATCTTCCTTCCCTCCGGTACGAGGGTCAGGCCCCTCACGATCACCTGCTCCGGGGGAAGGTTGGTGATGTCGGCTCCGTCGAACACCACGCGGCCCCTGCGCGACCTCAGCAAGCCGACGATGGTCTTGAGGAGCGTGGTTTTTCCCGCCCCGTTCGGGCCGATGAGGGAGACGAAAGCCCCGTCGGGGACTTCGAGGTTCACGTTCCTGAAGACCTCGCTGCTCTCGTACCCGCCCGTCAGCGCTTCAATTACCAGCATGTCCAGGTCTCCTCCCGATGTAGGCCGTGATCACCTTCTCGTCATTTTGCACCTGTTGAGGGGTGCCGTCGGCAATGAGCCTGCCCCTGTCGAGCACGAGGACGCGCTCGACCAGGCCCATTATGAGCTTCATGTCGTGCTCTATCACGACCATCGTGTAACCGTCGCGGTGTAGCGTGAGGATCAGGTCGGCGAGCTCCCTTCTCTCTACCGGGTTCAGGCCGGCCGCGGGTTCATCGAGGAGCAGCATCTTCGGCGCCGCGGCGACCGCCCTGCCGATGTCGAGCCTCTTGCGCTCCCCGTACGAGAGGTTCCCGGCTTTCACGGACGCCTTCCTTTCGAGGCCGACCTTCTTCAGGATGAGGCGTGCCGCCTCGAGGCAGTCCTTCCTTTCTCTCTTGAAGGTCTCCGTTCGGAACAGGGCGTCGAATGTCCCCGACCGGGTCTTCGAGTGGAACCCGGCCAGCACGTTCTCGAGGCAGGTCATGTCGGGGAATACGGAAACCAGTTGAAAGCTCCTGACCAACCCGTGGGCTGCTATCTTGTGCGGAGGCATCCCCGTGATGTCCACGCCGTCGAACACGACCTTGCCGGCCGTGGGCGGATAAATCCCGGTCAGCGCATTGTACAGCGATGTCTTCCCCGCGCCGTTCGGGCCGATCAAGCCGACCAGTTCACCGCCGGATATGGTGGTCGTGACGTTGTCCACGGCGCGCAGGCCTCCGAAGTCCAGCGTCACCCCATCCAGCTTTAGGGTTGCTCCACGTTCGCTCATGCCGTTCGTGCCTCCTCCGCCGCCGGACCCCCATATTTGTCCGCGGCGCCCGTCGTAGCCCCACGGCCCCTCTGCAGGAGAAGGTCGAGCAGACCGCCCAAGCCCTTCGGCCAGTACATGAGCACGGAAATCAGGAGCGCCCCGTACAGGACGAGCTGCAGCCTGTTGGACGCCCTCAGGAGCTCGGGGACAATGTTGAGGATGAGCGCCCCCATCCACGCCCCGTTCATGTTGCCCAGTCCGCCCACGATGCACATGCACAGCAGCCGAACGGCCATCTCGCGGGAGAAGTCCGCAGGGCAGATGTAATTCGCGTAGCTGGCGTACAGGGCGCCGCCGAGGCCGCAGCAGAGGCCGCTCAGCGCGAGGGCGAATACCTTGTACCGGTACACGTCTATCCCGAGGCATTCCGCGGCGATATCGTTGCCGGCTATTGACCTGAACGCGATGCCCGCACGGGAGTCAATCAGCCTCGACATTGCCCAGTAAACGGCGAGGACCACCGCGAGGCAGAGGAAATAGTATTGGGTCTCGTGCCTGAACCAGGCGGGGCGCGGTATCCCGGTGAGCCCGGACGGCCCGCCGGTGAGCTTCACGAGGTTAGTCAGCAGTGCGTTGAGAAACCACGACACCCCCAGGGTCGCCGGCGCCAGGTATATCCCCTTAACGTACCTCAGGACCGCGAGGCCGAGCGCCTTCGCCGCGAAGTACGGCAGGATCGCCGACCCGGCGAACGCCACGATGAACGGAAAACCCCGCCTCAGCAGGATCCCCGAGGTGTACGCGCCGATCGCGTACAGCGCTTCGTGACCGACTGACAGTTGCCCCGCGTACCCCATGAATAGGGTCAATCCGAGGACGGGGAGCGTGTGGATGAGCCCCAGGATCACCACGTGCAGCCAGTACGCATTGGGGGCGGCGAAAGGCAGGATTATCGCTATCGCCGCCATGGCTGCCACGAGCAGGCGCTGCCTAGGCTGCTTTCTTGCGGCGGACTGCATCATTGCCATCCTCGTACTCATACCTTCGCCACGAGTCTCCTTCCGAACAGGCCGGCCGGCCTGAAGGTGATTATCAGGACCATCAACCCGAAGGAAATGCAATCCCGGTACAGCGACGACACGAACGCCGCGGACAACTGCTCGATGACCCCAAAGCACAGGCCGCCGAGGATGGTGGCCCTAACGTTGCCCAGGCCGCCGAAGGCCGCCGAGATGAATCCCTTGAGGAAGATGAGCATGCCCATGTTGAAGATCACTATTGACATCGGGCCGTAAAGGGAGCCCGTCGCCGCTCCCAGCGCGGCCGTGAGCCCCAGCGTGAACCCGTGCATCCGTCCCAGGTCTATCCCCATCAACCTGGCGGTCTCGCGGTCCTGCGAGACCGCCCTGAGCGCTATCCCCATCTTGGTGTGATTGAGCAGGAGGTCGAGCACGATCATGAGGACTCCGCACACTACGAAAGTCACGACGTACTGCGGCACAAACCTCAATCCGGCCAACACGAAGGCTTCCTCTCCGAACGGGCTGGGGAATGTCCGTCCCTCCGCACCCCACCGCATCAGCGCCAGCTGCTGGATTATTATGGACGATCCCACGAAGGCCACCATCGGGTTGGTCAACGGCCCGTCCCTGAGCGGGCGGTATATCATCCTTTCCATGACGACACCGAGCATGCCGACCAGCAGGATGGAAAGGA
>JANLGA010000047.1:13133-14579 GCA_024653225.1 Bacillota bacterium | reverse complement strand
CGCTCCAGACGAGGGACGTGCTGGTGAACAAGTACTCGCGCGAGCCCTCGATAGACGAGATCGCGAACGAGCTCAAGATCCCGGCGGAAGAAGTCGTCTACGCCCTTGATGCCATACAGGAGCCGATCTCATTGTTTGAGCCGATCTATCACGACGGCGGGGACCCGATTTACGTGATGGACCAGATCAGCGACGAGAAGAACCAGGACTCAAGTTGGTTGGAGGGGATTTCGATAAGGGAGGCCATGTCGAAACTCACCGAGCGCGAGAGGTTGATCCTGACGCTGAGATTCTACGAGGGTAAGACCCAGATGGAGGTTGCCGAGGAGATCGGCATTTCCCAGGCCCAGGTGTCGAGGCTGGAGAAAGCGGCCCTGCAGCGGATGAGGAGCCATATGTAAGGGGGTGACCACGGTGCGCGGACGGGTTTTCGCGACAAATCGAATACCGCGGATTCTGCCCGCCGGGCTCGGAAGCCGGCGGTACGCCGTGGCCGTCGTGGTCGCCGCGTCCATCGTCGCGGGCGCGCTGGCGGCTTCCTACGCGCAGGACCACCGCGCGCGCATGGCTTACTCGACGTCCAACCTGGTGAGGCTGCACATAGTCGCGAACAGCGACGGCGCGGACGACCAGAAGGTCAAACTCGCCGTCAGGGATGCGATCGCGGATGAGCTTTCCGAGGGTCTCAGGCGACTGTCGAGCGCGGAGGAGGCCGAGCAGTTCATCAGGGATAACCTCCCACTCATCGAGCGGCGCGCCGCGGAAGTTGTCAGGCAATCGGGCAAGAAGTACGGTGCAAAGGCGGTGCTGGGCAGATTCCCGTTTCCGCCCAGGGTGTACGGCCAGGTGGCGCTGCCCGCCGGGGAGTACCGGGCTCTCAAGCTGGTGCTCGGCGAAGGCCGCGGCGGAAACTGGTGGTGCGTGATGTTTCCGCCGCTGTGCTTCGTGGATATCACGGGCGCGGGGAGCCGGCCGGAGGGTGAGGGCGGGAAGACCGTCAGGTTCTTTCTCGCCGAATGGCTGAGGGACCGCGCGGCACAGGCCCGCCGGGTCTTCGCCGGCGTTCGGACGACACCGGGGACCGGCTGATGGTGAACCGCCGTCGGCCCGGCGCCGGTAGTCCGCTGCGGGGCCCGCGAATATAATAGCCCGGAGGGACACGGGGGGTGTCGGCCTTGATGCGTACCTCCGACCTCGGTGCGCGGGACGTAGTGAACATACTAGACGGCAGGCGGTTGGGATCCGTGTCCGACATCGAGATAGACATCGAGTCGGGCAAAATCACCGCGGTCGTCGTGCCCGGACCGGCGAAACTCCTGGGTATACTCGGTAGGGGCGACGACTACGTGATTCCCTGGGAGAGAATAAAGAGGATCGGCCCGGATGTCATACTCGTCGAGCTCGCGGCCACCCTCGACCTGAGATCGAGAACCAGGTAGTAAAGCG
>JANLGA010000047.1:6610-13123 GCA_024653225.1 Bacillota bacterium | reverse complement strand
AAACGCTGTCGCCCGGCGTTTGTGCCGGGCGACGGCGTTTTTGCAGGGAATGAGGGTAGTCCTCCGAATTCTATGGACGCGGGAAAGAGAAAGGATTGGTCTGCCGCGGGCGCAAAGATTCTCGTGGTAAAGGAATTTGCCGGCAGGGGGGCATTCGCGGCTTTCAGCTCGAGGCTCGGGGGTGTCAGCCGCGGGCCCTTCGAGTCTCTCAACCTGGGTAACTCGGTGGGCGACGACCCCGCCTGCGTGGCCGAAAATAAGGCCCTGTTCTGGGCGGCGACGGGACTGGATGCGCGGCGGGCCGTGCGGGCGCAACAGGTCCACTCGGATGTGGTGGCAGCCGTTGACGCGGGCCACGCGGGATGTGTGGTGCGCGGGGCGGACGCCCTGGTCACGCGCGAACCCGGGCTGCCGCTCGTGACGGGACACGCCGACTGCGTGCCGATATTCTTCCTGGACCCGGTGACGCGGTCCGGCGGGCTGGCGCACGCCGGATGGCGCGGGACCATCCGGGGAATAGCGCGACGGGTCGTGGAGAGACTCTCGTCGGAATACGGCGTCCGGGCCTCGGACTTGCTGGCGGTGATTGGCCCGTCGGCGGGTCCGTGCTGCTACGAAGTGGGCGAGGACGTCCAACGGGCCGCACGAGATCACCTGCCGTGGGCGCTCGACGTGTTGGAGGAGATGCCCCTGCGAGCTTCGGGGCGCAGATGGAAGTTCAACATGTGGGAGGCGAACAGGCGCCTCCTCATGGATGCGGGACTGGAGCCGCGGAACGTGGTTTGCTGGGACCTGTGCACCGCCTGTAGCCCGGACTTGTTCTTCTCGTATCGGAGGGACGGGCCGAGGAGTGGTAGAATGGAAGCGGTTTTCGCCCTTGAGCCGGATCCCCGCGGGGTCGCCGGACAAGGCTGACGGGCATGCTATCTGGGCTCGAGGTGTTGAGCCGTGGCGAGGCGGAGGATCACCGCCAGGAGGGTACGGCGAAGGAGCAGGGAACCGGTCGCCCTGCTGATGATACTCGGCGCCGGGACGTTCGCCTTGTTGGGCGGCCTCACGTGGGCGCGGGGGGTCGTATTGCCGTTTCTCATCAGGTCACGGCCGGCCCAATTCGGCACCATAGAGGAGTCCTTCGACGCCGAGGCCGCAGTGGTGAGGAAGGAATCAGTCTACGTGGCCGGCATTTCCGGAATCCTCCGGCCCCTGGTCGGGGAGGGGGAACGGGTGAGGGCCGGTACGGCGGTCGTGGAGATAGCCAACCCGCAGTCCCGAAAGGCGGCCGAGGAACGACTCGCCGAGATTGACCGGAAGATCGAGGAATTCGATAGGCGCAATGCGGCCGAGTACGAGTCGCTCAGGGAACGGATCCGCGGGTGGAACAGCACGATAACCGGCTTGGTCAGCTCGATTCGGGAGGCGTATTCTTTCGATGACCCGGACGCGGTGGCCGCGGCCGAGGACGAACTGTCGGAGGCCCTGGACGGGCGGGCGGAGGCCGCAAGGGGAATAGAAGCGCTCGACGCATCCAGGCGCGAACTGCTGGTCCAGAGGCAAGGCCTCGAGGAGTTGCTCCGCAAGTCCGTCACACTGGTGGAATGCAGGGTGCCGGGCATAGTGAGCTTCCGCTTGGACGGCTGCGAAAAGGAGTTCTCGCCGGAGCGGTTGAAGGACATCGGGGCCAGGACCATATTCACGGCCGAGCCGACAATCAGGACATCCGTGGACGGTGCGGAGGCGCGGGCGGGGGAACCGGTCTGTAGAGTAGTCGAGGCTGACGAATGGTACCTGGCGGTCGGACTTCCCTCCAACCGCGTGCCCCAGCTCGGCGGCTCTTCCGTCAGGGTGCGGCTTCCGGAGACCGGAGAGCGGCAGATACCGGCACGCGTTGCCAGGCTGGATACCGGGCCTCCGGGCGGTTACGCGATCATGATCCTCGAGGCGGACAACCTGCCGAGCGAGCTCCTCTCCGTGAGGAAAACCAGGGCGACGGTGATAACCAGTTCCACGCAGGGGGTGCTCGTGCCGAGATCCGCCGTGGTGAAGGTGGACGGTAAGACGGGCGTCTACGCGATCTACAAGACGATGGCGCAGTTCAAGCCCGTGCAGGTGAGGGCCCAGGACGACGACGGCGCCATCGTTGAAGGACTGTCGCCCGGAACGGAGGTAATAACGAATCCGTGGTTGGCCAAGGAGGGCAGGCGAGTGAAATGAACGACGGCCCCGACATCCGCGCCAATCTCGATTCGGTGCGACTGAGAGTGGACCGCGCGGCGAGGAGGTCCGGGAGGGATCCGAGCGAGATCACGCTGGTGGCTGTTACGAAGACGGTGCCGGTTCACCTGATCGAAGAAGCGATCCGCCTCGGGGTCACGGACATCGGAGAGAACAGGGTCCAGGAAGCCCGAGCGAAGTTCGGCGCGATCCAGGAGACGGTCCGATGGCACATGGTCGGCCGGCTGCAGTCGAACAAGGTGGGTCATGCGCTCAAGATCTTCGAACTCATACACTCGCTGGACAGGCTCTCCCTGGCGTCCGAACTCGACCGCATAGCGGGGGCGTCGGGCAGACCGGCGCGCGTACTGGTCCAGGTGAATGTCTCGGGCGAAGCGACCAAGTCGGGCGTGTCGCCGGGGGAGACCCTGGCGTTTCTCAAGGAGGTCTCCGCTTTCGAGCATCTCAGCGTGGAGGGGCTGATGACCATAGCGCCGCTCGTGCCGGCAGAGGACACGCGGAGTTGTTTCCGCGCGCTGAGGAGGATATTCGAGGAGGCCGCCTCCGCCGGCTTCCCCCGGGTCCGGATGTCGTACCTCTCGATGGGCATGACGAACGATTTCGAGGTGGCGGTGGAAGAGGGGTCCAACATGATCAGGCTGGGAACCGCGATATTCGGCCCGAGACCTGTCCCGTGACCTGCGCCGATGGGAACGGCAGGGAAGGATATAGTAGAAATCCGTCGAAGACTGGCAGTTACAGGCAAGGCGGGAGGTGCGCGGTATGCTTTCACCCCTGGACATTCATAATAAGGAGTTCAGGAGAAGTTTCAGAGGGTACAGCGAGGCCGAAGTGGACGAGTTTCTGGACCAGGTAGTCCGCGACTTCGAGACCCTCCTCAAAGAGAACTCCGAGATGAAAGCCAGGATTGAGGACTTGGAGGAGAAAGTGGCCCACTTCAAGGTCCTGGAGGAAACCCTCAACAACACCCTTGTGGTCGCTCAGAGAACGGCGGAAGACGTGAAGGCGAGCGCGCACCGCGAGGCCGAGGTGATGATACGGGAAGCCGGTGCCGAGGCCAACAGGATCGTGGAGGAAGGACGGGCGAAGGCACGCCTCGTCGAGGAACAGTACCACGCCTTGAAGCACGAGATGGAGACTTTCCGCGCCAGGATGAAAGCCCTCCTCCAGTCTTACCTGGAAATGCTTGACAGAGGGCTTCACGAGGCGGAAGAAGACGCCGAGGCCTAGGAATCCGGGTCTCGGGGAGGAGGCCGTCCCGTTGTCTCGGTTCAGGACAGCTGATGGCGGAGTCGAGTTCGTCGTGCGGGTTCAGCCGGGAGCCTCGCGAGACGAAATCCTGCCGGCCGGCGGTCACCTGAAGGTTCGCGTCGCGGCGCCGCCCGAGCATGGAAAGGCCAACGCGAGGCTGCTGGAGGTGTTATCCGGGGCGCTGGGACTCAAGAGATCGCAGCTCCAAGTCGTGAAGGGGTCTTCTTCCCGAGTGAAGACGATCAGGGTGTTCGGGGCGGATGCCTCTGACATCGAGACCGACCTCGGGAGGTTATTCGAGGGGGTACCGGAGAGTTGAAAGGATTGTCTTACGATCACACCTTGAACCTGCCGCGAACGTCCTTCCCGATGCGCGCCAACCTTCCTGTGAAGGAGCCCGAGATACAAGCGTTCTGGGAAGCCAACGATGTTTACCGCAAGGTCCGCGAGGCGCGCAAGGGGCTGCCCAAGTTCGTGCTCCACGACGGCCCCCCCTACGCCAACGGAGAGATCCACATCGGGACGGCGATGAACAAGATCCTGAAGGACATAGTCGTGAAGTTCGCGGATATGAGCGGTTGGGACTCGCCCTACGTCCCCGGGTGGGATACGCACGGTCTTCCGATCGAGCACAAGGCGATAAAGGCCCTGGGCATAGACCGCGACAATGTCGGCGCCGTGGAGTTGCGCAAGCGGTGCGAGGAGTTCGCACTGAAGTACAAGGAGATCCAGAAGGAGCAGTTCAAGCGCCTCGGCGTGCGCGGGGACTGGGAGAATGCTTACCTCACCTTGTCCCCCGACTTCGAGGCCGAACAAGTGAAAGTGTTCGGCCAGATGGCCAAGAAGGGTTACATCTACAAGGGTCTCAGGCCCGTGTACTGGTGCCCTTCGTGCCGGACGGCCTTGGCGGAGGCCGAGGTTGAGTATCAGGACTCGAAGTCTCCGTCCATCTACGTCGCCTTCCGCGTTGCAGAGCGTGACGGCCTGTTGGGCGGCGATGTCGCCGTGGCGATATGGACCACCACGCCGTGGACGCTTCCCGCCAACATGGCCGTAGCGGTGCACCCGGAGATCGAATACGCGGTGTACGAGACGGACAGGGGAAACCTCCTGCTCGCGAGGGGCCTCGCCGAGAAGACGGCGAAGGAGGTCGGGGCGGCCGTCGCGGGAGTGGGTAGGACACTCAAGGGGGCTGACCTGGAAGGGATAGTCCTCAGGCACCCCTTCGTGGAAGACAGACTGGTCCCGGTGGTGCTCGGGCGTCACGTCACGCTCGAGGAGGGAACCGGGTGCGTCCACATAGCGCCCGGCCACGGCGTGGAGGACTTCGAGGTGGGCAAGGAATACGGCTTGCAAGTGTACCAACCCCTCGATGACAGGGGGGTGTTCACCGATCTCGGCGGGAAGTTCGCCGGCATGGAGTACTCGAAGGCGAACAAGGCCATAATCGGTGAGCTGGAGGAACGAGGGGCGCTGCTCAAGTCCGGGTTGGTCACCCATCAGTATCCCCACTGCTGGCGGTGCAAGAAACCGGTGCTGTTCAGGGCTACGGAACAGTGGTTCGCATCGGTCGACAAGTTCAGGGACCAGGTACTGGAAGAGGTCGGGAAGGTGAGGTGGATCCCTTCCTGGGGCGAGGAACGGATGGCGAACATGATAAGGGAGAGGACTGACTGGTGCATCTCGCGGCAACGGGTGTGGGGAGTGCCCATACCGGCGTTCTACTGCGAGGGTTGCGGAGGCATCCTCATCACCGACCAGACCATAGAATCGGTATCGGAATTGTTCAGGCGCGAGGGCTCCAACTCCTGGTACCTGAGAGAAGCATCCGAGATCCTGCCCCCGGGGACGACCTGCCCTTCGTGCGGCTCCGCGAGGTTCGTCAAGGAGAAGGACATCATGGACGTGTGGTTCGATTCGGGTTCGACTCATGCGGCGGTGCTGGACAAGAGACCCGAACTCGGGTGGCCTTGCGAGCTTTACCTCGAAGGGAGCGACCAGCACAGGGGTTGGTTCCAGTCCTCGCTGCTGACCGCCGTCGCGACCAGGGGGCGGGCCCCTTACAGGACGGTTGTGACCTGCGGTTTCGTGGTGGATGGGGAAGGGCGGAAGATGTCCAAGTCGCTGGGGAACGTGATAGCGCCTTCAAGGGTGATTGACCAGTACGGCGCGGACATCCTCAGGTTGTGGGTGGCGTCCTCCGACTACAAGCAGGACGTCAGGGTGTCCCCGGCGATACTCGCGCAGCTCGCGGAGGTATATAAGAAGATACGGAACACCATCAGGTACCTGCTCGGGAACTTGTACGATTTCGATCCGGCCGTGGACGCGGTTTCCAGGGCCGAAATGATGGAGATAGACAGGTGGGCGATGCACAGGTTGCAGAGGCTGATCGAGAGGGTCGGCCGGGCGTACCGGGATTACGAGTTTCACCTGGTGTTTCGCGATATCCACAACTTCTGCGTGCTCGATATGAGCGCGTTTTACCTGGACGTTCTCAAGGACAGGGTCTATACTTTCGGCCCGACGGACCGGAGGAGGAGGGCCGCCCAGACCGTCATGTTCCAGGCCGCCGTGACCCTCGTCAAGATGATGATGCCGATCTTGACCCACACGGCCGAGGAAGCGTGGCAGGCGCTGCCGAAGGTGGGCGACGAACCCTTCAGCGTGAACCTGGCGGAGTGGCCGAAGCCGAACGAGGAGTTCATTGACGACGAACTGGAGGCGAGGTGGGAGCGGCTCCTGGCGGTAAGGGAGAACGTCTCCAAGGCGCTCGAGATGGCGCGCGCGAGGAAGGATCTCGGGTCGTCGCTCGAAGCGCGGGTCGTCGTGTACCCGCGCGACGATGATACGGAGTCCCTGCTCCTGTCGTACGTCGCCGATCTTCCCACGATATTCATCGTCTCGCAGGTTGAGGTTCGTAGGCCGGGGGATACTGTGCCGGAGGGGGCGATCGAATTCGAGCGAGGTCCTTCCGTGCTGGTGAGCCCGGCGCTCGGCAAGAAGTGCGCGCGGTGCTGGAACTATTCC
>JANLGA010000047.1:0-6600 GCA_024653225.1 Bacillota bacterium | reverse complement strand
ATTCCGAGACGGTGGGAGCGGACGGACTCCACCCCGACATCTGCGATAGGTGTTCGACGGTGCTCAGGGAGTATTACGAGAGGGATGCGGGGGCCTGACGGGGTCCGGAGGGAGGCGGCCGGGCGGCCGACCTCGGACGCCCTGTGGTTGGCGGGGGTCGCCGTCCTCACTTACGCGGCGTACTCGGCGTTTCGACCGTTCAAGGGGAGCGCCGCCCAGATGGTCGTTTCGCTCCGGCCCCTACCCCTGTACGCACTATATTCCCTCGCTCGGATGGCCGCGGCTTACCTCCTCGCCCTCGTATTCTCCGTGTGCTACGGGTACGCGGCGGCAAGCGGGAGGGCGGCCGGAAGGGTGCTGCTTCCCTTGCTCGACGTCCTCCAGTCCGTCCCGGTCCTCGGATTCTTTCCGGCGGCCGTATACTTCTTCGTCTCGGCATTCAACGGGTCGCGGCTGGGCGTCGAGGCGGCCTCGGTTTTTCTGATCTTTACCAGCCAGGTATGGAACATGACCTTCGGGGTGTACGAGTCGCTGACCACCATTCCTGAGGACCTGTCGCTGGCGTCGAGGGCGTACAGGCTCGAGGGTTTTCTGAGGCTCAAGACTCTGGTACTTCCCGCGTGCGTCAATAGGCTCGTATATAACAGCATGCTGTCGTGGGCGGGGGGCTGGTATTTCCTTATAGCGTGCGAGATCATCGCCCTCGGACCCGTCAACCTCAGCCTGCCCGGGCTGGGAAGTTTCCTGATAGGCGCGGCCGAATCCGGGGACGTGCCGCTCCTTTTGGCCGGTTTGACCGCGCTCGTACTGGTGATATGGGCGGTCGATCGCCTCGCCTGGCGCCCGCTCGGGGCGTTCGCAGAGAGGTTCAAGTACGAATACGGCGGCGGTGTCCCTTCGTTCGCCGCGGGAGCCGGGGGATTCGCGGTATGGCGGCGATGGCCCCTGAGAGTGCTTGCCTCTTTGATTGCCAGGCTCGCGGGTGCGGTCCTGGAGCTCGTGTCAGTCGGCTCGAATGCCGCCGCCCGACTCCGCGCCGGTCGGGCGGCGGCTGCGGCTCGGCGCGTTGCGAGGCGCCACCTATCACCGCGGTTCGCCAAGGTGATCCTGGCGGGATCGGCCGCGATCGCAGCGTCGTACCTGGGCTATCGCCTGTGGGCGATCGTGCGGCCGCCGTGGTCGCCCGACGCGAGGGACATTCCGGCGGCGCTGCTGGCATCGTTCCTGAGACTCGGAGCGGCCTATGCACTTTCGCTCGCGTGGACTCTCCCCGCGGCCGAAGCCAGGTTCATGCTCCCGGTCGTCCTGACGACCAGGAAGATTATGAACCTGGCTTCGATAATCCTGGTGCTCACCGGCATGCAGTGGTACCTCCTCTTCAACCTCGTCGGGGCGGTCAGGGCCATTCCCGCCGACCTGCTGTCCGTGGCCCGCGCATACGGCATAAGGGGCCGGCTGTATGTATTCTCGGTGATCCTCCCGGCGATCGTTCCGTCGTTGGTGACGGGGAGCATCACGGCGTGGGGGGGCGGCTGGAACGCCCTGATCGTGTCGGAGTACGTGGTGTACGGCGGGAAGACGTTCGAGGCGTTCGGGATCGGGGCCCTCCTCGACAGGGCGACGTACCTGGGTGGGGACGTCAAGACGATTTCGCTGAGCATCTTCGCGATGGTCCTCGCCGTGGTCGCCACGAACAGGCTGGTTTGGCGACCCCTTTACGATTACGCCGTCCGTCGTTATAGAATAGATTATTGAGTGCCTGCTCAAGCGCCGGACGAGGAGGGTGACTAGCACGCTCATAGAGTGCAACGGGGTATCGCGTACGTTCCTGGAGGAGGGAAGGAGAATCGAGGTCCTCGGCGACATAACGACCGCCGTCGGCGAAGAGGAATTCGTCTCGATAGTGGGGGCGTCGGGGTCCGGGAAGACGACGCTGCTGAGGATCATGGCGGGGCTAGACACACCGACGTCGGGGTCGGTGACCTATAGGGGTAGGCCGGTCCCGGAAGCGGCCGGCGCCGGGAAGATAGCACTTGTGTTTCAGTCGTTCGCGCTGTTTCCCTGGCTGACAGTTATGGGAAACGTCGAGGTGGCGTTGGAGGCCAAGGGCCTCGGCCCGTCGGACAGGCGGAAGGTGGCGGACAAGTACATTGACAAGGTCGGGCTCGACGGCTTCGAGGAGGCGTACCCAAGGGAGTTATCCGGTGGTATGAAGCAGCGGGTGGGCTTGGCGAGGGCGCTCGCGGTCGAGCCGGAGCTGCTGTGCATGGACGAGCCCTTTTCGGCGCTGGACCCGCTCACCGCCCAGGGGTTGCGGGAAGAGGTGTTGAGGTTGTGGGAGGACGAATCCATACCCGTGAGCAGCGTCGTGATGGTGACGCATTCCATTGACGAGGCGGTGCTGATGAGCGACAGGATCGTCGTGCTTTCGCGCAGGCCCGCGAGGGTGGCAGCGGACCTCAGGGTGCGCGCGCCGAGGCCGAGGAGCCTCAAGGACGCCGCCGTGCAGGAGGCGATTGACGGGGTGTATTCATACATACTGGCGTGACGGCGCGCGTGTCATGAATCGCCGGGGGGGCTGGCAAGATGGACGGCATTAATCTGCCTTCAGTCTCAATTGGAAAGGTGATAGGATTCCTCGAGATCCTCGATGACCTGGGGGGCCGGGACGATGTATTTCGTGCGGCCACCGCCCTCCAGATGGAGCTCGATGACATACTGCCCGTCATAGAAGCGGCCGCGGTCCTCGGGTTGATAAAGGTGGAAAAGGGTGACGCCTGGGTGACCGAGGAAGGCCGGCGGTTTCTCGACTCGGACATCAACCAGCGCAAACGGATGATATGCCTGAGGCTGGAGGAGATCGGGCTGTTCAAGGAGCTCGTAGGCATACTCCGTTCCAGGAAGAATGCGAGGATCTCCCGTTCGGCGTACGCCTCCCGGGTATTGAAGGGGCTGTATTCCCGCGACGCGGCCGACTTGCTCCACACCATGATAGACTGGGGTCGCTACGCGGAATTGATCGGTTACAATGAAGACAGCGACGAAATCTACCTCGACCAGCCCATCACTCTCTGAACCGGCCGCGGAGGGCGGCACGCGAATCGGGAGAAGGCGGTACACCCGCTCGAGGGCAGGCCCCGGGCGTCCAACAATGAATTCGCGGGGGGCGAAGGGACGTGGGATTCGGAGCATCTCCCAGGTCGGAGCGACTCCACATCGCCATCTTCGGTAGACGGAACGTCGGCAAGTCGAGCCTCATCAACGCCTTGACCGGCCAACGCGTCGCCATCGTCTCGGAGGTTCCCGGCACTACGACGGACCCCGTCTCGAAATCCATGGAGATGCCCCCGCTCGGACCGGTGACTCTCATTGACACGGCCGGGCTCGACGACGCGGGACCGGTGGGGAGCTTGCGGGTCGAGAGGACGATCGAGGTACTCGGCAAGACCGACCTGGCGCTGGTGGTGATTGACCCCGCGGGCGACTCGCTTGACTGCGAATCGGCGATCCTGGATCGGGCGCGCGCGTTGGGGATCCCCGCCGTGATCGTGGTGAACAAGTGCGACGCGTTCCCGGAGGCGGGCGGCGCGGACTGGGAACGCAGGTTCGGGGTACCGGCCGTCGCCGTCAGCGCTCTCACCGGAGAGGGGATGGAGGCGCTCAGATTGAGGATCGTGGAGATGGCGCCAAAGGACTGGAGCCTGCCCACGATCGTAGGGGACCTGATTCGCCCCGGGGACGTCGTGGTACTCGTGATACCGATTGACAAGGCGGCACCCAAAGGCAGGCTAATCCTGCCCCAGCAACAGGTGATCCGGGATGTGCTCGACCACGAGGGGGTCGCGATCTCGGTGAAGGAGACGGGACTTCGCGCCCTGTTTTCGAGCCCCGGTCTCAAGCCCCGGCTCGTGGTGACCGACTCGTCGGCATTCGCCGGTGCGGCCGCGGACACGCCCGGTGACGTCCCGTTCACCTCGTTCTCCATCCTCTTCGCCAGGTACAAGGGCGACCTCGAGACGCTCGTGGCGGGCGTGAAGACGATTCCACACCTGCGGGACGGTGACCGGGTGCTGATAGCCGAGGCTTGCACGCACCACCCCGTCGAGGACGATATAGGGCGGGAGAAGATCCCGAGATGGCTGAATGAGGCGACGGGGTGTGGGCTCCAGTTCGATGTCTCAAGCGGCGCGCGCCTCCCTTCGAACCTTGGCGACTACAAGCTGATCGTGCACTGCGGCGGCTGCATGCTGACGAGAAGGGAAATGCTTTATAGACTGTTGCAGGCGAAAAGCGCGGGGATCCCGGTCGCCAACTACGGTGTGATCATCGCCTGGACACACGGCGTGCTCCGCCGCGCGCTCTCGCCGTTCCCCGAAGCCCTGGCCGTCCTCTACCCCTGAACGGCCCTCCCGGCCCGCGGATGTTCGCCTTCGCTTCTCCCACGGTAACGTAAAGGATCCGCCGGTCATACCCTATGAGCGGTCGTGTCGTCGGCGATTGGAGACGTTGTCGCCGGGGCCTCCCCGGCGCGATTCTGTCGCGGCGCGCCGAGGGGGGAAGGGCCGTTCTCCATGGACAGGGTGGTAGCCGGCACCGTCGCGGGTCGCGCGGGTGAATCTCGCAGGCGAAATCGCCTGATCGCCCCCAGGGCCCTGAAGTTCCTGGGGCCCGCCTTCGTGGTGAGTGTCGCTTACATGGACCCGGGCAACTTCGCCACGAACATCACTGCGGGCTCGAGGTTCAATTACAGCTTGCTCTGGGTCCTCCTCTGGAGCAACGTGTTCGCGATTTTCCTCCAGTGCCAGTCGGCGAAACTCGGGATCGCCACGGGTGTGAGCCTGCCCGAACACTGCAGGAGGCTGTTCTCCAAGCCGGTGAACTGGGTCCTCTGGGCGGTCGGGGTGGTCGCGGCGATGGCGACAGACCTCGCCGAGTTCATGGGCGGCGCCCTGGGGTTTTACCTCCTGTTCCGCATCCCCGTCTTCTGGGCGGCCCTGCTGACGGGGGTTGTCAGTTTCCTCATCCTGGCGCTGGACCGCTACGGCCAGGAGATGGTCGAGCTCGCCATCACCTCGCTCGTCGGCGTGATCGGAGTCGCGTACGTTATCGAACTGTTCCTGGCCCGGCCGGACTGGTCCCTGATCGCGTTTCACACCCTGGTGCCCCGGGTGGACCGCCACAGCATCCTGATCGCGACGGGCATGCTCGGGGCCACCGTCATGCCCCACGTCATATACCTGCACTCGCACCTGGTACAGAGCCGGCGCAACGCCACGATGGAGGCGATGAGGGAGCACCTCTTCATGGAGAAGCTGGACGTGCTCGTGGCCATGAACGCGGCCTTCGCGATAAACTCCGCGATGGTGGTCGTGTCGGCCGCAACGTTCCATTCGCGCGGGATCGCGGTGGACTCGATCGAGCTCGCTCACGAGACGCTGACGCCGTTGCTCGGCGGCCTTTCCGGGGCCGCCTTCGCCGTCGCGCTGTTGGCGTCGGGGCTCTCGTCGTCCGCGGTCGGTACCCTGGCGGGGCAGATCATCGTTGACGGGTTCGTCGGCTTGAAGATGCCCGCGTGGGCCCAGAGGCTGCTGACCATGGTCCCCGCAATAGTCGTCTTGTCGCTGCGGGCCGATCCGGTCACGACGCTGGTGCTGAGCCAGGTGATGCTGAGTTTCGTCCTGCCGGCGGCGATCGTTCCGCTGCTGGTCGTGACGGGGCGGGCGGACGTCATGGGGCCGTTCGTGGACGGCAAGTTGGTGCGGGTGTCGGGCTGGACCATTGCGGGCCTCATAATTGCGCTGAACCTCGCGCTCGTGTGCAGCCTGGTGTAACCAGGCATCGAGTGGGGGAGATTAGATGTCGCGGGGGTGAGGTGATGGGCGCTCGGCTTGACAGCGACACCGAACGCTCCTTGGAGAGACTCGGCGATCGGCTGGAGCGATTCGCCCACCTCGCCGAGAAGATGAAGCTCGCCGACTACGTGGACCTACTGCTCGATTCAAGGAGGCTGCTTTACGTTAACTTTGTCGCTGGCCTGGCGAGGGGGGTCGGCATGGCGGTGGGATTCACGTTCCTCGGGGCCATAGTAGTGTACGCGTTGTCCAGGATATTGATGAGGAGCTTCGTGATCAACCTGCCTATCTTGGGGGGTATCATCGCGCAGATAGTGCGGGCCGTGCAGCTCCAACTGGGGCCCTGAGATCCGAGCGGCGGGACGAAGCAGTCCTGTGGTGATGTGTAGGCGTGTTTGATTGAAGGAAAAACCTCCTGATATAACTTGGGGTGGAAGAAACGCCCAAGATTAGTACCAGGAGGTTGACGAACCGGTGGAACAAAGAGCCAGGAAACTTGATATTGTTCGAGCCGAGCACACCCTATTAGTCGGTGTAGACATCGCGAAGCGCAAGCACTGGGCGCGCGCCATGGACAACTTGAAGGGGATGCCGGTTGGCAACGCCTTCGCCTTCCAGAATAACAGAGAAGGGTTCGAACGTCTACTGGGAAGTATGGCGAGGGCCCAGAAAGCGACGGGAGCGACGAAGATAGTGGTGGCGATGGAGCCGACGGGGCATTACTGGAAGCCGCTGGCGTGGTACTTGA
>JANLGA010000046.1:6775-14801 GCA_024653225.1 Bacillota bacterium | reverse complement strand
CCGGGGGGATTCACCTACTATCTCTTGACACAGCCAGCGGGGGCGGCGGGCTGGACCCTCGTGAAGCCGCCGTGCTAGAATGGACGCAGCGGAGGCGGTCGCGCTCTCGCGGTTACCTCAAGGCGCGACCGGGTTGATCATGCGGCGGATCGTGGGGACGGGCGCTGCGCTCCTGATTCTGGACTTGGCCAGCAAGAAGGTGGTCCGGACCCTAATGGTCCCGGGCCAATCCGTGCCGATAGTCCCCGGCATATTTCACCTCACTTACGTGCTTAACCCGGGTGCCGCATTCGGGTTGTTCGCTCACATGACCGCGTACTTCATCGTCGTCGCGGCGGTCGTCATCTTTGTGATACTCGCTTACGGGCGGATCCTGGCTTCCGGGAGCGTCCTGTTGGAGTTGAGTCTCGGGCTCCAGCTCGGGGGGGCGGTCGGCAATCTCGTTGACCGAGTGGTGACCGGGAGAGTGATTGACTTCCTGGATTTCAGGGTGTGGCCGGTGTTTAACTTCGCCGATTCCGCCATCGTGATCGGGGTCGGCTTGTTCGCGTGCGGGGTGTTGTTCGGGAAAGAGAGTGCCGCGGGGAAATGAGGACCCTGGTCTACCGCGCCGGGCAGGCAGATGCCGGGGACAGGCTCGACAGGTGGGTCGCGAGGCGCAGCGGCGGCGCCCTGAGTCGGTCCCACGTCCAGAAGCTAATACGCGAGGGCATGGTGAGCGTGGACGGGAAGGTGGAGGACCGTCCCGGCGCGGTCGTGCGTTTCGGGGTCGAGGTCAGTATCTCGGTTCCCGACCCGAAGCCGATGAGGGCCGTCCCGGAGGACATCCCGCTCGACGTAGTCTACGAGGACGCGGACATCCTCGTGGTGAACAAGCCCAGGGGACTGGTCGTCCACCCGGCGCCGGGAAACCCCGCCGGAACCCTCGTCAACGCCGTTCTGTTCAGGTGTGGGGACCTTCGGGGAATCAACGACGTCCTGCGGCCCGGGATAGTGCACAGGCTGGACAAGGACACTACCGGCCTCATGGTGGTGGCCAAGAATGGGGACGCTTATGGGTCACTTTCGAAACAGATTAAGGATAAGGGGGTCCTGCGACTATACCTCGCCCTAGTTCACGGGGTCGTAAGGAACGACATGGTGATCGAAGAGCCGATCGGGAGACACCCAGTGCATCGGAAGCGGATGGCGGTGGTCCCCTCGGGCAAGCCCGCGACGACGGTGGTTCGGGTCGCCGAGAAGTTCAGGGAACACAGTCTGGTGGAGTGCGAGCTGAAGACGGGTCGGACGCACCAAGTCAGGGTACACATGTCGCACGTCGGCCACCCTGTCGTGGGCGATCGAACTTACGGAGGCAAGAAGATGCCGGGTCTCGGCGGGCAGGCACTGCACGCTTGGAGGCTGTGCTTCCGCCACCCGTCGGACGGGAGACCCCTGGAGTTCAGCGTTCCGCCGCCATCTGACTTCAGGAATGTTCTCGAGCGGCTGAGGCGGTCGAGCGCGGTAGACAACCACACGTTGCGGAGGGATTTGGAATGAAGCCGCGCAGGGTCAGGGCGAAGATAATGGATGCCGACGGGATCCGACGCGCCCTGGTACGCATCGCCCACGAAATCCTCGAAAAGAACAAGGGGACCGATGACCTGGCGCTGGTCGGGATCCGAAGGAGGGGCGTCCCTCTCGCCTTGAGGCTCAGGGACTGGATCAAGGAGATCGAACAGCGGGAGGTGCCCGTGGGGATCTTGGACATCACGAGGCACCGGGACGACCTGGGCGAAAATCCTCCGGTATCGCAGGCGATGACCGAGATCCCGTTCGACGTTGAGAAGAAGAAGGTCGTGCTCGTGGACGATGTGCTGTTCACGGGCAGGACAACCCGCGCCGCGATGGACGCGCTGATGGAGCTCGGGAGGCCGAGACTGATTCAGCTCGCGGTGCTCGTTGACAGGGGGCACAGGGAGCTACCGATCAGGGCGGACTACGTGGGGAAGAACGTCCCCACGTCGCTCAGGGAAAACGTCAGCGTCAGGCTGAAGGAGACGGACGGAGAGGACGAGGTGGTCATCGAGGAGTACATTCAGTGACGCGGGAGTCCGGCCTTACCACCAGGGTCTTTTCGTGGTCGTACAGTACCATCCCCGGGCGCGCGCGCCTCGGTTTCCACACGTGCCGCGCGAACGTGTAGTCCACTTGTACTTTGGTGTTTCCCCGCGCCTTGCTGTAGTGGGCCGCGAGAGCGGCGGCCTCCAGGAGGGCACCCTCAGGCGGCCATCCGATCGGCGGCTTTCCAGCGTCGCCGGGGTGGCGCAGGATCACATGGGCCCCCGGCGTGCCGCGGGCGTGCAGCCACACGTCTTCGGGCCGGGCGCTCCTCGTGAGACTGTCGTTCTGCTTGTTGTTCCTGCCGACCACGATCTCATAGCCGTCGGACGAACGCAGGGACAGGGGCCGTGACGCCGAAACCGTGCGGGGCATCTCCCCCCGTCCGCCAGCGGCTCCGGCTCCCCGCGCGGGCGCATCGGCCGGCATGTAACCGCCGTCACACAATTCGTCTCGTATCTCCTCGAGAGCGGGAATCGAGCCGGCGTGTTCGATGGTCTCGCCCACCTGTTCCAGGTACGCGATTTCCGCCTCCGTCGTTCCCAGTCGCCTTTCGGCTTCTTCCCTCGCCACTTTGGCCTTCGCGTATTTCTTGAAATAAGCCCGCGCATTCTGGAGCGCGTCGAGGGCGGGATCCAGCGGAATACTGACCTCGGGCGCGCCGTCGGCGTAGTAATTGGGCAACCTGGCCACGGTCGCACCGCGGGGAACTTCCGACGAGCGGACGGTCAACAGTTCCCCGTACAGCCTGTACAGATCGGCTCTCATTCCCTCTTCCAGGTCCCGGCGCTGGGACGCCAACCGGGACGATGCCCTCTCGAGGCCCCTCTTTACCGCAGACCGAAGCGCCCGCGACAGCGCCGCGAACCGCTCTTCCTCTAACTTGCGGGCGAAGTAGCGATCCAGCGCCTCGCTCATCGAGGAGAAGGATTCGTACCTGAGACCCGAATGCTGCGCGAGATGGAAGCAGTAGTAGTCGAGCACCGCCGGCCCCGAGAAGTACACCACCGGGCTCTGACCCGCCTGCTTCGGGTCGAGACCGAAGGCGGACCTCAGGGTCAGGACCAACGCCTCGGGGGCTTCGTTGCCAGTGTCCCCACGGCGCGGTCCGTCGAGACCGGCGAGGATGCACACGTGCCTTGAGAGCGCGGGACCGATCCCAGTCACGTTCTCGAGGAGCAGTTCCTCGACAGGCTTCGCCGGATTTTGGCGCAGCCAACGGGCGACCATATCGGCGGTCAACGCGGAGGGACTCGTCCCCTGCTTCCTCGGGGGCGCGACGTAGGGAGCGCCCGGCAACACCTCGCGCGCCGGATTCGCCCCCGCCGGAGCCCTCCTGGCGGCGTCGAGGATCCTGCCCGCGCCGTCGAGCAGGAGGATGTTACTGCGTCTCCCCATGATCTCCGCGACGAGCGTCACAGGGCGATTCTCGCCCATCTCGCCGCGGCCCTCAAACACGAGGAATAGCAAGCGCTCGTACGGCGGCTGCCTGACCGCGACGAGCCTGGAACCTTCCAGGTACTTGCGGAGGAGCATGCAGAATGTCGGGGGGAATTTCGGGTTCTCCCCGCCGGACGACACGAAGTGGACCCTCGCGGAATCGGGCGCGCACGACAGAAGCAATGTGCGCCCGACCCCCCGGCCCCGAAGGTGGAGCACGACGTCCGCTGCATGGGGTTGGTACACCTTCGTCACCCTGGCCCCAACCGAGGCGGCGATCTCGTTTGCGATTGACGCCATCACCAGTGCGTCGTAAGGCACGCGCGCAGCCCCCCAGCTCCACAAGTATACAACGAGTTGACCGGCGGAACAAAGAGACAGGAGGAATCGCGGGTCACCGTGGAATTGATCGTGCGCCTTCCTGTTTCAGACCGGGTACCGACGGCTACGACGGGGGCGTGGCTACGTGAGGGAATGGGCGATTGCCGGGGAGCAGATTGCCGGGGATCCCGGAGTGGTGATGGTGATCGGGGCCGCCGACTCCGGGAAGACGACCCTTACCACGTTCCTTGCAAACGTTTGTCACAGCCGCGGGGTCGGGACCGCGATCGTGGACGCGGACGTGGGGCAGTCGGATATCGGCCCGCCGGGGACTATCGGATTGGGGCTCGTCGAGGCCCCGATCGAGAGGATGAATGACACCGTCTTTGCCGGGGCGTATTTCGTCGGTTCGACCACACCCGGGTCTCACTTCCACTACATGGTCGCGGGAACCGCGAAGATGGTTGACAAGGCGAGGCGCATCGGGGCGCGGGCGATCTTCGTGGACACCACGGGATTGGTGCAGGGGGGCTTCGGACGCCATCTCAAGCAGTCCAAGTTCGACGCACTCCGTCCGGCATACGTGGTGGGGATCCAGCGCGGTGACGAAATCGAGCACATCCTGGGCCCGTTCGAGCGCTGCGGAGCCTCGAAGATCGTGAGGGTACCCTCATCTCCTCGTGCCAGACCGCGCTCCAGGGATGAGAGGCGGCTATTCCGGGAGAGGGCGTTTCAGCGCCACTTGTCCCCGGTGACCCTCGCGGAAATCGCCTTCGGCAGAGTGGCGCTCCTCAGGACCCTGCTGGGATCGGGCCGCGCGCTCGACCCGCGGGGAATCGCCGAGGTCGCCGCGCTCTTGGGAGCCGAGGTGTCGCACGCGGAATTGCTTCCGCGGGCCCTGTACGTGGTGGGGAAATGGGAGGAGGCGCCGGGGGCTCGGAGGCTTGCCGAGGCGCTCGGGCGAGAGGAGATCCACCTCGTGTCGGAGAACGCCTTCCAAAACCTGCTGGTCGGGCTTCTCGATACCGCGGGGGAGTTCGTCGCCGAGGGAGTGATCGCCGGCATTGACTTCCAGGCAAGAAGAATGACGATAGCCTCCTCGCTGGCTCAAGCCGAAATGGAGGCGATAAGGGCGGTGGTGTTCGGCGCCATGAAGGTGGCCACGGACGGGCGCGAGATGGGAAGGATATCCCCGGGGGACATCTGAACGGCGTCGGGGAGGAGTGGCGTCGAAGCATGAAGTTCGTGAAGATGCACGGCTGCGGTAACGATTACGTGTTGGTCAACTGTTTCGAGGTCGGCATGGACCACGATTGGCATCGCCTTGCAAGGGAGATATCCGACCGTCACTTCGGCGTGGGCTCCGACGGCCTCATCCTGGTCATGCCCCCTTCTTCCCCGGGGGTCCAGTTCCGCATGCGAATGTTCAACTCGGACGGCAGCGAGGGGGAGATGTGCGGGAACGGGATGAGGTGTTTCGCGAAGTACGTGTATGAGAGGGGTCTGACCGACCGGATGGAGTTCGCGGTGGAGACGCCGGCGGGAATCATAAGGCCCCGGGTGATCCTGAGGGACGGCCTCGTGGAGCTCGTGCGCGTTGACATGGGAGTTCCCTCGTTCGAGCGCGCGGAAGTGCCGATGATAGGGGCCCCCGGTGAAGCCGTGGGAGAGACCCTGGCGGCGGGTGGCGCGCAATACACCGTGACCTGCGTCTCGATGGGCAACCCGCATTGCGTGGTGTTCGTGGACGACCTCGGATCAATCGAAATCCCCCGGGTCGGCCCCCTCATCGAGAGGCACGAGGTTTTCCCCGAAGGAACAAACGTCGAGTTCGTGCAGGTCCTGGACCGGGGATCGGTGCGGATGGGTGTGTGGGAGCGGGGATCGGGCCGCACGCTGGCGTGCGGCACGGGCGCGTGCGCGTCGGCGGCGGCGTCCCACAGGATGGGGTTCACCGGGCGGCGCACCCGCGTAGTCGCTGACGGGGGGATCCTCGAGGTCGAGTTGGACGACAGCGGTCGCGCGTTCCTGACGGGCCCGGCGGAGGAGATATGCTCGGGTGTGTTCACGAAGTGGAGGGAGCCCGAATGACGGCTCCTGGCGGTTCGGAGAGACTCGCACGGGAGGGACCATTTGTGAAGAGAGCTGACCGAATAAAGGCGATTCCGCCGTACGTGTTCGCGGAACTCAACAAGAAGGTGCGCGCGAAGAGGGAGGCCGGGGCCGACGTAATTGACCTCGGCATCGGCGACCCGGACAGCCCCACCCCCGATTGGGTTGTCGAGCGGCTGGCGGAGGCGGCGAGGGACCCCTCGACGCACCACTATCCTCCGTACGAAGGGGACAGGGAGTTCAACGCGGAGTTTGCGGCGTACTACCGGCGGCGCTTCGGCGTCACGCTGGATCCGACGCGCGAGGTTTACATGGTGTCGGGTTCGAAGGAGGGGATCGCCCACCTGATCTGGGCGTTCGTGGACCCGGGAGACTTCGCCCTCATTCCGGACCCGGCGTACCCGGTGTACCGGACCCAGACCCTCCTCGCGGGCGGCATACCATTTCAGATGCCGCTGACGAGGGAGAATGGGTTCGTGCCCGACCTGGCGAGGATACCGGAGGACGTCGCCAGGAGGGCGACGATCATGTTCCTCAATTTCCCCGGAAATCCGACGGCGTCGCACGTGGAGAAGGAGTTCTTCAAGGAGGCCGTGGCGTTCGCCAAGAAGTACGACATCGCACTGGTGCACGACGCCGCGTACGTGGAGATGACCTTCGATGGGTACGTCGCCCCGAGCGTCTTGGAGGTGGACGGCGCCAAGGAGATAGCGTGCGAGTTCTATTCGATGTCGAAGCCGTTCAACATGACGGGCTGGCGCATGGGCGCATGCGTGGGAAACGAGGAGATCGTGTACAAGGCCCTCGGGATAATAAAGACCAACACGGATTCGGGGCACTTCGTCGCCGCGCAGAAGGCGGGTATCGAGGCCTTGAGGCGTGAGCCGTTCGCGTTCTTCAAGAAGATGAACGAGTTGTACGCGCGCCGGCGCGACGCGCTGGTTGACGGTCTACGGGCGGCGGGTTGGGACGTGGCCCGCCCGAAGGGGACCTTCTACGTGTGGCTACCGGTACCACCCGGCTACACTTCGGCGGATTTCGCGATGCTGGTGTTGGAGAAAGCGAACGTAGTCGTAGTCCCGGGTACCGCCTACGGCCAATTCGGCGAGGGGTACGTGAGGATCGCGCTCACCGTGAGCGAGGAAAGACTGAGGGAGGCCGTGCGCAGGATGGTGAGCAGCGTAAGCGTTTGACCCGGGTATAACGGCGGGAAAGACTGACCACCCTAGTAGGGCCGGGAGTCGGGGCCGGGGGTGGTCAGTCCATGTCACGTGCGTCGGAAGGGCTCCGTCTGTCCCCTGATGGGGACGGCGTTTCGGTGTCGCTGAGAACGGGAGACCTTGAACTCGACTCCAGGCGCGAGTGGGTGGTCGCAAACGGCCTGGGGGGATGGGCGTCCTGCACGGTGGCCGGCGCGAATACGCGTAGGTACCACGCAGTGCTGATGGCCGCGCTCACGCCGCCGGGGTGCCGGACGTTGCTTCTCTCGCACCTCGAAGACCGCGTCCTTAGGGGTTCGGCGGAGTATTGGTTGTCCTCCAATTTCTACCCCGGGGTGGTACACCCCGACGGCTATTCCAACCTCCGGGACTTCCGGCTCGACCCGTTTCCCTTGTACACGTACGAGTCCGACGGGATCGTCCTGGCGAAGGAGATCGTGCCGGTGAGCGGGCGTAACGCCGTATTGGTCGTGTACTCGTTGCAGGCCTCCCCGGAAGCGGTCACCTTGGTCGTGGAGCCGCTAATCAATCACAGGGACTACCACGCCATCACGCATCGTCCCGACTGGGGGTTCCGGCAGGCGGCGGCCGCCCCCGAGGGGGCGGCCGGGGGCGTGTGGCTGTCTCCGGATTGGGGCGGGATCGGGTTGTTCATGTCCTGCGGCGAAGCGGGGGACGAGCGACGGTACGAGCCGGTGGGCCTATGGTACCGCGACATGGAGTACCCGCGCGAACGGGAGCGGGGGCTCGACTTCCTCGAGGACCACTTCTCGCCCGGGTTCGAGCACGACCTCGAATTTCCCGGGCGAGAAGTGGTCCTCGAGGAAGTCGAG
>JANLGA010000046.1:0-6765 GCA_024653225.1 Bacillota bacterium | reverse complement strand
CGGCAGGAAAGGGATTTGCGGGCGAGGATCGCCCGCGCGGGTTCGAGGCTCGACGTTGCCTTCGGACAAGTCACTGGCAGCGGACGCCCCGGGGGAGCCGACTTTGCGGGGTGCACCGGAACCCCCACGAGGGATGGGTCGTTCGAGAAGGCGCTGTTTACCGCCGCAGACTCGTTCGTGGTGAGGGGCATTCGAGTCGCCCGCGCGGATCCCGGGGGTTCGAACGACCCTGCGGGCGGCGGTCCGGTGGTTGCCGGCGGGGTGGAACCCCGTGAGACGTCGGTGCTGGCCGGCTACCCGTGGTTCGAGGAGTGGGGCAGGGACGCCTTCATCGCCTTACCCGGTCTTTGCCTCGTGACCGGCCGGTTCGACGAGGCGCGGGGTGTGATCCGCCGTTTCTGCGCGTGCTTGCGGGACGGCCTGATCCCGAACAGGATCCCCGCGCCGGGGCGCGATGCCGATTACCGCTCCGCGGACGCATCGCTGTGGTTCGTCTACGCCCTCTGGAAATACCTGGAGTACACCGCGGACCTGGACCTGCTGTCGGAGACGGTGGACGCGGTGATGCAAATCGTCGAGGCGTACGCGAGGGGGACGCGCTTCGGGATACACTCGACTCCCAACGGCATGCTGTGGCAGGGAGACGACGTGGCCCCGCTGACCTGGATGGACGCGATGGTTGACGGGCGCGCCGTGACTCCGCGGGTGGGCTGGGCCGTCGAGATGAACGGGCTTTGGTATAACGCGCTGCACGTCGCGGCCCGCCTGACCCGAGTCCTCGGGGGTCGCTACGCAGACGCCGCGGAGCGATACCTCTCGGCGGCGGCCCGGATGAGGAAGTCATTCGAGTGGCTGATGTGGGACGCCGAGAGGGGAGTCGCGATTGACGTAAGGGGCCCGGACGGTCCGGACCCCGGCCTGAGGCCGAACCAGGTCATTTGCATGTTCCTGCCCTTTCCTCTGCTTACCGGGGACAAGGCCGCCTCCGCGTTGCGGGCGATCATGGAAGAGCTTTACACGCCCTTTGGAATGAGGACCCTGAGCCCCAGGGATGATCAATATGTGGGGCGCTACCGCGGCGGCCCTGCGGAAAGGGATTCAGCATACCACCAGGGCACCGCGTGGCCGTGGCTGACCGGCCCCCTGGTGACGGCGATTAGGCGCGCGGACGGGTACGCCGAGGCGTCCCGATCCCTGGCAGGCCGGCTGCTCGAGCCGTTCAAGCGACACCTATGTGACGCGGGGCTCGGAACCATTTCGGAGCTGTTCGACGGCGACCCCCCACACGAACCGGGCGGCTGCGTCTCGCAGGCTTGGAGCGTCGGGGAGATACTCAGGGCCTATGTGGAGGACTATCTCGAGATCGGGCCGGAACACGCGGGGCTGGAGGGGATCTCGGGTTGAGGGTATTGATGATCTCGTGGGAGTTTCCGCCGAGGAACATCGGCGGCCTGGCCAGACACGTCTGGCACCTATCCAGGGCGCTCGTCCGGAAGGGAATACAGGTGGATGTGCTCACGGTCGGGGAGGAGTCCGCGACGCAGTGGCGAGCGGACGGCGTAATGGTCCACCGCGCCGCCCCCTATCGGCTCAATCCGCCCGAATTCGTGCCGTGGGTCCTCCAACTCAACGTCAGCCTCCTCGAGCGGGCGATGGGGCTGACGCACAGAAGCGGTGTAGACATAATACACTGTCACGACTGGCTGGGGGCGCCGGCGGCCCGCGCGCTGAAGCACGCGCGCAGGGTACCCCTCGTTGCCACGATACACGCGACGGAGCACGGCAGGCACCAGGGGTTGCACAACGCCTGGCAGAGATACATAGGCGAAGTGGAGTGGTGGCTGACGTACGAGTCCTGGAAGGTGATTTGCTGCAGTGAGTACATGAGGCACGAGCTGCGCGAGGTGCTCCAGCTGCCGGCCGATAAGATACGCGTGGTCCGGAACGGGGTGGACCCGTCGGAGTTCGAATTGCGCGCCTCCGACCGCAAGAGGGAAGAGTTCGCGCACAAGTCGGAGCAGATGGTGTTCTTCGTGGGTCGCCTGGTCCCCGAGAAGGGCGTGCAGGTGCTGCTCGATGCCGTGCCCGAGGTCAGGAGGGTGAAGCCCCTGACGCGGTTCATCATCGCCGGGACGGGACCGAGCGAATCGTGGCTGAAGGCGAAGGCGGCCCAGGTGGGAGGGCCGGAGTGCGTCACGTTCACGGGGTACATAGACGACACCTTGAGAAACCTGCTCTATTCGTGGGCGGACGTCGCCGTGTTCCCCAGCACCTACGAACCGTTCGGACTGGTGGCGCTGGAGGCTATGGCGGCGAAATGCCCCGTCGTCGTGTCCGGTTGCGGGGGGCTGGCCGAGACCGTGAACCACGGCGTGGACGGGCTGAAGTGCCGACCGGGCGATCCCCACAGCCTCGCGTCGGAGATCCTGCACATCCTGTGCGATCCGGCGTACGCCTCGTACCTGAAGGAGAACGCGTACCGGAAGGTGCTGCGCGAGTATGCGTGGGACGGGGTGGCCGAGGAGACGGCCGAGGTCTACGCGACGGTGCTGGAGGAATACCGCCGCAGCCGGTGGGGCGAGGCGAGCGGGGGACGGCCGGGTTTCCCGGTCTTGAGAAATCTCTCGTTCTTCGACAGAGGAGGCTACGCGCGCACGTGACCCGGGTGGCGGGGCACCCCGTGACGGGTAGTCGGGAGGCGATACCATCGTGAAGGCAGTCATAATGGCCGGGGGCGAGGGATCCAGGCTCCGCCCGCTGACGTGTAACAAGCCCAAGCCGATGGTCCCGGTGGCGGGCAGGCCGATACTCGAGCACACCCTCGATCTCCTGAAGAGGCACGGGATAACCGAGGTCGTGTTGACCCTCCAGTTCATGCCGACCGCCATAATGAACTACTTCGGCGACGGGTCCGAGTTCGGCATGAGGATGAGGTACGTGGTGGAGAACGCTCCGCTCGGCACCGCGGGATCCGTGAGGAACGCGGCGAGGTTCCTCGACGAGCCCTTCATCGTCGTCAGCGGCGATGCGTTGACCGACTTCGACCTCGGCTCGCTGTACCGTTTCCACCGGGAGCGCGGTGCCAAGGCGACGCTGGGGCTGACGAGGGTGCCCAACCCGGTGGAGCTGGGTATAGTCACCACGGCGGAGGACGGGTCAATCGCGAGGTTCCTCGAGAAGCCTTCGTGGGGCGAAGTGTTCAGCGACACGGTCAATACGGGGGTCTACGTGCTCGACCCCGACGTGCTGGAAATGGTGCCGGAGGGGAGGCCCTTCGATTTCTCCAAGGACCTGTTCCCGGCGATGCTCGCCGCGCGCAGGCCCCTGTTCGGCTGCATCCTCTACGGGTACTGGTGCGACATCGGTAACCTGGCCCAATACTGCCAGGCCCAGGTGGATGCGATGGACGGGACGGTTCGCCTGGGTATTGCCGGGACCCGGTCCGGTCCCGGGGTGTGGGTGGGGAACGGTGCGCGGATCTCGAGGGAGTCCGTCGTAATCCCGCCGGTGCTCATAGGTGAAGGAACCACCGTTGCCGCGGGGGCCGTCGTGGGACCGCACTGCGTGACGGGCAGGAACTGCAACATCGCCGGCTCGGCGTCCCTGAGGAGGGCCGTCCTCTGGGACGGGGTGTGCGTGGGAGAGGGGGCGGAGGTCAGGGGCGCCGTGCTCTGCGACAGGACGCAGGTAAGGGCCGGTGCCAAGGTGTTCGAGACGGCGGTGATAGCCGACGAGACCGTGGTCGGGGAGAACTCCGTCGTCGGGCCGGGCGTGAAGGTGTGGCCGTGCAAGATCATCGGCAAGGCGGCGACCGTGCGCGAGAGCATCGTTTGGGGCAACGTGGCGGCCGCGTCGCAGGTGAAGAGCACCGGACTGGCGGGCGTCCCCAACGTGGACGTCACCCCCGAAACCGTGACGCGAGTCTGCGGGGCCCTGGGCGGAGTCGCGTCCGCCGGCCTCGCTGAGCGCGGCACGGCGGTGGTCGCGGCCGACTCGCGCGCGTCCGCGCAGATGCTCAAACAGGCGGCGGCGTGCGGGTTGACGTCGTCGGGCCTGGATGTCGTGGACCTGGGCCTGGGGATGCCTCCCGTGGTGAGGTTCGCGGTCCGGCTGCTGGGGGCTTGCTGCGGTGCGGCCGTCAAGCGGGGGGCATCGGGCGACGATTCGGTGATCGTGGAACTGTACGATGGACGGGGTGCCAACCTGTCGGCCGATTGGCAGAGGAAGCTCAACCACGCCCTGGCTCGGGGCGACTTCCGTCGCGCACCGGCCGACTCGGTGGGCAGGGTGACGTTCTATCCGTCGGTGGTGCCGGACTACCTCGGCAGTCTGGCCCTCGACGTTGACGCGGGAGCAGTGCGCGGCCGGGGGCTGCGCGTTTACTCCTCTCACCACCCGGACGCCGGAGACATCGTGAACATGGCCGGCGAGCGATTCGGCCTCGATATCAGGCAGGTCGGGGTGGGCGACGCGGGCGATATCGAGGAGCTCGTGAGGGCCGACGGCGCCTCGATCGGAGTGGCATTCGGTCCCACGATGGAGGGCATTTCACTCGTGGACGAATCGGGTAGGCGGATCGCGGGCGAGACTCTCAAGGTGCTCCTGGTACGGGCCATTCTTGAAATGTGCCCCGGTTCGACGGCCGTCGTGCCGGCCGACTTTACAGGAGTCGCGGAGGATCTCGCGAGACGCCTGGGCGGCCGAGTGCTGCGCTCCAAGACCTCGATTGCGTCCCTCATGGGCAAGATGCTGGACCACTCAGACAGGGCGGGATTCTCCCAATTCAGGGCCTGGTTTGACGGACTGTACTGCCTGCTGAAGCTCATCGAGTGGCGGGCCCGGCGTGCATTGACGTTCGAGGAACTCGTCAACACCACGCCGACCTCCGGGATGGTCCGGCGCACCGTGCACTGCCCGTGGGAAGAGAAAGGGCGGGTCATGAGGTCGCTTGCGGCGAGACTCCCGCACGATGAAAGCGACCTGGTAGACGGGGTTAGAGTGAGGCGCCAGTCAGACTGGACGCTCATAGTGCCGGACGAAGACGAACCCGCCTACCACATCTGTACCGAGGCCGCCTCGATGGAGGTGGCGGAGGAGATCGCCGACTCTTACGCGCGGAAGGTATCCGAGCTCAGGGACTCGCCGAGCGAGGCGCCGTGAGACGCACCGCGCGCGATGGATCCGCGCGCCGAGGCGGTTCACGCGTAGATCGTGTAGTCAATGTCGGGGAATATGTTGTCTCTCGACTCGATGCCCGAGAGCCACTCCTCGTCGAGGGAGTTGTCCTGCAGTGAGTCGTATATCCTCGTGAAACGACCGAGGTGGGACAAGACCCGACGGCGCGCGTATTCGGTCACGGTTCCGGCTTTCAGTATGAAAGCCCAGTCGCTTGCCTCCGCGAGGAGCAGCTCGCGCGCCGCTTGGTTGAGTGCCCTTCGCACACTCCCGGAAGCGTGCGGATGAGCGCGAGCCATGGCGGCCATCCTCTGGGCAGGTGGCGGTAGAGCCAGTCATTGCTCCCCTCGAGCCATACCTCGTTGTACCCCCTGTATCCCCAGCTCGACGTGTGCGGCTGGCACGGTTGCGCCCCCGGAAACATGTCGAGGTACTCGGACGGCGTTACGAGTCTTATCGTGTCTTGGTCGAATGCCATCTTGCGTACCAGGAACTCGAGCCACCACAGCCCTTCGTACCACCAGTGCCCGAACAGTTCGGCGTCGTAAGGACAGGTGATCAAGGGCGGCCTGTCGAGTGTGGATGACCAGTATTGGACCTGGCTCTGCCTATTGAACATGAAGTTGCCCGCGTGCAGTGCCGCCTTGTCGCGCGCCGTGGCCGGGACGTACGGCATCTTGAACGCGCTGTCCTTGCCGGTTATGCGGTAGTACTTTATGCCTACGTTCGCCCTGTCGCCGTCGGGCAAGTACCTCGATATGTACTCCTCCTCGCGGTCGTAGCCGATGTCCCTGTAGAACTCGCGGTAGTCGGGATCGCCCGGGTAACCCTCCCGGGCGCTCCAGACCTGCTTGGAGCTTTCCACGTCCCGTCCGAAGGCGGCGACCCCCGACGGGCATTTCACCGGGGCGAAACATGCGTACCTGGGCCTAGGCGTGGCGTGCAGTATGCCGTGGGTTTCGAGGATGAAATACCGCAGCCCTCGCGAGGCGAGCAACTCGTCGAGGCCGGGGCTGTAACCGCATTCCGGCAGCCAGAACCCGGATGGCTGCCGTCCGAAGAACTGCCTGTACGCCCGGACCCCGATCTCCACCTGCGCCTCGACGGCGGCGCGGTTCAGGTCGAGCAGCGGCAGGTAGCCGTGGGTCGCGGCGCTCGCCATGATCTCGACGGACCCGGAATCCTGCAGATCGCGAAAGGCGCGTACCATGTCCGTTTGGTACACGTCCTCGTACAGGAACCTGACGCGCAGGAAGTTCTCCAGGTACATCCTCGCCAGCGGCTCGAAGACCCGGTCGCCTTGCAGGCGGCCGACCTCCCTCTGGGCCAGCTCGATGAGCCTCGCGAGGTGCCTCGAGTACCTGCGGCGCATGAGCGGGTCCGACATCATGGACAGGAGGGTGGGGGTCAGGGAGAGAGTTATCCTGTAGGGGACACCCTCCCTGTTCAACCGCGAAAGGAGGTCCGCGAGCGGCACGTAGCACTCCGTCATCCCCTCGAAGAACCACCATTCTTCGCGGAAGTCCTCGTAGTCGGGGTGCCTGATGTATGGTAGGTGAGCGTGTAGGATGAGGCAGACGAATCCTTTCA
>JANLGA010000045.1 GCA_024653225.1 Bacillota bacterium | reverse complement strand
AGAGGTCTCACTTCTTCCTTTCTCCCTCTGTCACCTACTAAAACTGTACACTACCCGCGCGAACTCCCCACCAGTCAGCAACATAATCTATCGCGAGACACCCCGGGTGGTCGGCGGAATAAGGGGGGTGTCGTGCAGTGGGCCTTCTCGGACCATTGGGGCGTTTCCTGAGGACGATTGCCCTCCGCCCTCGTCGCGCTTGGAACGACGAGGCGAGGCTACGCCTTCCCGGCGTCGAAATATCGTTCAGGAGAGCGTCGGACCTCGGTGTCCCACACGAGCTCTCATTCTTCATACCGCGGATGGAGGTGCGCCTGCGACACCCGCCCACCGGAGGGTATGAGGTGGAAGTGGTGCTTTCGAGCGTAACCGTGGTGCATTCCCCACGCCCCGACGTCCATTCGCATCGAGAATCGCTTCGTTGACCTCCCCGGCATTCGTCTGCTAGATTGGACTTGACGACCGGCTGCCTGAATAACTACCGCGCGAGGCGGTGCCTGGAGGCTGTCATCTCCCCGATGCGAGAGATCCGGTTTCATCCCGAAGCAGTGATCCTGGCCTCGTTCGAGGCGCTCCTCATCCTCGCGGGGATCGTCCTGGAGCCCGTCGCGTTCGTGCCCGGCCTCCGAAAGATACTCGCCAGCCCCGGTCTACTAATCACCGACTACGTAGCCGTTGGGGGTCTTGGGGCCGCCCTCGTCAACGCCGGCCTCGTCGGGATGGTGGGCGTTCTGCTGACGGTACTCTGGCGGGTCAAGCCCAGGGGTCCCGAAGTGGCGGGTATCCTCACCATGACCGGGTTCGCCCTCTTCGGAAAGAACGTGCTCAACATAGCGCCCATCCTGGGGGGGTCGTATCTCGGCGCACTCGTGACGGGGCGCAACTTCCGCGAGTCGCTCACCTCCGCCATGTTCGGCACGGCCCTGGCCCCGGTGGTCAGCCAGGCGGCTTACGGACTCGGGTGGGGGTGGGTTCCCGCGGTACTCGTGGGGCTTTGCACCGGCTTGGCAGCGCCGCTGCTCGCCCCGGTGTTGTACCGATGCCACATGGGCCTGAACCTGTACAACATGGGGTTGTCGGCGGGTTTCCTGGGAACGATAGTGTTCGCCCTCAAGTCCAGTTTCTCGCACAGTTTCGAGCCCGTTTTCTTCTGGTCGGTTCACGGTTCGTCGTGGCTGAGCCGCGCGTTCTTTCTCGCGTTCGGAGCGGCCTGCGTCGCCGCCTTAATATCGGCCGGGGGTATCCCCTCGCGCTACGGGAGGATACTCGCTTCCACGGGGCGACTCCCGACAGACTTCACCGAGCTCGCCGGCTGGTCCGCGACGCTCTTCAACATGGGCATTGTAGGGTACGTGGGCTGGTGCTACATGCACCTGTGCGGGGGCACCTTCAACGGCCCGACCGCGGGCGCTTTGCTCACGATGGCGGGTTTCGCCGCATACGGTAAGCACCCGAGGACCATGTTGCCCGTCATGGCCGGGGTCCTCGTGGCTTCCTCCATCATGGTTTGGGACGTCTCCTCGCCCGGAGCGCTCCTTGCGGCGCTCTTCGGAACGGCGCTGTCCCCGGTCGCCGGGGTATTCGGTGCCGCCGCGGGCTTTCTGGCCGGCTTCGTCCACACCGCGTTGGTCATGCACGTCGGACGGGCGCACGGCGGAATGAACCTGTACAACAACGGGTTTTCCGCCGGCATCGTGGCTACGCTCTTCCTGGCGGTTTGGCCTTCCGCCGTCATTCCGCTCAAGAGATTCCGCCACATCTTCCGCGGGGCGGGCGGCGGCACCACGGCCGCCTCCGGCGGGGCAACGGCCGATGCGGGGTGAGGCCCTGGGAACGGCTCCGGCCGTGGGTCACTCCTTCTTCCCAGATTCGCCGCCGGCCTTGGATGGTTCCTTCGCGTCTCCGGCTTCCTTGCGACCGGCGCCTTCCTCCGGGGTCTTCTTCCGGTAATCCGTGCAGTGGAAGCCCGAGCCCTTGAATATTATGCCGACGCTCCCGGCGATTAGCTTCCTCGTCCTCCCGCCGCACTTGGGGCATTCGGACAGCGGAGTGGACGTAATGCTTTGCCACACCTCGAACCTGCCACACTTGTCACACTCGTACTCGTACAGCGGCATTGCGTCTCACCTCGCGGTCGTTCCTGGTATTCACCAGGGATTCTACCGACGTGCGACGCCGGTGTCAAGTTGCGGTGCAGGGTTTTTCGGTTCTCACATGGAACTCTCGTCGCTGACGGGCGGGGGTGTTCTTGCGTGGAAGTCAGGAATCTCGGCAATACGGGGATCAGTGTCTCGACGCTGTGTTACGGGGCGTTGCCCATCGGCCCCCTTCAGGCGGACATGCCGCTGCGCGAGGGCGCCGCCCTCATAGGGTACTGCCTTGACCGCGGAGTGAATTTCATAGACACGGCCCAAGTGTACAAGACGTACCCGTACATACGGGAGGCCCTCCGCGAACGCCGCGGCACGGTGGTCATAGCGACGAAAGCGCAGGCGGCCGACTATAGGGGGATGCGCGAGGCAATCGAACAGGCTGCCGCGGAGATGGGGGTCGAGCGGATTGACATCATGTACCTCCACGCCGCTCGGGTGACGCCCGGGGTGTTCGTCGAGAGAAGGGAAGCCATTCGGTGTCTCTGCGATGCGAAGGCCGAAGGGTTGATTCGCGCCGTCGGCGTCTCGACCCACTCCGTGGAAGTGGTTAGAGCCGCGGCGGAGATGGCCGAAATCGACGTGATCATGCCTGTAGTCAACATCGAGGGCACCGGAATCGTGAGCGGGGATCTGGACGACATGGTGTCGGCCATCGAACGAGCGGCCGGCAACGGCAAGGGCGTCGTCGCCCAGAAGGCCCTGGCGGGCGGCCACTTGATTGACAGGTTCAGGGAGGCCCTCGAGTTCGTGCTGCGATTGCCCGTTTCCTCCGTCGCCGTGGGGATGCTTTCCCGGCACGAAGTGGACGCCGATATCGCGGTGTTCGAAGGCAGGCAGGTCCCGGAAGAGACCCTGTCGAGAATCGGCAAGGTGAATAAGTCGCTGCGCGTGCAGAGGTTCTGCAAGGGATGTGGAACGTGCGAGAGGGTTTGCCCTAACTCGGCCATCAAGGTATTCGGGGGCACGGCGGTCGTGGATGGTGCGAAGTGCATACTCTGCGGGTACTGTTGCCCCGTCTGCCCCGAGTTCGCGTTGAGGCTGGCCTGAGGTTCGACGTCATCGAAGGAGCGAGTGCGATCGTGCGAAGAGCCGACAGGGCGATGAGCGAATCCGAGACGGCGGCACTGTTGCGCCAATCCCCCGTGGGGCGCCTGGGTCTCGTCCTTCCGGACGGCCGCCCCTACGTCGTCCCCGTGAACTTCGTATATCGGCAGGGAGCCATATACATCCACTCATCGGCGGAAGGCCTCAAGGCACAGGCCGCTTCGAACAATCCGCGCGCGTGCTTCGAGGTTGACGAGCCGGGCGCGGTGCTGCCCGCCGATTCCGCCTGCGAAGTATCATTCACGTATCGAAGCGCCATAGCGTTCGGGACGATCCAAACCGTGGACGATCCCGCGGAGAAGGTGGCGGCGCTTGAGGCGTTCGCCTCGAAGTACGCGCCCGCCCTCTCGGGGACTGTCGCTCCGTCCGCGGCGGCCGGCACCGCGGTTCTCAAGCTGGTCGTGGAGCGCGTGACAGGGAAGAAGAATTCCGCCGAACGGGGGCGGTGAACGTGCGCGGCGGTCCGACGGAGACCGATAAGCTTCACCTGCAGGCCATAATGCGGTCCCCGGGGGCGAGAGTGGATATCTGGTTCACGGACTTGGAAACCGCGCATCATGTCTCGGGGGTGATCTCCCCGGGTGACGACGGCGTGTGCGTTACGATAGCGCCGGATTCGCAGTGCCCCCGGCACGGGACCTTCAAGGCCCAGGTGTATACCCCCACCGGGCTGCGGGCGCTGGCCGGCTTCGCCGTGCGATTCGGTCCGACGGACGTTCGCCTCTTCCCACTCGGACGGATCGTGCACAGGGAGAGGCGGCACTCGGTGAGAGTGCCATTCGACGCCCCGATCTCATACCGACTCCTGGATTTCGGCGGACACGACCTCACTGGCGTCGAAGCACTGGGGCAGGGCCGCACGTTGGACATCGGGACGTCCGGTCTCGCCTTCTCCACGCCCATCAGGCTTCCCGAGGGACTGACATTGGGGGTGTCGATCGATGCCCCCGGGTGGAAGGACTTCGGAGAGATACCGTGCACCGTGAACCGCAATGAGCGGACCCTGACCTGCTGGATAACTGGCGCGGCCTTCGCCCGCCCGTCGCCCGATTTCAGGACATTCGTCAACCGGGTCATCCTGGAAGGCTCGCGCGCCCTGCGCTCTTCGCGCCGGTAGCCGGTCCCACCACAAGGTGGGCCGCTCGGCGGCCTACCATCCCAGGGCGGGAGCGGAGAATACGGGCATACCGCCCACCACTGTCGCGATCACTTCGATATCCCCGATCCCCCCCGGTGACACGCGGGTCGGATCGTCGGACAAGACCGTCATGTCGGCATACATCCCCTCGCGAATGCGCCCCTTGGCGTGGGCTTCCAGGGAGGCGCACGCGCCGCCGACCGTGAGACACCACAGGGCCTGTCGGGCCGATATCCTCTCGTCGTCTCCGAGGGACTGCCCGCTCGCCGTGAGCCGGTTGACCGCGTCGTGGATCTGCTGAATCGGGGTCGCCGCCGACGCCGGGAGGTCCGTGCCGAACGCGACCGTCACGCCCCCCGCCAACAGGGACCGCACCGGGAACAACCTGCGCGCCCCGTCGTCCCCGAGTACTTCGGCGTACACGTCTCCCTTTTCGCTGACGAACGAGGGCTGCGTCACCACGACGATGCCGAGGCGGGCCATCCGATGGATCGCCCCCGGCCCGGCCATCCCGCAGTGCTCCATCCGATGCCCCCGCCGCGCCCGGGATGACCGCTCTATCGCCGCCACGGCGGCCTCGACCGCGACGTCTCCCACGGCATGGGCGGCGACGCGATGTCCTCGCTCCAGGGCGGCTACCATCGCGCGAATCTCGGCCCGATTCACCCCGGCGGGCACGGCGTAGGCGGAGCGACCCGAAAAAGCTGCCGTTCCGGCGGTGATCGAACCATCCACGAAGAACTTGGGGGGGCCGATCTTGAGCCGGTCATCGAACGCGCGATCGTCGCCTGTATCCCACCGGAACGACCCGCCTCCACTGTCGGCCGGCCCGAAGCCGTGGCCGCCCGGCGCGCCCGCCGGCATAAGGCACACCCTGGCCTTCAGCAGGCCCTCCTCAAGGGCTTCGCGGTACGCGTCAATCTCCCACGGCGCGAGTCTGCCGTGCCAGGCGTCGTGGCACGACGTAACCCCTCGCCGGGCCATTTCCGAACCGGCGATTGCGAGGGCCCGTCTCAGCTCGTCCCTGGGATGTGGTAGTCGCAAGCGCCTCACGAGTGCTTGAGCCGTTCCGTACAGGACACCGTTCGGTCGGCCCGTGCCCGGGTCCCGTCCTAGGCCGTCGCAGGTCGCAGGGTCTTGCGAATCCAATCCCGCCATCCTGAGCGCGATCGAGTTCGCAAGGCAGAGATGGCCGGAGGCATGTCTCACGTAGAGCGGGTTCATCGGGCAGGCCGCATCCAGCTCCTCGAGGGTAGGGTGACGCCGCTCGGCCAGCAACGACTGGTCATAGCCGTGCGCCGGAAGCCATTCCCCCGGCATGAGGTCTCCAGCCCTCGAGCGGATGCGTTCCAGGACGTCCCGGACTGACGCCGACCTCGAGAGGTCGAGGTCGGTGATGCCCAGCCCGAATGAGGCCGGGTGGGCGTGCGCATCCACGAACCCGGGCACCACCACCGCCCCGCGAAGGTCGTACACCGCCGACCCCGCTCCCACCGCCGCCAGGGCGGCCGGCGTGTCACCCACCAGCGCGAACCTGCCGTCAACCGCCACCGCCGCCCGCGCACGAGGCCGCGCATCGTCAAGGGTGATGAAGTTCCCGTTCACGAAGGCAGACTGCTGCGACGTCCGCGTAGCCATCGGGATGCCCCCTCGCCTCCGTCCTGATATTATCACGCTCAGGCCCGGAACGAACCCACATATCACTTGACTTGACCGGCGAGGGGCCTTAGTGTATATGGTGTAATCGAGTGCCGGCGAGCTACGCCATCCCAAGGCGAGCACCATGCGCGTAGTCTTGTGTGGTTTTCCGTGGCCGACCATCACGGTTTCACATGGCCCGAGATCGGTGACGCCGAGCCGGGGGTGAAGGAACTGAAAAGGCTTTCCACACTCAAGGGCAAGTTGATGCTGTTCCTCGCAGTAGCGGGGCCCGGCATAATCACGGGCAATGTGGACAACGATGCCGGCGGGATAGCCACCTATTCGGCGGCGGGCGCCAGGTTCGGTTTTCGAATGTTGTGGCTCCTGCTCATCATCACCTTCAGCCTCGCGGTCATCCAGGAAATGTGCGCGAGAATGGGGACCGTGACCGGAAAGGGTCTGGGTGACCTCATAAGGGAAACATTCGGCATTCGTCTCACCGTGATCACGATGGTGGCCCTGCTCGTTGCCAACATGGCCAATACGGCCGGGGAGTTCGCGGGTATAGCGGCGGGGTTCGAGATATTCGGCATCTCACGCTATATCGCGGTACCGCTGTCCGCGCTCGGCGTCTGGTGGTTGGTGGTGAGAGGCTCGTACCGCGTGGTTGAGAGATTCTACATGATGTTCTGTGTGCTGTTCGCGACCTACGTGATCTCCGGCGTGCTCGCGCGGCCCGACTGGCGGCTGGTCCTCGTGAGCACGTTCAAACCGGACTTCTCCTGGGACCCCGAATTCGTCGTCATGGCTATCACCCTCATTGGGACTACGATAGCGCCTTGGATGCAATTCTACCAGCAGTCGGCGATTCGCGATAAGGGCCTTACCGCGAGGGACCTCCCCTTGGAAAGGCTGGACACGTACATCGGGTCATTCCTCACCAACTTCGTGGCGTTCTTCATCGTGACGGCCTGCGCGACCGTCCTCTTTCCGGCCGGGATCCGCGTGGAAACTGCGGACCAGGCCGCCGCGGCCCTCCGGCCGCTCGCGGGTGATTACTGCGGGCTCCTTTTCGCGGCGGGGCTCGTCAACGCCTCCCTCATGGCAGCCTCAATCCTCCCTCTGACGACGGCCTACGCGATCGCCGAGTCGCTCGGTTTCGAGGGCAGCCTCGAGGTCAAGTCGGGGGAATCGAAGGCCTTCTACTGGCTCTACACCCTCATGGTCGCCGTCGGAGCGGCCACGGTAATGGTCCCGCGCGTGGATTTTGTGGGGGTCATGCTGTTCTCGCAGACCATTAACGGAATACTGCTTCCGCTGATCCTTTACGTCATGCTGAAGATCGTGAACGACAGGGAGATCATGGGGGCGCACGTGAATACGCGCCTCGAGAACGCCATCGCGGGTGCGCAGGCGGTCGTCCTGGTCGTTCTCACCGCCGTGATGGTGTGGCAAACCATCATTCCGCGCTAGGAGTCGCCGCGCCTCACCGCTTCGACTCGAGGGCCAGCTCCATGACGTCGTCAACGGTGATGGACCCCTTGAGCACCCCCTGGTGGTCCACGACCGGAAGCGCCAGGTAGTCGTACTTCGCCATGAGTTCGACCACCTCGTCCGCATGCATGTCAACCGTGGCGGAGACGGCCGGCCGCACGGTCAGCCTCTCGACGGTCACGTCCGGCTCGGAGACGATGAGGTCCCGCAGCGGCAGTACCCCGATCAGCCTATCAGCCGCGTCAACGACGTACAGGTAGTACACCGTGTCAGCGTCGGGCTTCAATTCTCGCAGGTATCTGATGGTCTGTTCCACGGTGAAATCCAGGGGCACTTTCACCAGCTCCGTCGTCATCAGGCCGCCGGCGGTGTCGTCGCGGTAGCTGAGGAGCGATTTCACTTCCTCGGCCTCCTCGTCTTCCATCGCGTCGAGGAGCGAGGTCGCCTTGTGCGGGGGTAGGTCGCCCAGGATGTCGGCCGCGTCGTCGGGAGGCATCTCCTCGAGAATGTCGGACGCCCTCTCCCTGCCCAGCGTGTCCAGGATAGACTCCTGGATCTTCGGTTCTTCCACTTCGGCCAGCGTTTGAGCGGCGACTTCGTCGTCGAGCACGTTGAAGAGCGACCGCCTCTCGTGCAGATCGAGGTCGTCCACGATGTCGGCGAGGTCCGCCGGGTGGAGCTTCACTACCTTGCTCCAGGGAACGGAGAGGGTGATCGGGCTGATCGCGCTCGAAAGGGGTTCGACGCAATTCCAGGGCACGAGCCTCTCGGGTACCGCCCAACCGAACAGCTTACCTGTGACCTCCGCCACTCTCAGCAGGCCGAGACGCCTCAGAAGGCCCCTGAGCCCGGTGTCGACCCCCGCCACCTTGACAGCGTGGTCCGTCCTGCTGAGGGCGACATCGTTCACGCGGACGACTCGAATGCCCTTCACATCAATTATCTGCTTGTCCAGGATCGCCTTACACAGCGGAACGTCGTCCGGGTCCGGGACATATGTCGCCAGGCTCTCCCTGTCCACCGACAGTATCACCGCCTCGTCGCAGGCGGCTACCTGGTGCCAGGGGACGACCACCGGGGCGGTCTTGCGTCCCCTCGACACAACCGCCTTGACGACCGCGCCTGACGGGCTGTTCGCCTTTATGATCATGTCCGAAATGGAACCCACGACCGCACCTTTTCGGTCAACAACCTTGGAACCTTGAAAATCGGACAGGTAGAACACGGGTACCCCCCCGGTGTCGCCCGACAGCCAGAATCTCCCCGTCATCCGCCGGCGCGAGCGGTCCCGGATGACTGAAGCCGTTCAGACTCTGAATGCCCGCTCTAGGTCCATGAGGGACCTCCGGTTTCACCGTAGCACCGCCCCCCTTCATTGTCAAGCGGACCGACGCGCGGTCCCCCGCCCAAGGGATCGGAATCCGGGAGTAGAAGTATTATGTTGAGAGGTGAGAGTCTCCTTGGCGACCGTGCAACCCGCCACGACTTCGCGCCGCGTACGTACATCGGCAGTCATCGTATCCCTCGCCGTCGGCGCGGCCGCGGCCGTCATACTCTGGCGGCGCGTCCCGTCTTCCGAAATAGCGCTCCCCCACGCACCCGACCGGCCGGCCTTGGTCACGGGCGGACGGGTTTTCGATCTCCCCGCGCGGTTTGCGGAGGACACCCTTCTCGTTCCCGCGGCGTTTCTCGCCGAGCTCTCGGACGGGGCGGTGGCATGGGACCCCGCGTCCGGCACCGTGATAGCCACGACCGCCGAGGCGGTGGTCCGCATGCGCACGGGCGAGCTGACTGCGTACATCAACCAACGGCCGGTCAGTCTCTCTATTGCGCCGGTGATGGTGGAGGACGCGCCGTACGTCCCCGTCGAGCCGATTGCGCGCCTGCTAGCGCTCGACGTCTCCCGCGGTGACACGGGGGGAACGGTCGCCGTGGACCGAGCCGACGTGCCGTTCCAGACCGCCGAGGCGGTCGAGCGAACAGCCCTCAGGACACGGCCCACAATTAAGGCGCCCATCGTCGAGGCCCTGGAACCCTTCGACACGGTGTACGTTTTCGGGGAGTCGAATGGCTGGTACCTGGCGAGGAGGGGCTCCGGAATGCCGGGGTACGTGCCCAAGGAGTCAACGTGCCTCAAGGGTCTGACCACCGTCCCGAAGCAATCGGTCGAGTACTACCAGGCCTGGAAAAGGACGGGCGAACGAATATGCATGGTCTGGGAGCACGTGTTGGGCAATAGCCCCGTCCCTTCCAAGATCGGACCTCTCCCCGGGGTAAACGTAGTCTCGCCCACTTGGCTGCGCCTGTCGGAAAAGTCGGGAACGATCACCTGCCGCGCGGACCCCGCCTACGTGAACTGGGCGCACCAGCGGGGATACGAGGTATGGGCATTGCTGGACAACGGGTTCGACCCCAAGCTCACCGCCGAGTTTCTGAACAATCCCGCGGCGCGGGAGAATGCCGCCAGGGCGATATTGCTGTACTCGGAGTTATACGGATTGGACGGGATAAACCTCGACTTCGAGAACATGGACCAGCGCGATGCGCGGACCTTCGCCCAGTTTGTCCGCGAATTGGTGCCGCTCTGTCACGAGCAGGGGCTTACGGTATCGGTGGACGTGACCGTGAAATCCCCCAGCCCCAACTGGTCGTTGTGCTACGACAGGAAGGCACTCGGGGAATCGGCCGACTACGTGATACTCATGGCGTACGACGAATTCTCGTCGGCGAGCCGGAAACCCGGTCCGGTTTCGTCCCTTCCTTGGACGGACAAGGGCATCAGAACCCTCCTCGAGGAAGTGCCGCCCTCGAAAGTGGTCCTGGGAATACCGTTCTACTCGAGGTTATGGAGGGAGGAGAACGGCGGCTCCCAAGTGACATCGAGGGCGCTCTCGATGGACGACGCCGCGGCATTCCTCCGGCAAGCCCAGGTGGAACCCATCTGGGACGAATCGCTCAAGCTCCACGTGGCTCGGTTCGACCAAGGCGGTTCCCGCTACTCGATTTGGTTGGAGGACTTCAGGTCACTGGGTGAACGCGTGGCCCTGGTCAAACGGTACGGCCTGAGGGGGATAGCGGCGTGGCGGAGGGGCTTCGAGAGCGTCACGACCTGGGCGACGCTCCAGGAACTCATGAAGTACTAGAGGGCTCCGCACGCAGGGCACGAGGCGTCCCGCGAGACCTTCACTTCCCTGAACGAACCGTCCATCAGGTCCACAAGTAGCAGGCGACCGACTAGGAGATCCCCCGTACCCAGGACGATTTTCAGCGCCTCCATCGCCTGCACGGATCCGATTACTCCCGGGACCGGCCCGACTATCCCCGCCTCGGCGGGGCTCATCGTCGGCGTCGCGGGGACCTGCGGGAAGATGCACCGGTAACACGGGCCCGAGCCGGGGATGATGGTCGTGACGAGTCCGCTGAATCTCATCACTCCGCCCTCCACGAGGGGTTTCCGCGAAGCCACGCAGGCATCGTTCAGCATGTACCTCGCTTCCATCGAGTCGAGGCAGCTCAGGACTACTTCATAATCGCCGATGATGTCGGTCGCGTTGAAGGGGGTCAGGTGTTCGGGATGCGTCCTGATCTCGATGTCCGGATTCAGGTCTCTCAGGCGAATGGCCGCGGATACGGTCTTGTTCAGCCCGACGGTCGACGCCCCGTGGACTATCTGGCGGTGCAGGTTCGACTCACTGACGCTGTCGCCGTCAGCGAGGCCGAGTACCCCGACCCCGGCCGCGGCCAGGTAGTACGCAGCCGGAGACCCCAATCCACCGAGCCCGACTACGAGCACCCGCGACGATAGCAGTTTCTCCTGCCCCGCCTCGCCCACCTGGGGGATTACCATCTGCCGTGCGTACCTCTCCCGTTGCCGTCTCGTCAACACCTCAGCGGACCCCCCGCTCCCGGGAACCACCGGAGTTCATCTCGTATATCAGCCTCAACCCCTCGAGAGTAAGCCACGGGTCGGTCACCTCGATGCTCTTCGTCTCCGGCGCCACGAGTGCGGCCATCCCCCCGGTGGCAATGACCCGGGCGCTCTCGCCGAGCTCTTTCCGGATCCTGCCGACCAACTCGTCCACCAGTCCGGCGTAGCCGAATAGTATGCCCGCCTGCATGCTCGACACCGTGTTCTTCCCGATCGCGTTGGCGGGTCTCGCGAGCTCGATCTTCGGTAGTTTCGCGGTCCTGGCGAACAACGCCTCGGCAGATATCCCGATACCCGGGGCGATTGCCCCCCCGAGGTACTCACCGTCCCTTGAAATCGCATCGAACGTGGTCGCGGTCCCAAAATCCACGACGATCGCAGGGCCTCCGTACTTCGCGAACGCGGCCACGGCATTCACTATCCGGTCGGCACCGACTTCCCGCGGATTCTCGTACTCTATAGCTATCCCGGTCTCGATCTCGAGGCCGACCACCAGTGGACGGACCGCGAAGAACCTCGACGACATCTCCTCGATGACCGGCGTAAGGGGGGGAACGACCGAGGACACCACGACCGCCTCTACGCAAGTGGGATCGAGGTCGGCATACCTGAACAGCTGGAGAATCGCGATGCCGTACTCGTCCGCAGTTCGGTGCTTTTGGGTGGACACCCTCCAATGGGTCACCAGCTCCTTGCCACGGTAAACCCCGAGGACGACGTTGGAGTTCCCGACATCGATTGCCAGTATCAAGAGGGGTCCCTCCTTTGGGCGGTCAATGCATGCCCAGGACCGTGGATAGCACTATGCCCACCACGACGCCCGTTACGATCCCGTAGGTCCCGGTGTGGCCGACGCGTAGCTCCTGGGCGTCGGGTATCAGTTCATCGCACGTGACGAACAGCATGGCCCCGGCGGCGAAACCGAGACTCAACGCCAGCGCCACTCTTGAATGGCCCCCCAACAGTGCACCGGCAAGCGCACCGATGCCCGTGGGAAGCCCGGCCGCCGTGGTCATGGCGACGACCCGCCACGCGGAGGAGCGTACCCTGAGCAGCGGGGCACTCATAGCGAGGCCCTCGGGCACGTTGTGCAGCCCCATCAGCACCCCGAGACCGGCCCCGAACCTGTTGGACGAAATGAGTCCCGCACCGATCGCGACCCCTTCCGGAAGGTTGTGCATCGCAATGCCCAGCCCGACCAGGAGACTGGCCCTCACGAACTTGGAGCTTTCCTTGTCGGTTGAAAGGAAGTGTATGTGGGGAGTTACCAGGTCTATGAAGCCGACGACTATAGCTCCCATGACCAGGCCGGCGATGCCCCAGCCGATTCCCGCGAGCTCGAAAGACTCCGGCATCAAGTCGAATGCCGTGATGGCGAGCATGATGCCGCCGGAGAACCCGAGTATGGAGCTGAAGACCCTGTCGGATGGCTTCCGGAAGAGGAGCGAGACCATCCCTCCCCCGAGGGTTCCCAACACCCCCGCCAGTAAGCCGACTGTCGTAGCTCTCCCGACCACCGTCAATCCCGGCACTCCCCCAACTCGACGGCCATGGCGGTGGGGATCGCCCCGTCCCCTCCGGCCTCCTCAGTGAGCACTGCCCAAAACGGCGCGAGGGGAGCGGAGAACCGCTCCCCTTCTCGTCGCTAGAACAAGCCGACGACCCTTCCCTGTTCGTCCAGGTCAATGTGCGCGCCGGCGGGATCCGACGGCAGTCCGGGCATCGTCCTCATCTCACCCAGCAGCGGGTAGAGGAATCCGGCGCCGACAGACGCCCGAACCTCCCGGACCGTGACTTTGAAGCCCCTCGGTCGCCCCTTCACCGCGGGGTCGGCACTGAGCGAGAGGTGGGTCTTGGCCATGCAGATGGGGAGCTTGTCGTACCCGCTCGCCGTGTACATCTTTATCTGCTTGTCGGCCAACGGCAGGTAGTCCACCCCGGCGGCGCCGTAGACCTTGGTGGCTATCGTCTCGATCTTCTCCTTGATCGACATCTCCAGGGGATAGAGGAACTTGAAATCGCTCGGCTGTTCGGTGGCCTTTATCAGGGCCTTCGCGAGGTCTATGCCGCCCTCTCCTCCCCTGGCCCAGACGTCGGTCAGCACGGCGTCGAACGCGCCCGCCTTGACGGCCAGGTCCCTGATGACTTCGATCTCCTTCTCGTGGTCGGTCTCGAACCTGTTGATCGCAACGACCACGGGCACCCCGTGCATCCTGACGTTCTCGATCTGTTTTGCCAGGTTCTCGCAGCCCAGGGCCAGCGCGTCGTAGTTCTCTTTCGCCACCAGTTCCTTGTCCATCGGTCTTCCCGGGACCACCCTGAAGGCACCGCCGTGCATCTTCAGGGCCCGGACGGTCGCGACCATCACCGCCGCACTGGGTACCAGGCCGCTGTACCTGCACTTGATGTTGAAGAATTTCTCCGCGCCGATGTCGGCTCCGAACCCGGCCTCGGTCACCACGAAATCGGCCAGCTTCACCGCTATCTTGTCGGCTAGGATGGAGTTGTTGCCGTGGGCTATGTTCGCGAACGGCCCGGCGTGAACGAACACGGGCGTATTCTCAAGCGTCTGGATGAGATTGGGCTTGATCGCGTCCTTCAAGAGTACCGCCATCGAGCCGGCGCATCGCAGGTCTTCCGCCGTGATGGGCTTCCCTTCCCTGCTATAGCCGATGACGATCCGAGCCAGCCGCTGCCTGAGGTCACTCATGCCCGTGGTGAGCGCCAGGACGGCCATGACCTCGGACGCGACCGCGATGTCGAACCCCGTCTCGCGTGGGTAGCCGTTCTCCGAACCGCCCAACCCGATGATGACTTTCCTCAGTGCCCGGTCGGAAACGTCAACGACTCGCGGCCACGTTATGGTCAGGGGGTCAATCCCCAGTGGATTGCGATGGAGAATGCTCGCGTCTATGAAAGCGGCGAGCAGGTTGTGGGCGAGCGCGACGGCGTGCGTGTCGCCGGTGAAATGGAGGTTGAAGTCCTCCATTGGCACACACTGGGAGTATCCACCCCCGGCGGCTCCACCCTTGATGCCGAAGACGGGACCGAGCGACGGCTGCCTGATGCAGTTGACGGTCTTCTTGCCGAGCCTGTTCAGGGCCTGTCCCAGTCCGATCGTCGTGGTGGTCTTGCCTTCCCCGAGGGGTGTGGGCGTTATCGCGGTCACCACCACGTACTTGGCGTTCGGCCGCGAGGCGAACTTCTCGAGGACGTCCAGCGACACCTTGGCCTTGTACTTGCCGTACAGCTCGATGTCGTCTTCCCCGAGACCGATGTCCCTCGCGATCTCGACGATGGGCTTCATCCTTGCTTCCTGGGCGATTTCAATGTCGGTTTTCATCTGACACCTTCCCTTGCGCT
>JANLGA010000044.1:14603-15424 GCA_024653225.1 Bacillota bacterium | reverse complement strand
CCGGGCTTCCTGTTCTCCGCGGCGGGCAAGATACTCAATCGCGAGAAGGTATCCTTGCGGACCGAGACCGGAGGGTGTCCGGCAAGTCGTGGAGCAGTTCGGCTATGGACTTGTCGGGACTACGGTCCAGGGGCAATTCGTACGGGGCGACCGGCTGGAGCGATTGATCGCTGAGCACCCGTACCACCGGGCGGGCCGGATCCGACGGGGACTGGCGCGCGATTATCCCCACCTCGCCGCTCGCGAGCCGGACGACGGTTCCGGCCGGGAAGACCGACACCCTATTGACGAGTATGCTCACGTACACTCCGTCCAGGTGGCTTCCGCCGAGCGATGCCACGAGATTCCGCGCTTGGTCCGGGAGCAATCCCCTCCTGTAGGGCCTGGGGGCGGTAAGGGCGTCCATGACGTCCGCCACCGCGGTCATCCTGGCGTAACAGTGTATCTCGTCGCCCGTGAGACCCCTCGGGTACCCGAGGCCGTCCATCCGCTCATGGTGCTGAAACGCCACGTGGGCTGAGAGGAGGCTCACGCCGGGCTGGCTGCGGAGTATCTGGAAACCCTCGATCGTGTGGAGTTTCATGATCGCCATTTCCTGGTCGGTCAGTTCGTCCGGCTTGTTTAGGAGGTTCACCGGCACGATCGCCTTGCCCACGTCGTGAAGCAGCGCCCCGACGCCCAGTTCGATGAGGCCCTTCCTGCCGAGTCCGCTCTCGACGCCGATGACCAGTGCCAGGACGCTCACGTTGAGGCTGTGTACGAATGTGTATTCATCGAGGCTGCGGAGCGTGGCGATGCTGAACGTCAAGCCCGAGCGCGAC
>JANLGA010000044.1:4925-14593 GCA_024653225.1 Bacillota bacterium | reverse complement strand
CGCGACCTGATCCTCTCCAACATGTCCTCTACGACGTCCGTCACCCTTCGCGAATCGAGAGGGCGTTTCTGCGCGATACTGTGTAGGCTCCGCCTGAGCGCGTCGAACACCTTCGCCCGGGTCGCGGGGTCCACGATCTCGTCGGGCTCTATGCCGTCGGAAACGCCGTCCTCGATGTAGACGAACCTGTACCCCCTCCTCTGAAGTCGCCTGACGAACGAGGGAGTGAGAATGGTGCCCGCCACCAGGAGCGGACTGCCGTCCGCGTTCAGTATGGTACTCCCGAGGACTTTTCCCTCGACGAGCGGGGACAGCCTGGCGAGGCGCAAGGGGATCCGTTCCTTTCAGTGCGCGTCGTATTGCCGCGTGGGCGGACACCGTGCGGTAAGCAAGATGCCCACACTCAAATGTTACCATTATCGTCAACCATAGGCAAACCCTGGAGGCGAAGCCGGCAGCCTCGTTGAAATGGATCGCTCGAGACGACTGTCGGGACGACGGGTTGTCTGGGGGTGGATCAGGGTGTCTGCGATCTTCTGCAACGGGGCCATCCACTGCATGGACGAACGGGGCTCAACGGTGGAGGCCATTCTCGAAGAACAGGGGACGATCGTGGCGTCGGGAACGACCGAAGAGATGCGAAGGCTGGCGCGACCGGGCACCAGGGAGATTGACCTCCAGGGGATGACGGTGATACCGGGGCTCACCGACTCCCACACACACTTTGTCGAGTTCGCGCTGGGCCTGTCGAGGGCGGACCTGTCCCGGGCGAAGAGCCTCAAGGAAGCGCTGTCCCTCGTGGAGACGGAGGCAAGGGCCGTCCCGCGCGGGGGATGGGTCCTCGGCGGGGGCTTCAACAAGAACCTCTGGGCCGGGGGCCGCTTTCCGTCCAGGCACGACCTGGACGCCGTTTGCGCCGACAAGCCGGTGGTGATCAAGAGCGGCGACTGCCACACGCTGTGGGTTAACACGTTGGCGATGACCATAGCAGGGATCACGCGGGACACGCCGGTGCCGGAAGGGGGACGGATTGACCTGGGACCGGACGGGCATCCGACGGGGATAATAGGGGAAAGCGCCATCCCGCTCATCGAACAGCACGTTCCGATGCCTACGGAGCGAGAGATTGACGATGCCGTGGTGCGCGCCCAGGCGCTGGCGCACAGCGTCGGGGTGACCGGGGTTCACGTTATGGAGGGCGCGGGTTCACTGAGGTCATTCCAACGGCTCCAGTCGAGGGGCGACCTGTCGCTCAGGGTCTGCATCTATCTCCCACTGGAAGCGCTCGAACACGCCCGCGACCTGGGGACAGAGTCCGGATTCGGAAACGAGTTCGTTAAGGTCGGCGGCGTCAAGCTGTTCGCCGACGGCTCCTTGAATTCCCAGACGGCGCACATGCTGGAGCCGTACGAGGGGACCGAATCCCGCGGCATCTCAAGGATCTCCATGGAGCAGCTCGATGAAGTAGTGGGCGGGGCGGTCGCCTCCGGAATCTCGGTAGCTGTGCATGCCATAGGAGACGCGGCAAACCGAAACTGCCTCAACGTACTCGCCAAGCACGCCGCGACCTCCCGTGCGAAGGGACTTCGCAACCGAATCGAGCACGCACAACTTCTGCACCCGGATGACATCCGGCGCTTCGCGGTCACGCGGACAATCGCTTCAGTTCAGCCCGTTCACGCCACATCGGACCGGTACCTGGCGGACAGGCTGTGGGGTGCGAGGGCCCGGTACGCGTATCCTTTCAGGTCGCTCGCGGCGGGCGGGGCGCGGGTGACTTTCGGGTCCGATGCTCCGGTTGAGACGATAAATCCCATGAGGGGATTGTTCGCGGCCGTGACCCGAAAGAGAGAAGACGAGCCGTCGTCCGCCCCCTGGTACCCCGAGGAGTGCGTGACGCTGGAGCAGGCCGTTCGGGCGTACACGAACGGTCCGGCGTACGCGGCCTGCGCGGAGCGCCGGCAGGGGTCGCTGGAGCCCGGGAAAGCAGCCGACTTCGTGGTCCTGTCCGAGGACATATTCCGGGGCCCGCCGGAGACGCTCCTGGGTTGCCGCGTCATGATGAGCGTCGTCGGGGGACGCGTCGTATACGAATCGTGACGGCGGTGCACAAGGGCGCTGCAGGTGGTTTTCTTGAATCGGGGACGGCTATCGGGTATAATTGGAATGCTCATACCCTGAATAATGAGGGGACGATCCGCAAGTGCCGATGCCGTTCCGGCATCGCGCTATTTGTGATTACAGCGGCGTGGCCGAGGAGGAGTGTTTTGCCAAGATGAAGCGTTACGGTGCGGACACCATCAAGAACGTGGGCCTGATCTCCCACGGAGGGGCGGGAAAGACATCGCTCGCCGAGGCCATGCTGTTCGACTGCGGTGTCACCGAGAGGCTGGGGAGGACCGAGGACGGCAATACCGTCATGGACTACGACCCCGAGGAAATACGCCGGAAAGTGAGCATCAACACCTCCATTGCTCCGGCCGAGTGGTCCGGCGTGAAGATAAACATCCTCGATACCCCCGGGTACTTCGACTTCGTCGGGGAGGTAAAGTCCGCGTTGAGGGTGGTGGACGGGGCAATCGTGCTCGCGGACGCTGTGGCGGGCGTGGAGGTCGGCACGGAGCTCGTGTGGCAGTATGCCGACGAGAGGCGCACGCCGAGGATCGTCGTCGTCAACAAGATGGACCGAGAGAATGCGAACTTCGACGCTGTGCTGGAGTCACTGAGGAAGTCCTTCGGCAAGAAGGTGATTCCCTTCCAGGTCCCGATCGGGCAGGAGGCATCATTCAGGGGCGTCGTGGACCTGGTGGAGATGAAGGGGATAACGTACGAAGACGGGGAAGGTCGAAACCCCAGGAGCGGCGCTGTTCCGGCCGAGCTCCAGCGGCGGGTGGAAGAGCTCAGAGCAGCCCTGATCGAATCCGCCGCTGAGAATGATGACGATCTCTTAATGAAGTACCTGGATGGCGGCGAGCTCGCGCCGGAAGAGATGAGGTCGGGTATCCGAAAGGGCGTTCTCTCCGGGAAAGTGGTGCCGGTGTTCTGCGCGTCATCCGGAAGGAACATAGGGATTCAACCCATACTGGATGCGGTGGTGTCGTACCTGCCATCCCCCGCGGACCTCGGCGAGGCAGTGGGCTTCAACCCCAAGACGAGGGAGCAGTGCGCCCGCGTCCCCGGCAACGACGCCCCGTTTTCCGCGCTGGTTTTCAAGACGATGGCCGACCCTTACGTCGGCCGCCTGACCGTGTTCCGCGTATACTCCGGCGTGCTGAAGTCCGATTCGCAGGTGCTGAACACCGTCAAGGACCGTACAGAGCGTATAGGCCAAGTTTTCCTTCTCAAGGGGAAACAGCAGGAGGCCGTGCCGGAGATCGGGGCCGGGGACATCGGGGCGGTCGCAAAGCTGCAGGAGACCACGACGAACGACACGCTGTCGGACGCGGCGAACCCGATCGCATACGAGCCGACCGAATTCCCCGCGCCAATATTCTCGGTGGCCGTGCAGCCGAAGTCGAAGGGTGACGAGGACAAGATAAGCTCCAGCCTCGCCAGGATGACGGAGGAAGACCCGACGTTACGGGTCGAGCGCAACCCGCAGACCCTGCAGACCATCCTGTCGGGCATGGGGGAGTTGCACCTCGACGTCGTCACCGAGCGACTGAAGAGGAAGTTCGGCGTGGACGTGACGCTGGACACCCCGAAAGTACCCTACAAGGAGACGATCAAGGGCACCACGAAGGTGGAGGGGAAACATAAGAAGCAGACCGGCGGCAGGGGACAGTACGGTCATGTGTTCCTCGAGATCAGTCCACTCGAGCCGGGCAAGGAATTCGAGTTTGTGGACAAGATATTCGGCGGGGCTGTGCCGAGGCAGTACATTCCCGCGGTTGAGAAGGGCGTGCGGGAGGCCATGCAGGAGGGGGTCCTGGCGGGGTATCCTGTCACGGACGTCCGGGTGACGCTGTACGACGGCTCGTACCACCCGGTCGACTCTTCCGAAATGGCCTTCAAGATAGCGGCTTCGATGGCGTTCAAGAAGGGCTGCCTGGAGGCCAGACCGGTGATGTTGGAACCCATCATGAAGGTGGAGGTCATGATCCCCGACCAGTTCATGGGCGATGTCATGGGAGACCTCAACAAGAAGCGGGGCAAGATCGTGGGGATGGAACCGAGGGGAAGCAGCCAGGTCATCAAGGCCCTCGCGCCGCTGGCCGAGATGGCGAGGTACGCGATAGACCTGCGGTCAATGACCCAGGGCCGCGGCACCTACACCATGGAGTTCTCGCACTACGAAGAGGTGCCTGTCAACGTCGCCGAGGCATTGATAGAGCAGGCGAGGAAGGAGAAGGAATCCCAGGCCAAGTGATATGGCGGCCGGACGCGGGGGTGTTCTCGTACGAGGTCTCGTGCGAGGACGCCCCCCTTTTGGCGAGGTGACCTCGGGGGATACCTCCGGGCGAAATGCGGCGGCTGCAGGGGGGCGAAAGAGTGGGCACTGTGGGTGAACGCAGGGTCTACGACGTCGCGATAATCGGCGCGGGTCCGGCGGGGCTTACCGCGGGCATATACGCGGCGAGGTCCGGTCTGGACACGGTCATATTGGAGCGAACGGCACCGGGCGGACTGGCGGCCACCACCTTCCGGATAGAGAACTACCCCGGGTTTCCGGACGGCATCGAGGGTCCCGCACTTGCATCGGCCATGGAGAACCAGGCAAGGAAGTCCGGGTGCAGCATCATGGGGTACGAAGTGCAGTCCGTCGTGCCCCCCGGCTCGAACGGCCGGGCTTTTGCCCTGTACACCGCAGAGGGCCGTGTCGAATCGAGGACCGTGATAGTGGCGACCGGCACGCACGAAAAGCAGCTCGGTGTGCCGGGGGAGCGCGAGCTCAGGGGCCGGGGCGTCTCCTACTGCGCCACCTGTGACGGGCCGTTTTTCAAGGGTAAGAGGGTCGCGGTCGTCGGCGGAGGGGATTCCGCGATCGCGGAGGCCCTGTTCCTCGCCAGAGTGGCGACGAGGGTGACAGTGATTCACCGCCGGGACTCCCTCAGGGCCGGTAGACACCTCCGGGAGGCGGCCATGGTCAATGACAGGATCGCTTTCCTATGGAACACCGTCGTCACGGCGGTCGAAGGATCCGAGACGGTGGAACGGCTCCACCTCAGGAATGTCGAGACTGGAGAGACGTCGTCACTCGATGTCGAGGGCGTGTTCGTGTACATCGGATTCGTTCCGAACACTGCGTTCCTGGCCGGCATGGTGCGGTTGGACGACGCGGGGTACGTGGTGGTTGACGAGTCGCTCGAGACCTCCGTGCCCGGGATATTCGCCGCGGGTGACGTGAGGGCGAAACAGGTAAGACAGGTAGTCACCGCGGCGGCCGACGGGGCGGTGGCGGCCATGGCGGCGGAGCGTTTTTTGGCCGGCGGGGCGGCACGCCCGGCCGGGAAGGGAGCGACCCGGGCTTGGCCGTTGCGCAGCTGAAAAGGGGTGAGCATCACAGGACGGCTTCGGGCCACCCCTGGGTGTACAGGACGGAGATCCTCGGGATCAACGGTCGCTACGAACCCGGAGACGTAGTGGATGTCGTGGATTTTCGCGGCAGATTCCTGGGAAAAGGCTATGTGAATCCCGCCTCCCAGATCACCATCAGGATGCTCACGAGACGCGACGAGCGCGTTGATGAATCGTTCCTGCGGCGCCGGCTCGAAGCGGCCTGCGAGTACCGTCGGAGGACCTTGGACAGCAGGAAGTCGTACAGGCTCGTATTCGGCGAGGCGGACTTCCTCCCGGGTCTAATCGTGGACAAGTTCGAGGACTGCCTCGTTGTCCAGACACTCGCGCTCGGCATAGACAGGTGGAAAGGAGTCATCGCGTCAATCCTCGAGGAGCTGGTCCGACCGGCGGGGATCTACGAGAGGAACGACGCTCCGGTGAGGGATCTCGAGGGACTCGAAAGGCGCACCGGCTTTCTCGCGGGATCGTTCGACACCCGGATCGTGATAGGCGAAAACGGGCTGCGGTTCGTGGTTGACGTAGAGAACGGACAGAAGACGGGTCACTTCCTGGACCAGGTCGAGAACAGGCGGGCCATCGTCGGACTGGCCTCCGGGAGGAGAGTGTTGGATTGTTTCTGTTACACCGGCGGGTTTGCGGTGCACGCCGCCGCGGGCGGCGCCCGGGAGGTCGAGGGCATTGACGTCTCGGAGTGGGCCGTCGGGGTGGCGCGGGAGAACGCGAGGCTGAATGGAGTGGGCGACATCTGCAGGTTCGTCGCGGGCAACGCGTTCGACGAATTGCGCGCGCGAGAGCGGTCGGGGGAGCGGTACGACATGATCGTCCTGGACCCGCCCGCCTTCGCGAAATCCCGGGCCTCCCTGGAAGACGCGGTGAGGGGTTACAAGGAAATCAACCTTCGAGCCATCCGACTCCTCAACCCGGGGGGCATCCTGGTTTCGTGCTCCTGCTCCCGTCACTTGACCGAAGACCTCTTCTTCGCGGTGGTGCAGGATGCGCTCCTGGATTCGGGAAGGGCGGGTCGGGTGGTCGAGAAGCGTACCCAGGGCAGGGACCACCCATACCTGGTTGTCGCCCCGGAAGGCTACTACTTGAAATGCCTCATACTGGAGATTGACTGAGCGCGGTCGAGCGTGCAGAAGAAATGAGGAGATTCAATGGAGTTCTCGCGAGCCCGGTCCCAATCTCGGGTGTCGCGAGTCGAGGCGGCCGATCGGGAACGTTGTAACGATAAGGCCGGCGAGATAACATTGTATTGAAAGTCAAAGTTAGTCAAAAGCAAAGTCGGGTGACCGGTAAACCTTATGAAGAACCTTTGTGATGCCATCGAGCAGTACATCAAGGAGATGCTGAGGACTGCGGGCGAGGACTTTATAGAGATCAGGCGGAACAGCCTGGCGGAACAGCTGGGGTGTGTGCCGTCTCAGATCAACTACGTTCTCGAGACTCGGTTCAGCCTGGAGCGCGGCTACCTGGTGGAGAGCAGACGGGGCGGGGGCGGGTACGTTCGGATAGTGCGCAGGCGGGTCGGGACCGGCAGGGACGCGGTGGAAACGGTGTTCTCGGAAGTCCGCGACGCCATCTCGAGGGCGAAGGCCGAGGGCTACATTCACATGCTCGAGGAGGAAGGCCTCGTCTCGGCCAGGGAGGCAATGCTCCTGAGGCGAGCTGTCGGAGACGGGGTGTCTTGGGTCGCAAGGGTCGACCGAGACTCCGCCCGCGCCCGCATACTCCGAAGCATGCTGTTGGGCCTCCTCGGTGAGCCGCAGCCCTACAACGGGAGGGAAGCGTGAGATGCTGTGCGAGGAATGCGGGAAGCGACCCGCGACCGTGCACGTTCAAAAGATAGTGAACGGCCGGCGCTCGGAGAAGCACATTTGCCAGGAGTGCGCGGCCGCGGGGGGAGAGATGAGCATCTTCCTTCAGCCGTTCTCGGTGAACAGCCTCCTATCGGCCATGCTGGGGTCCGGTGCTCCCGAGCTGCGGGCGGTCTCTCCCGGCAGGGCGGCCCGTTGTCCCGGATGCGGATTGGGCTACGATGACTTCGCTCGGACGGGCAAATTGGGGTGTGGTCGGTGCTACGAGAAGTTCTCGAAGCCGCTGGAGGGGTTGCTCAGGAGGATACACGGTTCGGATAGGCACGTGGGGAAGTTCCCCGGGAAGGCCGGGCGGGGTGCCGCCGCGCGCCGAGAGCTCGAAGAGCTGAAGGCCGAACTGGCGAGGGCGATTCAGGCGGAGGAGTACGAGAAGGCCGCGAGTATCAGGGATAGGATTCGCGAAATAGAAAAGGCCGTGAACCGGTAGGTGGGCGCTATGCTGGAAGACATCCTGAGGAGGTCATCCCCCGAGTGGACGAAGGGTTCCGGACCTGACTCGGACGTCGTCATCTCGAGCAGGATCAGGCTGGCCAGGAACCTCGAGCTGTTTCCATTCCCCCACATGATGGACGAGGCTGCGGCCGACGAGGTGTTGGGGCATGCGGGGCGGGTCACAGCGGGCCTGAACGAAAGCGGCGGGTGGGGCTCGTTCGAGATGTTCCGGCTGAACGACATGTCGGCGCTCGAGCGGCAGGTGCTGGTCGAGAAGCACCTGATAAGTCCGCAGCACAGCCAGGATCCCCGCGGGAAGGCGGTGATCCTGGGACGCGACGAGACCGTGAGTATCATGGTCAACGAGGAGGACCACCTGCGGATACAGTGCCTTTTCTCGGGGCTGCAGCTGCAGCAGGCGTTCGTGTTCGCCGGCGGGGTTGATGACGTGGTGGAATCCGTGCTCGACTACGCATTTTCGGCGCAGCACGGGTACCTCACGGCATGCCCGACGAATGCCGGCACCGGCCTGAGGTCGTCCGTGATGGTTCACCTTCCCGGCCTTGTAGGAACCAACCAGGCGGGTAAGGTGCTTTCCGCCATAGGCAAGCTCGGTGTGGCCGTGAGGGGCCTCTACGGCGAAGGGACGGAGGCCGCAGGGAGCATGTTCCAGGTCTCAAACCAGATCACGCTCGGACAGTCGGAGGCCGAGATAGTGAACAACCTGATCGGCATATCGGGGCAGATTATTAACCAGGAAAGGAAGGCCCGCGCATTGCTGATGTCGCAGGCCAGGGAGCAAGTGGAGGACAGGGTGTGGCGCGCCTACGGCATCCTCCGCACTGCCCGCATACTGTCGTCCGACGAGGCGCTCAAGCTGTGGTCCGACGTCAGGATGGGAGCCGAGATGAATCTCATCCGCGGGTTGTCCCGCCAGGTGGTAAACGAGCTCCTGATGATTACAAGACCGGCGTTCCTTCAGTACGTCGAGGGACGCGAGATGTCGCCGTTCGAGCGCGACTGCAAGAGGGCGGCCCTCGTCAGGGAGAGGCTGACGTCCTGAGACCGCGGGGATTCGATGAACGTATCGGGAGGGTCTTGTATGTTTGGAAGGTTCACTGAAAGAGCCCAGAGGGTCCTCGTTCTTGCCCAAGAGGAGGCTCGCAGGCTCGGCCACGAGTATGTCGGCACGGAGCACCTGCTCCTCGGCCTCATCAGAGAGGGCAGTGGGATAGCGGCGAGAACGCTCCAAAGCATGGGGGTCGAGCTCGGTACTGTCCAGGCCGAGGTCGAGAAGGTGATCGGCAAGAGCGACGCGCCCACGAGTGGAGAGATCAGCATCACGCCGCGGGCGAAGAAAGTGCTGGAGCTCACCGCCGAGGAAGCGAGGCTGCTCGGTCACAATTACATCGGCACGGAGCACCTGCTCCTCGGGCTTATCCGCGAGGGCGAGGGGGTCGCCGCCCAGGTATTGTCTCGGCTGGGCGTGGATCTCGAGAAAGTGAGGGCGCAGGTATTGCAGCTCCTGGGCGGCCCAGCTCAGCAAATGGGGGAAGCGCCGCAAGGACGCGCGAGGCCCAGGTCGTCCACCCCGGTTCTCGACGCGTACGGAAGGGACCTGACCGCACTGGCGAGGGACGGGAAGCTCGACCCGGTAGTCGGGCGGGAAACCGAGATAGAAAGGGTCGTACAGATACTAAGCAGGAGAACCAAGAACAACCCCGTATTGATAGGGGATCCCGGCGTAGGGAAGACGTCGATCGTGGAGGGGCTCGCCCAGAGGATCAACGAAGGCAAGGTCCCCGAGATCCTTAGAGAACGGCGCGTGATGACTCTCGA
>JANLGA010000044.1:0-4915 GCA_024653225.1 Bacillota bacterium | reverse complement strand
ACTCTCGATCTCGCTTCGGTCGTCGCGGGCACCAAGTACAGGGGAGAATTCGAGGAGCGGCTCAAGAAGATCGTTGACGAGATAAGGCACGCGGGAAACATCATTCTGTTCGTGGACGAGATGCACACGCTGATAGGGGCGGGCGGCGCCGAGGGAGCGATAGACGCGGCGAATATACTGAAGCCCGCACTGGCGAGGGGAGAGCTCCAATGCATCGGCGCCACCACGCTGGATGAGTACCGGAAACACGTGGAGAGGGACCCAGCGCTGGAGCGGAGATTCCAGCCCATACAGGTTCAAGAGCCCACCGTGGAAGAGACAATCGCCATCCTGAGGGGGCTGAGGGACAGGTATGAGGCCCACCACAGGGTGAAGATAACCGACGAGGCGCTGGAGGCCGCCGCCAGGCTGTCCGACAGGTTCGTCGCGGACAGGTTCCTGCCGGACAAAGCCATAGACCTCGTAGACGAGGCCGCATCCAGGGTGAGACTCCGGTCGTTCGTCGCCCCGCCCGACCTGAAAGACCTCGAGGCGAAGCTGCAGGAGGTCGTGAAGGAAAAGGAGGCCGCCGTGCAAGCCCAGGAGTTCGAGAAGGCGGCGCGGCTCAGGGATTCGGAGCACAAGCTCCGCCGGGAATTGGACCGGGTCAAGAGCGACTGGCAGCAGAAGACGCTCACCTCGGAAAACAAAGTCACGGAAGAAGATATAGCGGAGATAGTGGCGTCGTGGACGGGCATACCCGTGAAGAGGCTCGCCGTGGAAGAGACGCAGAAGCTGCTTCACCTGGAAGAAGAGATCCACAAGAGGCTCGTCGGCCAAGAAGACGGCGTCAGGGCGGTGGCAAGGGCGATCCGGCGCGCTCGCTCGGGCCTCAAGGACCCGAAGAGGCCCATCGGCTCGTTCATCTTCCTCGGCCCGACGGGGGTGGGCAAGACGGAACTGGCAAGGGCACTTGCGGAGACCCTGTTCGGGGACGAAGATGCCATGATACGACTGGACATGTCCGAGTACATGGAGAGGCATACCGTCTCGAGGCTCGTGGGAGCTCCGCCCGGCTATGTCGGGTACGAGGAGGGCGGACAGCTGACCGAGGCGGTCAGGAGAAGGCCATACTCCGTGATACTGCTCGACGAAATAGAGAAGGCCCACCCCGAGGTGTTCAACGTGCTGCTGCAGGTGCTTGAGGACGGTAGGCTGACGGAGGCGAGGGGTCGGACGGTGGATTTCAAGAACACCGTCATCATCATGACGTCCAACGTCGGCGCTCACCTCATAAAGGGGCAGGGTGCCGTCGGGTTCAGGCCCGCGGACGACCAGCTGACATACGAGGACATGAAGAACAGGATCATGGACGAAGTCAAGCGGACCTTCAGGCCGGAGTTCCTGAACAGGATAGACGAGGTGATAGTCTTCCACGCGCTGACCGAGGAACAGCTCGCGAAGATCGTGGACTTGATGCTTCGAGAGGTCGAGCAGCGGATGGCGGAGCACGGGCTCAAGATCGAGGTCGCGCCCGAGGTGAAGGAGAAGCTGCGGCGGGAAGGCATGGACCCGGTGTACGGGGCGCGGCCGCTTAGAAGGGCGATCCAGCGCATGGTAGAGGACGAGCTGTCGGAGCAGATCCTCCAGGGCCGGTTCGCGAGCGGCGACACGGTGGTGGCGACGCTCGGCGACGACGGCAATGTACAGTTCTCCAAGAAGGTGGCTCCGTCGGAGGAGACGAAGTAGGGGAGGGGTGTGCCCGGGGGTGTAGCCCGCCTGTCCGGTGGGCCGGTGGCCGTACGGGGTGAATCGCTTGGGTAAGAGTCGGTTGACGTTCGTGTGCGCGGAGTGCGGCTACGAGAGCCCGAGGTGGATGGGCAGGTGCCCGGGATGTGGGGAATGGAATAGCCTCGGTGAACATCTTGAGTCGCGGGGGTCCGGGGGCCCTGAACGAAGAGGGCGGACCCCCGTCTCCATCCGCTCCATCGAATCCGCGGACCGGGGCCGTTTTCCCTCCGGCTCCGCCGAGCTCGATCGCGTGCTCGGAGGGGGAATTGTGCCCGGCTCCCTGGTGCTCATCGGTGGCGATCCCGGGATAGGCAAGTCAACGCTCCTCATGCAGGTGTGCGGACGCGCCGGGGCCGCCGACAATGTGTTGTACGTGTCGGGTGAGGAGTCAGCAGCCCAGATTCGCCTCAGGGGGGAACGCCTGGGCGTCGTGGAGGACCGCTTGTACGTGCTCCCGGAGAGCGATCTCGGTCGCCTCGAGCAGTGTCGGGCCTCGACTACAACCGCGTGTGCCTCATAGGCGCCGTCCTGGAGAAGAGCGCCGGGCTCCGGCTGGCGACCCAGGACACCTACGTTAAGGTCGCGGGCGGCCTCGAAGTCACCGAACCCGCCGTGGATCTCGCCATAGCAATCGCGATGACCTCCAGCATCCTCGAAAAGCCGATCCGAGGGGACACCGCGGCAGTGGGGGAGATAGGGCTGGGGGGAGAGATCAGGAGGGTGCCCGCGCCGGGGTTGAGGGTGGCGGAGGCGTTGAGGATGGGATTCACGACAGTGATCCTGCCGGCCTTCGATGCCGCCCAACTTGACAGCAGGGGTTCGACGCAGAATCACGGGGCGACGATCATAGGCGTGAAAACGGTCGAGCAGGCGCTTCATGAGGCCATGGCGTGACCCGCGAATAGAGACGGCCGGGGATCAATCCCCGGCCGCGCCGCTGCCGGGCGGAGTCAAGAGAAGTTGAACAGTCCGAGGGCTGAAAGCTTCTTGTGCTCGGTCAGCAAGATGTCATACAAGTTCAAGTCCAGGATGTTGCACAGCGCCGCCAGGTAGAAGAGCATCTGGCCGATCTCGCTCTCGAGGACTTCCTTGCAGTGCTCGCACAGTTGACCCTCGACGTGTGTGCTCATGTACTTCTTGAGGTCGTGAAGAGAGGCGCCTTCGGGGATCCTCTGTTTCTCCGCAGCAATCCGCACGCAGCCGCACGACGTTACTGCCTTGGCCACCGCCCTGTTGACTCGCGCGCTCGATTCCTGGAGCTTGGACTCGACGTCCACGATGCTCCTGTGACGAACTAGGAATTCGCTCACTGCTTCCTGAAATCCGTCGCACAGCAGGTCCTTCATCCCGGATCGTCACCCCGTGAGAAAACTTGGTGGACGTGGCGGGATTCGAACCCGCGACCTTTCGGATGCGAACCGAACGCTCTCCCACTGAGCCACACGCCCACGCCATGCGCATTATGGTAGGCCTGCCGAATTGCACTCTAATTCTAACCGACTTTGAGGAGGGCGTCAAGCACGGCATATTCCTTGCATTCGCTTCAGTTCCGGGCCTGATCCTCCGAATGGGGCGGTCCATTGACATCCAGCTGTTATGGTGCCAGGATGATAGAAAGCGGTCGGCTCGGAGGGGAGAGGTATGGAGGAAGGGAAGAGAATGGGATTCGGGACGATGGCTGTGCACGGAGGGGGGACTCTCGACCCCGTGACCAGGGCGAGCGTCACGCCGATCTACCAGACGGCGTCGTTTGTGTTTAGGGATTGCTCCCACGCGGCGAGGTTATTTTCCGCCGAAGAACAGGGCGACATATACACGAGGATCTCGAACCCCACCTGCGCTGCGTTTGAGAGCCACGTGGCGCTGCTCGAGGGAGGGAAGGGAGCGGTGGCGACTGCTTCGGGACAGGCTGCAGTCGCATACTCGGTACTGGCCCTCGCCGGGCAAGGGGATCACGTCGTGGCGACATCGAATTTGTACGGGGGCACATACGCCCTCTTCACGGGCACACTTCGCCGACTGGGCATAGGGGTGACGTTCGTCCCGCCGAACGACTTCGGAGCGCTCGACAAGGCCCTGACCCCGCGCACGAAGGCCATCTACGGGGAGACAATGGGCAATCCCGCCCTGGACGTCCTGGACATCGAGGGGACGGCCCGAATAGCGCATGACCACGGGGTTCCCCTGGTGGTGGACAACACGTTCGCGACCCCCTACTTGTGCAGGCCGCTCGAACATGGTGCGGACATCGTACTTCATTCGGCGACCAAGTATATTGCCGGCAATGGGACGTCCATCGGCGGAGTGATAGTGGACTCGGGCCGGTTTGACTGGGCGAACGGGAGGTTCGACCGTTTCACGGAGCCGACCCTGCCGGGGGCGCGGTCCTATGTCGAGGTGCACGGCGACCTCGCGTTCGCCGCCATGGTGAGGGGACAAATGGTCAGAGACATGGGCGCCTGCCTCGCTCCTTTCAATGCGTTCCTCTTCATACTCGGTCTCCAGGACCTCCACGTGCGCATGGAAAGGCACTGCTGGAACGCGATGACGGTCGCCCGGCACCTGCGATCCCATCCAGCCGTGAAATGGGTGCGATACCCGGGCCTGGAGACGGACCCCTCCCACCGGCTTGCCTGCAAGTACCTCAGAGGCGGGTACGGGGCCATGGTGTCGTTCGGGGTCATGGGAGGCCTCGAGGCGGGCAAGAGGTTCGCGGATTCCGTCCGGCTGATCCTCCTGTTGGCCAACCTGGGTGACGCGCGTTCGCTCGTTGTGCACCCCGCGAGCACTACCCACCAGCAGCTCACCCCCGAGCAGCGCGAGGCGGCCGGGGTCCCGGACGACCTCATCCGGCTGTCCGTGGGGCTGGAGGACGTTCAGGACATAATCGAGGACATAGACAGGGCACTGGCATCGGCCGTCGGGACTTGAGAGTTCCGGCGTCGAGGGACGGTCAGGCGGGGATTTCCTGGCGGCGCGTGAGGCTGCCGGCAGGTCCCGTGGACCAGCTAAGGCGCGGCACCAGGCCCGTTTTCTTGATTTCCCACCCCGGGTATGCTATTCTGTTTGTAGATGTTGCCAGGGAGGCAAGTCAAATTGTTCAGTGTCGGCGACAAGGTCGTCTACCCCATGCACGGCGCCGGGG
>JANLGA010000043.1:13034-15485 GCA_024653225.1 Bacillota bacterium | reverse complement strand
GGGCAACCAGCCGCAGGGAGTCGCGCCCGCCGGCGGGACTGGCACACCGGCGGGCGCGACTCCCTGCGGCTGGTTGCCCGGCTGCTTCGCCGGTTCCACGGCGCCGCTCGGCTGCGGTGACGGCGCCGCAGGCCTCTCGGCGGTGCAAGCCGCGAATGACACCGCCAACAACGCGAACAATACGGCTGCAAGCGTTCTTTGCTTCATCTGGGTTCTCCCCTTCCTGCGATCCTTGCGCCAACGAATTACTGACCGGGCCGTGAACCCCGGTTCACCAGCGTGACCGGCCTCCTTTCGGTACGCCCCCGACATTCACGCGGACTCGCCGCCCGGCGTCGCGCCCCGAGCCCGGGTTGCACGGCCCGCGATGAATCGCCCCGCGCCGGGGGTACCCGTGAAAACCCCGTCGCGCACGACGACGTTCCCCCGGACCACTGTGAACACCGGGACGGCTGTCACCGCCCATCCTTCGAACGGCGACCATTTCTCTCCGAGCATCGAGAGTCTGCCGGCCTCTATCGTCCGCCTGGCCTTCAGGTCCAGCGCGCACAGGTCCGCATCGCTGCCCGGCAGCAGGCACCCTTTCTTGGGGTAAAGGCCGAAGGTGCGTGCCGGTCCCGAGCTCAGCACGTTGACCAGGGTCGCCGGCGGAAGGCCGCGCTTCAATCCCTCGGTGAGCACGAGCGGCACCATCACCTCGACGCCGTCGCCCGCGCCGGGCCGGCAGTCCCATATCCCGGCCGCCGGGTCCTTCGTCAGCGGACCGTGGTCGCTGGCCACCGCGTGTATCCACCCGGCCTCCAGTGCCCTCCACAACCCCTCGACGGATTGGCGGCCCCTGGCGGGGGGATTGTACTTGACGCGCACGTCCCGGTCCGAGTCCTCCCACGTCAGGAGTAAGTAGTGCGGGCAGGTCTCCGCGTACACGCTGCAACCGTCGGCGCGCGCCTCGCGGACCATGGCGACCGATCCGGGCGTGCTCAGGTGGCAGATGCTCGTCGGGCAGCGGGTCTCCCGCGCGAGAATGAGGGCGCGTGCCACGGCCTCTTCCTCGGCCACTTCCGGTCTCGCCTCCGACCAGGCTTTGCCGTCCATCCTGCCGGCCGACTGCAGGCGCCGTGACTCAGCGTCAACGATGAACGAGTTCTCGGCGTGTATGGCCGCCGGAACCCCGGTCAGCGCGATCGACCTCATGGCGCCGAGGAGTTGTCCCGTGTCGAGCCCCGGGTACATCCCCGGAGGGGCCGCGCCGTCCATGAACAGCTTGAAACCGACCGCGCCGAGGCCGGCCAGCCTTTCGACTTCCGGCGCGAGCGGGTCTATGCCCGCGTACAGTGCGAAGTCCACGTAGGCCCATTTGCGCGCCATCTCGACTTTGGCCGAGAACCGCTCGGCGCTCAGTGTCGCCGGCGCGTCCAGGGGCATGTCCAGCACTGTCGTGACGCCGCCCATGGCCGCGGCCTTCGTGGCGTTTTCGAAGGACTCGAAGTCGTAGCCCCAGAAGGTGTGCATGTGTTGGTCAACGGCCCCGGGCAGCACCGTGAGGCCGGAGACATTCAACGTCTCTCGACCCGTGAGCCCCCCGGACGAGAGGCATTCCACCTTCCCGTCCTTCACCCCGATGTCTAGCGGCCTGACCGCCCCATCCGGCAGCGCGACTGCCCCGCCCCGTATTACCAGGTCGTACAATGATGTCCACCCCTCCGGTCAAGAGATCGGGTCTAGATAGAGGCAATCGCGGAGTCCGCCGCCTCCAGTGCGTCACGAAGTTCGCCCGCCGGGCGCACCAGCGATATGCGCAAGGGTCCCGCGCCCCCCCTGCCGAAAGCGGAGCCGCCGACCGTCGAAACCCCGGTCCGATCGAGGATCCGAAGCGCGACCTCTTCGTCCGGCATGTCCACACCCACGATCCTCGGGAATATGTAGAAGGTCCCCTGGGGTCTCGAGCACCGGAGGTGGCGGAGGAGGCACGCCGTTGCCATGGCCTCATCCCGCCTCCTCTCGAACTCGACAACCATCTCCCGCACCACGTCGCCCGGGCCTTCCAGCGCCGCCACCGCGCCGTACTGCGCGAACGCGGTCGCGCAGATCGTGCTGTGTTGCCTTATCCTGAGAATCGCCGACACCACCGGCTCGGGCCCGGCGACCCAGCCGACGCGCCAGCCGGTCATGGAGAATGTCTTCGAAACGCTGTCAACGATGACGGTCCTCTCCCTCATCCCCGGCAAGGCCGCCGGCGTCAAGTGCTCCGCTTCTCCGAAGAGGAAGGCGTGGTACACCTCGTCAGACACCACGAACGCCCGCGACCCCGCGACGATCCGCGAGATCGCTTCGAGGCACTCCCCGCTCCAAACCGCTCCCGTCGGGTTGTTCGGACTGTTCAGTACCATCGCGCGCGTCCGCGGGGTCACGACCGCCGCGACATCGGAAGGGTCGGGCTGGAATCCATTG
>JANLGA010000043.1:12446-13024 GCA_024653225.1 Bacillota bacterium | reverse complement strand
CGGCACTCCACGATCACCGGTTTCCCGCCGAAGAATTCCACCAGCCCGGCATAGGCGGGGTAGTACGGCGAGAACAGCACCACCTCGTCGCCGGGCTCCACCAGCGCCGCCAGGGCGCAGAAGATCCCTTCTCCGGAGCCGACTGTCACCACTATCTCGGCGTCCGGGTCATACTCGACACCGCGTCTTGCCGTGTAAGCGGATACAGCCCTCCTCAGTTCCGGCAGCCCGCGGTTTGACGTGTAGTGAACCTTCCCCGCGCCGAGAGCGGCGGCCGCCGCCTCGAGCACGTGCGGCGGAGTATCGAAATCGGGTCTTCCCAGTGCGAGTTGCACGACGCTCCTTCCCTTTCTCGCCATGTCCTCCGCGAGATCGAACACCTGCCGGATCGGGAAGGCGGGCAGCCGCGCCGCGCGCCCCGAGATACCCCAGAGACCTTCAACCATCGCCCTCGCCTCACATTGCATGTTGAATCGGACTAGCTGCATAATTCTGCGACCGCCCATTCCGCACGATTCGGCTGTGTTCGCCACGTGCTGGCTCTTTTCCTGCAGACTTGAACCAGGGGGAGGACATAT
>JANLGA010000043.1:2897-12436 GCA_024653225.1 Bacillota bacterium | reverse complement strand
GGTGGAACAGTGAAACCGCGGGTGGGTGGTGCCGCCGAACGCCGGACGGTTTCAAGTCGGACGGACACGTATTGCGCCGAACGGCCCGGCGCTCAGTCGAAGATCCCCGAGGACAGGTATCTCTCGCCTGAATCGGGGAATATGGCCACGATGAGTTTGTCCCGGTTCTCGTCCGTCGCGGCCACGCGAATTGCGGCCCAAGCGGCCGCGCCGGACGATATCCCCGCGAGGATTCCTTCCTCCCTGGCCAGCCGGCGCGTCATCTCCGCCGCTTCGCGCTGCGGGACCCGGACGATCTCGTCAATGAGGTCGCGTCGAAGTACGTCTGGAATGAAGCCGGCCCCAATCCCCTGGATGGTGTGCGGTCCCGGCCGGCCGCCCGACAACACCGGCGATTCCTCAGGCTCGACCGCGACGGCCCTGAGACTTCGCTTCAATCGCTTGAGCGCGTCCGCCACACCCGTGATGGTGCCGCCGGTGCCGACACCCGCCACCAGGATGTCCGCCGCGCCTGCCGTATCGCGCCAGATCTCCGAGGCGGTGGACTACATGTGAGCCCGGGGATTGGCCCGGTTCTTGAATTGTTGGGTCATTCCTTCCCGTCCCGGCGTCAGGACTACCTCCGCGCCTAAGGCTGCCGGCAATCGTCTCTTCTCCCCGGACACAGTGTCGGGCATCGTGAGCACGAGGCGGTACCCTCTCGCGGCTGCGACGGACGCCAGCGCCACTCCGGTATTGCCGCTGGTCGGCTCCACGATGACCGCCCCGGGGCGCAGTCTACCTTCTCGTTCGGCCGCCTCGATCATAGCGGCCGCCACGCGGTCCTTGACACTTCCGCAGGGGTTGAGGGATTCGATCTTGGCCACTACGCTCACCGGAATTCCGAGGGTCACCTTGTTCAACCTGACGAGCGGGGTGTTGCCTATGACCTCGGTTATGTCGCTCGCGATTCCGCCCATGCGCCTGGCCGTCCGCCCCCTATCGCCGCGCCACGGGGTCCAGCCGCTTCTCCAAGACCTCGAGCCGTCGGCGGATGTCGGCGAGCAACTCGATGACGGGGTCGGGGAGATCGCCGTGCTCCAGACGGCCGACCTTTACTCCTTCCCGGACGACCACGCGTCCCGGCACTCCCACCACGGTGCAGTTGTCGGGGACGGGCTTGATCACCACCGAGCCCGCGCCGATCCGCGAATTGTCTCCGACAGTGATCGCCCCTAGTACCTGTGCTCCCGCGGCCACCACGACGTTCTTGCCTATCGTGGGGTGCCTCTTCCCTTTCTCCTTTCCGGTACCCCCCAGAGTGACTCTTGATATATCGTGACGTCATCCCCGACCTCCGCGGTTTCCCCGATGACCGTGCCCATTCCGTGGTCAATGAACACGCGCCTTCCGATTACTGCGCCGGGGTGTATCTCGATCCCCGTCAGGAACCTGGAGACGTGCGACAATAGCCGGGCGACAAGGTAGAGCCGTCTGCGGTACATCCAGTGCGCCAAGCGGTGGAGCCAAATCGCGTGAAGCCCGGGATAGCAGAGGAGCACCTCGATGATACTACCGGCGGCCGGATCCCTCTCGAACACCGCCCCAATGTCCTCTCTAATGGTCTTGAGCACCTGGGTCTTCGACCTCCGGATTCCCTCTGGTCACGAGGGATGCGATGGTCACCGATTCCAAGGCCGCCTCGATCTGGCGTTGGAGTCGGCTCCAGGCGGGCCTGCTCAGGCAGTGGGCCTTCCTTCTGCAATCGCCCGGGCCGGCTACTCCCTCCGACATTAGACACTCCACCGGCGCAATCGGGCCTTCGAGGGCGCGCACGACTGATGCGACAGTTATCTCGGATGACTTCTTCGCGAGCCTGTAGCCGCCATTGTAACCCCTGACGGCGTCAACGAGCCCGGCCCGTTTCATTTCGTAGAAGAGAAGGGCGAGGTACTGCCTCGATATATCCTCGTGTTCCGAGAGGCGAGCGATAGGAACCGGCCTCCGTCCGTCCGACAGGGCGGCAAGGGCGCACAGGGCGCGAACTCCGTACCTCGACCTCGTGGACAGCCTCATGCGCGCAGATTCCCTCCCCAAATCTGAGCAGTTTACTAACATTAGTGGCATTATATCATGGACCGCATTCGCGGTCCAGCACAATTACCCGATCGCTCAACCGGCCGGCGCCCGGAAGTCACGGGATTCGGCACTCGGCCGGGCGCGGCCCCTCATCCTCACACCTCGACCATGACCGTCAGGGCGGCGTTCGCCACCAGGATGTCTTCGGAGTCGTCGCCCAGCTCGGGGACCTTGATCCCCTTCGCCGTCATCCCTCCCTTCACTACGCGGACAGTTTTCTCCCCGAACGGTACCGCGCCAGCCACTTCTTCGGGCCTCACGCGCCCGGGGTCCGGAGTGGCAACCACTATCTCCACCCGCATCAGATCGAGGTCCTCGAGGCCGAACACTTCCTTGAGGCCGACCAAGCACACCCTGGACATGGCGTCCCTGACGCCCTTGACCGCGGCCCGCGTGGGGTCTTGGCCGTGCTGATCGACCCCGGTGCCGATCTCCACTACAAGGCGTTTCAACATCCGTCCGCCCTCCCCGGTGGTCCCAAGGAACAACCGTCTCCAACTACTGCGAGCACTTCGATACCCGAGAAGAGATCGCGCGAACTACGCAGGGCCCTGTGGGCCCGCCGGGGGCTGCGCTTTCGCCTCCCCGCCCCCCTCGGTGACCGCGGGCGGCCCGGCGGCACCCCTTTCCGCCGCCTGCTTTGGCCGGAACAGCAATGCGAGCATCACCGCAAGTGCCCCCACGCCGGCCGAAGCCGCCCCGAACACCTGGATGCGGGATAGTACCTCTTCCGAGGCCATTTCCACGATCGTCTGGACGGACAGCGTCGAGATCCCGGGGCCCGCCGAGAAACCGGATGCCACATTCATCACCGCGAACCTGCCCAATAACGTCGCCAGGATGGCCGCCGTGCCGCCGAGCAGGAGACCCGAGCCTACCCACACGCCGGCCGCTCGCACGGAACCGGACATGATACAAGCCCCGAATACAACGAGTCCGAAGACGTACGCACCGGCGGAGGCCGCCACCATCATGGCCTGTACGGCCGGGCGGGCCCCGGAAAGCGCGGCCAGCATGGGTTGCACCATTGTATGGGTCGGACCGATCCGATCCGGAATTTGCGACAATCCCTTCTTCATCTCCGCGAGCGCTTGGCCGGGGAGCTTCAAGCCCTCCATGAAGGCGGCCAGATTGGCTTTGGGTTCGGTGAGGTCGATACCCAGCGCTCCGAGCGGACCTTCGCCCTTGAGGTACGCCAGGGTCGCGCGAACGATCCCCTGCACCTGGTCTTCGATCCAGGAGGGCGTGATGCACGACGTCAACCCGTTGCGCATCGCGCTCAACAGTTCCTCTCGCCGCGGCGCGTTCTTCGGCACGGCGGATTCGAGCATGGGCGCCACAAGACGACCTACTTCGACCGGTATTGCCTCATATATCCCCGCCTTCTTGAGCACTTCGGCGTAGAATGAAGGCTCGAGGACCGTGCCGCGAATAGTCCAGGCGGCCGAATTGACCAACACAAGCAGCGGGATAATGATGACGCACATCAGCACGAGGAAGACGGTCCGGGCGAACCGCCGCGGACGGCCCGGGATAAACAGGCAGCAGACAAGGCCAATAAGAGCCAGGATCACAAACGGTATGTCGCTCACCTGCCACATTTCTCCTGTGCACTGTCACTTCGAGCGCCCGGAGCCGTTCTCCTTCCCGGAAGGTTTTCGACGCGACCCCATTGAAATCAAGCGAGTATGCCCGGTTCCGGCGTAGCGGACTCGGTTGTAGTAAGAATGGGAGGTCGCCCATGTCACAACGGAGCGCAGGGATCCCGAACAGTCGTCGCGTCACGGCGATGGTCGCCGTGCTCGGATTGGCGTACTTCTTCGTGCAGTTTCACCGCCAGTCACTGGCCGTCATTGCCGGGCGCGTCGCCTCGGACCTGGTGCTCGATTCAGCGGGGCTGGGGGCGTTGGGGGCGGCCGCAATGTACTCCTACGCATTGATGCAAGTCCCCGTCGGATTCCTGACGGACAGGTTCGGTGCGCGGCGAACGGTCACCGCCTCTCTCGTCGTCGCCAGCGCCGGGACTTTCGCCTTCAGCGCGGCCCGGACGGCGCCGGGGGCAATCCTCGGCCGCACCATCATGGGTGTTGGAATCGCCGCCGTGTATATCCCGTCCTTGGCGGTCCTGAGACAGTGGTGCAGCCGGGAGAGGTTCGCGACACTAACGGGGGTCATGCTGGACATGGGATACGCCGGGGCGCTATGCGCCACGACGCCCCTCTCCTACCTCGCGACCACGTACGGGTGGCGCGGCACGCACCTGATCACCGGGGTCGTCACCCTCATCCTGGCTGCGGCCGCGTGGTACTTGGTGGTGGATCGGACGTTTCCGGCCGAGCTCGGGGGACGGGATGGCGCCGCCGATTCAGAGGACTATCGCCGGCGGGCCGTGCTTCGCCCCGCGTTTCTTTCACTGGTATTGTGGTTCTTTCTATTCAACGGGGTGAAGCTCAGCTTTCAGGGTCTGTGGGCCGGTCAGTTCCTGACCGGGGCGTACGGATTCTCCCCCCGGCAAGCGGCCGCGATACTGACATCCTTGGTCGTGGGGAATATCGCCGGCGCGCCGCTCTTGGGAGGGCTGTCGGACCGCCTGGGCGGAACGGCGGCGATCACGGGCGGCACACTGGTGGCCGCGGCCTTCTGGGCGTTCCTCGGATTCTCCGGCGTCACTCTCGGATTTGCGGCCTCGTGCGCGTTCTTCTTCCTCATGGGGATGTCCGAGGGTTGCCTCAGCGCGGCCTTCGGCCAGGTAAGGCACTTATCTCCGCCGGGCAAGAGCGGCATGTATCTCGGTATCGCCAACACCGCGGCCTTCCTCGGAAGTGCGACATTCACTCAAGGCATCGGCCGGGTGGTCGAGTCCCGTGCGATCTCCGGATTCGCGCGAGTTTGCCGGCCGCTGTTTGCATCGTTCTCAGCCGTGATGGCGCTTGCCGCAGCTGCAGTGTGGCTCACAAACCCGCGCACCGGCCCGATGACTCGTGGTGTCTTCACGGTGTCGGCCGGAGAATCGCCGCCGTCGGAGGACCGCAGGTAGTCCACCACGCAACAACGGCGAGACAGCCTCGGGCCTTTGAGGCTGTCTCGTTGTGAGCTCGACCTGTCCCACCTTGCCTGACCGGTCTACCTCGACTACCTGCGACTCCTTGGGCGATCGTTCCTTTCCCTCGCCTCGTTTACCACGATCCTTCTCCCGCCAATCTCCGCTCCGTTGAGGCTCGTCGCAACCGCCTCCGCCCTGTCGGCGGGTACTTCCACGAACCCGAAGCCGCGCGATCTCCCTGTTTCTCGGTCTGTGACAACGCGCGCCCCGAACACCTCGGTCACCGCTCCGAATGCCGCTGCCAGATCCTGGTCGTTGCAGTCGAAGGGCAGGTTCCCGACGTAAAGGGTCTTCGTCATCTTCTCAGTCCTCCCGATCCAATGTATTCACAATCGTACAAGGACTGGAAGACGCAAGGCCCGTTGCATTTCATCCATATCCCTCTCAGATTGCGCTATGAGTATATCACAAAATCAACGCGACATATACCCCCCGCCACGGCGAGTCTTCGGATCCTCAACCGATGGGTTCGGCGGCTTTCGTCTCGACCGCCACCCTGTCACCCCTCGTGGAGGGGCTTGAAACTACCAGGAATTCCGAGTCGGTCCCGGACCTGTTGAGCACCTTGTGGGTGATGCCCGGCCTGACGTACACCCCTTCGTGCGGCGCGAGGGTGATGGTCTCGCCTTCCGTCTCGACGCACACCTCCCCCGCGAGCACGAAAAAGAACTGCCTGGCATTTTCGTGGTAGTGCCTGACCTCGGACGTACCAGGAGGCATCCTTTCCTGTATCACAGCGAGGTTGTCATCTTTGAGCAGGTGCCAGCCGTCACACTCGCCGCCCCATGTGTAGTGCTCCGCGCTGTGCTTGCTCACCTTCATCGTCACACCACCGCCCTATGTTCCATGAGAACCGAAGATTATGCCGTATATCCTCTCGACGTCCACGTGCCGCCTGAACCTCTCCGCCAGGTCATCGTAGATCCGGGACTTATACGCCGCGTAGTCCCCGGCGCTCACCCGCAGCGGTTCCAGTCCCTTCAACGCGCGGAGGGAGTCCAGCATGACCCTCACGAAGCGGTCGTTCTCGAATATGCCGTGCAAGTAGGTGCCGATCACGCGGCCGTCCTCGCTGACCCAGCCGTCGAATCCCTCTTCGCTCGGGGAGGCCCCCCGGACGACTCGGCATAGGTGCCCTGCATCCGACGGGTACGAGGTCTGCCCCATGTGTATCTCGTAGCCCGTCACCTCCAGCCCGGTGCAGTTCGACATCAGCGGGGACTTGTTCGGCAGAATGCGCGCGACCGTCCTGGTCGTGCGTTTCCCCCTCCGCATTACGGTCTCGACGGGCAACAGCCCGAGTCCCTCCGCGGCTTCGACCGGCCCTTCCACCCCGAACGGGTCCGCGATCCTCCGCCCCAACATCTGGAATCCACCGCAGATCCCGAATACTACCCCTCCTTCGCCGTGGTACCTCAGTATCGACCTGTCCAGTCCCGCTTCCCGCAGGTACGAGAGGTCGCCCATCGTGTTCTTCGACCCGGGGATCACGACCAGGTCGGGCCGGCCGAACGAAGACGGGGAGCCGATGTACTCGAGGGAGACGTCCGGCTCTCTCTGCAGGGGCGTGAAGTCGGTGAAGTTCGACATGTGAGGGAGGAACACCACGCCCACGCGGACGTCCCGGGCGGCGCCGCGCCTCAGGAATGCCTCCGTGGCGCTGTCCTCATCGTCCACGAGGACGTCCGTGTACGGGAGCACCCCGAGAACGGGGACCCGCATGAGCCGCTCGAGTTTCCTCAGGCCGGGCTCAAGGATGTGGATGTCGCCCCTGAACTTGTTGATTATGACACCCCTGACCCGCTCCCTATCCCTCGGGGAGAGGAGGGCCATCGTCCCCACCAGGGAGGCGAAGACGCCGCCCCTGTCTATGTCCCCGACCAAGATGACCGGAGCGCGGGCGATTCGCGCCATCCCCATGTTCACGAAGTCGCCGTCGTTGAGGTTTATCTCTGCCGGGCTCCCGGCGCCCTCGATCACCACGATGTCAGCCGCGGACAGGACCTCCGAATAGGCGCGGCGGACAACCCGCCGCAGGCGGGGCTTCAGCTCGTAATACTCCCCGGCGGTGAAGTTGCCGAGAACCCGACCGGACACTATCACTTGGGAACACGTGTCGGAGTTCGGCTTGAGCAAGATGGGGTTCATGTTCACGTGCGGTTCCACCCCGCACGCCTCCGCCTGGGCGACCTGGGCCCTCCCCATCTCGCCGCCCTCGCAGGTAACGTACGAGTTCAGGGCCATGTTCTGCGATTTGAACGGGTACACCCTGTAGCCGTCCCTGGCGAATACCCTGCACAGCGCCGTGCAGATCACCGACTTGCCCACGGACGACCCGGTACCCTGGACCATTATTGACCTGCCGGCCGTCACCGGCACGGATGTCCGACCCGCCGGGGCGGGGCCGCCGGAGCCCGGATTCACGAGTGTCGTCCGCGCGCGCTCGTCTCCGGCGGCACCAAGGGATTGATCTTGCTGTAAACCGCGTTCGTGTAGAGAACCCCTCCCTCGTCTTCGTACCTGATGCCGACCAGCTCGAACCCCATCCTCGTCCTGAACATCATGGACGTCACATTCGGGATCGGACCAATTACGGACTCCGAGAGTATTCGACGAATACCCTCGCGCGCCAGGTCCGCGATCATCCTCTTGTGAAGTGCGGTCCCCACGCCGCGCCCCGTCAGGCGCGCGTGCACGGCGATCACATCCACCATGAAGAAATCATCGCCCGGGTCCATCTTGAACCCGGGTCGCCAAGTAACCTGCCCGAACCACTCGGGATACCTCGAGACCCATTCGTCTCTCAGCCACCCGATCAGGAATCCGCACACCTTCCGGTTCAATTCGGCCACGTAGAAATGGCTGCATTCGGCGCAGCTTCTCAATAAGCGTCGTTTGTGGGCGTCCGGATCGCGCGTGTAATCGTATACCAGGAACCCGAGGGATGGATCCTTGACCGCATTTCCAACGCTCGATGCCACCTCGTACACCGCATCCATATCGTTCACGCTGGCTCTCCTCACCGCCACGTCAAGCCGGGTGCTCGGGACGAGCATCTCGAACCCCCCTTATTCCGGCGAAGACTACTCGGTGCGCCGGAGCGCGCCGCGAAAGGACCGAGGCTGTCGGCGTGAATTCTCTGCCAACATTGTAGCCGGAGACGGCTCCCGCGTTCAACATCGGTGAGGCGTCCCCGCTGCATTCCCCCACTCAATCCGTTATCAGCCGCCTCAAACCGGCCTTCATGGCGGTCTCCACCGCCATCCTGTACTCCCGAACCGTCGGTCGCCTGGATAGTTCCGGGAAGGCGTACGCCCTGTGGGCGGGGTAATACTGGGACATCACGTTGACCATCGTGTCCTTTGACAGTTCGTCGGCTATGAACCGCATGACCTTCTCCGTGTTTGCCAGGCCTCCCGGCATCACGAGGTGCCTGACAAGCAGCCCTCTGACCGCTATCCCCGATTCGTCCACTTGCAGGTCTCCTACCTGCCTGTGCATCTCCCTGACCGCCGCCTTCGCCGCGTCGAAGTACCCGGCCGACATCGTGTACTTCCTCGCCGTCTCGTTGTCGCCGAACTTGATGTCCGGCATATATATGTCCACTACGCCGTCGAGCAACCTCAAAGTCTCGACCTCGTCGAACCCCCCGGTGTTGTAGACTATGGGTATAATCAGGCCCTTCGCGGCCGCCAGCGCGACGGCCTCCATCACCTGCGGTACGACGTGCGACGGAGACACGAGGTTGATGTTGTGGCATCCCTTTTCCTGGAGCACAATCATGATGCTGCACAGCTCGGCGGGGTCCACCTCCCGTCCCCGGCCGTAGTAACTGATGTCGCAGTTCTGGCAAAAGACGCACTGCAAGTTGCAGTGGCTGAAGAATATGGTCCCCGAACCACTCGTGCCCACCAGGACTTCCTCTTCTCCGAAGTGGGGCCCGTAACCGTTGACGACCGCCCGGGCACCCGACCTGCAAAAACCCCTCTCACCCGCGAGGCGGTCAACCCCGCAGTGGTGCGGGCAAACGGTACATCTCCTCATCTTCTCTTTCAGGGCGACGACCCTTTCGTCCAGTTCGCCGCCTTCAAGAAGTCCGACATACGCAGGAACGTGCATTCCCAATGGGAAGATCCCTCGCCCTCTCCGATAGTACTTGGCCGGTCCCACCCGTTATCCTTCCTCGCTCGGCCCCGGGAGGAGCTCCGCGTTCTCCATCACGGGGAAGAGTATCGTGGTGGACGGGGGCCAGATGTGAGAGCCGCGCCGGAACGGCGACCGGTCGGCCCCGGGCCGCGGGGCGTTCTCGCCGCGGGGC
>JANLGA010000043.1:2128-2887 GCA_024653225.1 Bacillota bacterium | reverse complement strand
ACAGATCCGACAGCATCGGAAACGCTGAGAGCGGAGATTTCGAGGCGATCCTGATATGAACGCCCCGCGGCCCGGGAGAGGCTCTCCCGGGCCGCGAGATTCCATTCCCCACCGCCGCTCTCACACTTGGAAGTGGGCGACCATCTTCCTCAGTTCCTGAGCCATGACCGCCAGTTCCCTCGCCGATTCCGCCATCTGTTGCGCGGAAGCGCCGATCTCCTGGCTGGACGCCGATATCTGTTCCGCGCCCGCCGCGTTGTCCTGGGCGGCCCGACCGACCGATCGCACGACGTTCTCCACGTGTCCGGCGGAGGTCGCCACTTCCTCTGTGGCGGCGGTGCTCTCTTCGGCAAACGCCGCCAGTTGCTCCACGGCCTTCGCCGCTTCGGCGCTGTTCTCGGCTATCCTCGTCATGGCTGTCACTATGGACTTGACGTGCTGATCGGTGGATGACGCCAGTTCCAGGATTTCATCCATCGTCCTGCTGGCCTGGGCGGCTAGTGAGACCCCCGCTTCAACCGACTTGTTCCCGTTCTCGATGGCCCTCACGCTCGACGCCGTGCATTCCTGGATTTCCGCGATGAGCGACGCTATTTCACTCGTCGATTTCGCGGATCTTTCCGCCAGCTTGCGGACCTCGTCGGCGACGACCGCGAAGCCCTTCCCGTACTCTCCCGCCCGGGCGGCCTCGATCGCCGCGTTGAGCGCCAGCAGGTTCGTTTGGCTCGCTATGTCCTCGATGAGTTTGACTATCTCGCC
>JANLGA010000043.1:0-2118 GCA_024653225.1 Bacillota bacterium | reverse complement strand
GATCTTGTCGGAGCGCGCGGCGAGCATCTCGATTGATTTGCCCATTTCGCTGGTGAACGCCCCTATCGCCTGCATCCCTTCGGCGGTGCAATGGACGGCATCCTTTCCGCTCGCGGCCTTCTTCCTCGTGTCCTCCGAGACCCGCGCGAGAGACTCCGTTGACCTGGAGACATCCCTGATAGAAGCGTCAATTTCCTTCACCGACGCGGATGTCCTGGTGGTCAATTCGGCCTGGTGCTGGCTCCCCTGGGCCACCTGGGAGAGCGTCTCGCGCAGGGATTTCATGGAGCGGTCGGCTCCGGCCACTTCGCCCGCCTGCCGCTCGGTGTTGCGGGCCATGTCCTGCGCGGCCTTGGCCACTTGCTGGATGGCCTCCGACGACGACTCCGCCGCGGCGGATATTTCCTGGCTCGCAGATGATACCTTCTCCGACACGGTCGAAACCTCCGCGATCATCGCCCGGAGGGACTCGATCATCCCCTGGAACGAGCTGCCGAGCTCCTGGACCTCGTCGCCGGTCCTGATGGCGGGAACGTCCACCGTCAGGTTACCGGCTGCGACCGCGGCGGCGAGCTCCGAAATCCGGCCCACGTGTCCGACCAGCCTGCCCACGACCAGGGCAGTGATGCCCGCGGTCACGACTGCGCCCAGCACGACCGGCAACAGGAATCGCCGCATCCCGCCGGAAGCCGCGCCGCCCAACTCCTCGAGCGGCGCGCCGACGAGAAGCATGCCGATGACCGAACGGTCCTCACCCCGAATCGGCCGATAGTAGGCCAGGTACCTCGTGCCCGCCACGTCGGCGACTCCCCAGTACTCACGGCCCTTCCGAATGACGTAATCCACCACCACAGGATCGGCGGTCGCGCCCGCGGCCCTCTCGCCGCCCTTCGTCTTCACGCTGGTTGACACGCTCTTCTCGCCCAGGAAGAAGGCCGCGTTGCAGCCGGTAAGCGCGTACACCCTATCAACGATGTCCGTCGAGTCGTTCAGCACGTACCTTTCGCCGATGACGAGATTGCCCTCTCTGACCGACAACCCCGAACCCGCTTCGGCGACGAGGCCCTCGAGCACGCGCATTGCCCCGAGCAGCTGGGTCCTGGCGATGTCGCCGTTGAGCATCATCGTCCCCCGCCACGACATTGCCAGCAGGATGATACATGACACACACCCCACGATTGTCCCGATCTTCGTCGGCATCTTCCTCAGCATGCTCCGTCGGGAACCCGTCCGGTCGGTCGTCTCCACACCGGCGGGCCGGGGAATGAGGCGGTTGACGGCGCGTCTGATCACCTGAAGCATTCAGGCACCCCCCTGGTCGTGAGGCCGTTCGAATTGCGGCGTCATTGGGCTCCATCTCCATGTATCGGCGAAGCCCCGCAAACTTTTACCGCGCGGCCCGCGTCGCGTATAGCGGCCGACCGTTCCGACCGTGCCGCCGCGGGAGGCCGAGGGTGAAGGGTGCGCGGGGCCGGCCGCGAATCTGTTCCACCGGAGCGGTTGTCGCCCAGACCCGCCTGACGGGAGGGAAAGGCATGGGGACCCGGGACTCGGCCGGATTGGCGCGAACCTCGACAGCAGACGGTCTGTATCTTCACGGGTACTTCGCCCCGGCGCCCGGGGCACGCCTCGCCGTACTGCACATCCACGGCTTCGAAGGCAATTTCTACGAGAACCACTTCGTTCACGTCTTGGCCCGAAGGATACCGGCGGCGGGCTTGTCGTTTCTCAGCGGCAACACTCGGGGCTCCGGGAGGGATACGGACTTCCGGACGACGGACGGGGCGGTGAGGAGGGTCGGGGCCAGGTACGAGCTGTTCGAGGAATCTCACCTTGACATCAGCGGGTGGATCGGGTTCTTGCGGGAGCAGGGCTACCCGGACATCATTCTCCAGGGGCATTCCCTCGGTACCAGCAAGGTCCTGCGTTACATGTTCGAGGGTCAATACCGGTCCGCAGTCCGGAGGATCGTGCTCCTGGCACCCTGGGACAGGGCGGGCTTCGTCAAGTCCCTCGGGGCGGGAGTGGTCCGCGAACTACTGGACTCCGCCGCCGCAAAGGTCAAGGCCGACCGCTTCGATCAACTCGTCGCCGCGGCCGGCCTTGACCTTTGCGGCG
>JANLGA010000042.1:9733-16275 GCA_024653225.1 Bacillota bacterium | reverse complement strand
AAACATCTGAGGCAACGAATCCCCTTCGTTTAGATTCTTACGTGAGGCAACACGCCCGCCCGCAGTCGCCCGCCGCCGGTTACATCGGTATTACCGTGCCCCATCCCGACTCGAGCGCCTTCCCGAACACTGCGGAGCCCACCGCGACGTCCAACGCGGAAAGACCCACCATCTTCGCAAACGTGATGTCCTCCGGAGATGTCCTGCCGGCCAGGCGACCCAGTACAAGGTCGCCGATCTCCCCTGCTATCCTGTCCTCAGTTATGAGGCCTTTACGCAGGGGGATGATAAGGTCGCCGGCCTCCTCCAGGGCGGCTTCGCGCGAGTCGACCACGATCCGCGCTGCGCGTAGGACGGTATCCTCCCCGACTTCCTGCATGTCCGGTCTGAACGACCCGATCCCGTTGATGTGTGCGCCCGGCTTCAGCCATTCCGCCTTGAACACCGGCGCCGTCGAGGTGGTTGCGGTGACCACGATATCGGCTCCGTCCACCGCTTCGCGGGGGCCTGGGGCGGCTGCACACTTCGGGCCCCTGCCGGCGCCGCGCGCGGGCGCCAGGCGGGTAATCTCCGACGCCAGCGCCGCGGCGCGATCCGTAGCAACGTCGAATATCCTGACCTCCGAGACGTCGCGGACTTCCAGAAGCCCCAGGATCTGCATCTTCGCCTGGCCGCCGGCGCCGAAAACCGCGATAACGGAGGAATCCTGCCTCGACATGTGGCGCGCGGCCACGGCTGCGGCGGCTCCGGTGCGCAGGGCCGTGAGGTACGAGCCCTCCATAAGGCACGCAGGAGCGCCCGTTTCGGGGTCGACAAGGAGGATTGCGGCCAAAACGGTTGGAAGGCCCATCGCGGCATTCCCTGGGAAAACCGACGCCATTTTCATTCCCAATCCGCCTGGGCCTGGCCGCCTGCCGCCAGGTCCAGCCGCGGACGGCGGGACGTACCCCGGCATGAACAGCGACACGCCACCGCGCGCGTCCACATGTATAGGCGTCCTGACAGGGGCCCGGGCGGTCCGCGACGAGACCGAAGCATAGGCGGCCGCCGCAGCCTCGATCGCCTCGCTCATCGTCATGACCTGCATCACGTCATGCTTCGACAGGAAAAGGATGTTCTTCCCGGGTTTCCATCGGCTCTTCCTCAAAGGCAGACCCCCCCCTGCGTCCCCGCGAGGTCTCGACCTACTTCTCTCCCAGGTAGGCCTTCCTGACCCTCTCGTCTTTCAGGAGTTCCTGGGCGCTGCCCGACAGGGATATCCTCCCCGTTTCCAGCACATACGCGCGGTGAGCCAGTTTCAGGGCGGCGCGCGCGTTCTGCTCGACGAGGACAATAGTCACCCCTTGTTCGTTGATCTCCCGGATCTTCGCGAAGATGCTCTTCACGAGTATCGGCGCCAGGCCCAGGGACGGCTCGTCCAGGAGCAGCAGCTGCGGGGCCGCCATGAGCGCCCTCCCTATCGCGAGCATCTGCTGCTCGCCCCCGGAAAGCGTTCCGGCGAGCTGGTTGCGCCTCTCGAGAAGCCTCGGGAAGAGGTCGAACACCCGCTTGCGGCTGTCCTCGACGGATGCCTTGTCCCTGAGGCGCACGTAGGCCCCGAGGGTCAGGTTCTCGTCTACGGTAAGCGTGGAAAACAACCTGCGGCCCTCGGGCGCTTGCGATATCCCGTGTCTCACTATCTCGTGCGCGGGGATCTCGTTGAGGGATCCGCCCCTGTAAGAGATGTTCCCCGAACGGGGCTTAACGAGGCCCGAAATCGCCCTCAGGGTGGTGGACTTGCCGGCACCGTTCGCCCCCAGCAGGGTCACTATCTCGCCCTCACCGACGTCGAGGCTGATCCCTTTCAGCGCGTGCACATTACCGTAATAAATGTGAAGGTCTTCGACTTCAAGTAAGGCCATTATTTCTGTTCCTCTTCCTTTCCGAGGTAGGCCTCAATGACCCGCGGATTGACCTGGACCTCCGCGGGCGTCCCCTCCGCGATCTTCTGCCCGTAGTCGAGGACCACGATGCGGTCCGATATCCCCATGACCACGGTCATGTCGTGCTCGATGAGGAGCACGGTCACTCCGGAGCGGCGTATGTTCTCTATCAGGCCCATCAATTCCCTGCTCTCTTGCTCGTTCAGCCCCCCCGCGGGTTCGTCCAATACCACCAGCCTGGGGGAAGTCGCAAGAGCGCGCGCGATTTCGAGCCGCCGCTGGTCTCCATAGGGGAGGTTCTTGGCCAGGACCTCTTCCCTGTCGCCCAGCCCGACGGTATCCAGGCACGCCCGCGCCTCGGCGCGGATGGATTGCTCCTCGAGCACCTGGGATCGGGGCCTCACCACGGCGGAGATCACGCCGGCCTTCGTCCGGCAGTGACGACCGGACATGGCGTTCTCGAGCGCTGTCAAGTTCTTGAACAGCCGGATCGTCTGGAACGTTCTCGCGATGCCCAGCTCCGTTATCTGGTGCGGCCTGAGCCCCACGATGCTGCGGCCGTCGAGCAATATCTGCCCTTCATCCGGCGGATATATCCCGGTTATCAGGTTGAACACGGTGGTCTTCCCCGCCCCGTTCGGCCCGATGAGGCCGAGGATCTCCCCCGGCTCGATGTGGAAGTCCACGTGGTCCACGGCCGTGAGGCCGCCGAAGCGCTTCGTCAGTCCCCTTACCTCAAGCAGTGCCATAGTACGATCTCATCCCTCATTTCCAGGCCGCGGGGCGCGGTCACACGGCCGCCGCTCGACGAGCACCCTCGCCGCGGGACTCCGCCGCCCGCTTCCATTGCTGCACCGGCAGGAGCCCTTCGGGCCTGAACAGCATCATGGCCACCATCGCCGCGCCGAACACGAGCAGCCTCGATCTCAGGAAGAATCCCCTGAACAGCTCCGGGAGCACAAACATGCCGAACGCGCCTATGATGACGCCGGGGACGGACCCGGGGCCGCCCAGGACGACGATGCAGAACATCAGCACCGACTCCCAGAAGCTGAAGCTCTCGGGCGCGATCACGGTCATGTTGCTCGCGAACAGGTTTCCGGCTATCCCCGCGACCCCGGCCCCGAGCGCGAATGCGAGGAGCTTCAGCCGGGCCGTGTCTATTCCCATGGCCTCCGCGGCGAGATCGTCTTCCCTGATGCAATTCCACGCCCTGCCGAGCCGCGATTCCTCGAGCCGCCTCATCGCGAATATGGTCAGCACCACGAATGCCCATATCAGGTAGAAGTAGTGCCACGGCCTACGGAATACGAAACCGAACAGGGACGGCCTACCGATGCCGAATATCCCGTTGGGGCCCCCGGTCAAGCCGAAGGGGTTCTGGTATAGGGCGATCCTCACGATCTCTCCGAAGCCGATGGTGACAATGCAGAGGTAGTCGCCCCTCAGGTGGAGGATGGGTTTCGAGATAACGACCGCGAACATCGCCGCCAGCGCGGCGCTCAGGGGCAGCAGGACGAGGGTCGGCACATGCCACCTCGTGTTCAGGATGGCCGTGCTGTAGGCACCGACGGCGTAGAACGCGGCGTGGCCGAGGTTGAAGAGGCCGGCGTCGCCCACTATCAGGTTGAGGCTGCAGCCGAGCAGCACGTATATCCCGTAGAAGTTTCCGACCATCGCCCAGTAGTCGTTGACCACGAGCGGGTAGATCACGAGCAGAACGCCGAGGCCCGCGAGGGCGTACGTCCTGGCAATCCCGGGACCGAGCGAAATCTCATTGATCTGGAACACCCACTTCATCCTCTCCCCGCCGATTCAGGTCTTCTCCGCGACACGCTCACCCAGCAGACCGGTCGGCCTGAGTATCAGGATGGCGATAAGTATCACGAAGGCAAACGCGTCCTTCCAGCCGGTGGATATATACCCGGCGCCGAGCGTCTCGAGTATCCCGAGCAACAACCCGCCGACCATCGCGCCCGGGATGTTCCCGATCCCGCCCATGATGGCGGCGGTGAACGCCTTGAGCCCGTACGTCCACCCCATCGTGAAGTTGATCTGCCGGTAGTACAGGCCCACCATTATGCCGCCGGCCGCGCCGAGAGCGGGCCCGATGAGGAATACCGTGAGGATTATCCTGTCAACATCTATCCCCATCAGTCTGGCCGCGTCGTGGTCGAGCGCGGTCGCCCGAATGGCCGTGCCCAGCGGAGTCTTCTGGACGAACGCGTACAGTGCGGCCATCAGTCCGAGCGAGATGGCCAGCACGATCACCCTCATGAGGGTGACCTCGACGCCGAATACCCTCCACACGGTGGTCGGCAGCAATCCCTCCGGAAACACCTGGTACTGGGTGCCGTAGGTCAACATCACCGCGTTTTGGATGAACAGCGAGGCGCCGAGGGCGGACACGATAGGGGCCAGCCGGGTCGATCTCCTCAGCGGGCGGTACGCCACCCTCTCGACGACCACGCCCACCGTACTCACCAGCCCCATGGAAAACAGGAATACCAGCAGCAGGCCCAGGAGGACGTTCGGGACGAGCTGCAGCACTCCGACGCGCGTCGAGACTATGAGGGTAAGGGCGAAATAGGACCCCAGCATGAACATCTCGCCGTGCGCGAAGTTGATCAGCCTGAGGATTCCGTATACCATAGTGTAGCCGAGGGCGACCAAAGCGTAGACCGAACCTACCGTAATGCCGTTCACGAGCTGCTGGAGGAGTTGTTCCACTACGCGTTCCTCCCGGCTATAGATCTGCGGAAACTGCGGGGGCGGAGTGTATCCGCCCCCGCGTTGGCACCTCACGGAGCGGGGACAAATTCGCCCCTGTCGTCAACCACGTATGCCTTGTGGATCGTGCCGAGCCTGTCGCCCTTCTCGTCGAACCCGATGATCGGGCCCGAAATGCCCGGGAAGTCCTTCACCTGGGTGTGCAGGTATTCCGCGATCTTCGCGGGTTCCGCGCTCCCGGTCTTCTCCATCGCGGTGACTATCAGCCTCATGGCATCCGCGGCCAGGATCACCCAGATACTCTTCGGGTAGTCCCCGTACTTCTTCTTGTAATCCTCCATGAACTGCTTGGCTTCCGGATACGGAAGGTCGCCGGGCAACGGCTCCGTCGTGACGATGGCGCCCTTCGCGGCGTCAAGGCCGGCGATCTTCACGAATTCGGGATTGTTGACGGCGTTGCCGCCGGAGAACAGCGCCTGGATCTTGAGTTCCTTAGCCTGCTTGCAGAGTAGGCCGCCCTCCGGGAAGTAGCCCGTGAAGTAGATTGCGTCGGGGTTTGCGGCCTTTACCTTGGTCAGCGTGGGTGTGAAGTCCTTCTCGCCCGGGGTTATCGCGTCGAAGAATACAACCTTGACCCCTCGCTCTTCGAGGTACTTCTTGGTCCACTCGGCGAGGCCCTTGGCGTATGTCGTGTTGTCATGTATGACGGCGAGATTCTTGTAGCCCTTCTTGGAGAAGTACTCGGCCGCGAACAGCCCCTGCCTGTCATCCAGGAAGCAGGTGCGGAAGAACCTCTTGTACCCCTTGGTGGTCAGCTTGGTCGCGGTGGACGACGGGGTGATATGCACGATGCCCGCTTCGTCATAGATCGCGGACGCGGGTTCCGTCAGGCTCGAGGCGTAGCTCCCCACCACCGCGATGACCTTTTCCGCGACCATCTTCTGAGCGACAAGCGCGGATTCCTTGGGATCGCTCTTGTCGTCGCCCTGAATCACCTGGATCTTCCTGCCGAGGACTCCGCCCTTCTCGTTGACCTGCTCAGCTACGAGGTTTACCGCCCTGGCGATCCCCTCGCCCTCGAACGCCCACTGGCCCGAGATCGGCCCCTGCACCCCTATCTTGATCGGTTCGGCGGGCGCGGCCGGCTTTTTCTCTTCCGCCTTGGGCTGAGCGCATCCTCCGACGCCCACGATCATGATGGCCAACAGGAACAACGCGATCCCTCTACTCCTCGACATTTTCCCCCTCCTTAGTGGTCCTGGTGTCCGGCGATCCTTCGCGCTCTAGTTGGGACCCACCACCTCCTCCCCGCGGCGGGCTTCCGCAAGCCCTGAGCCCGCCGGACGTTCGCTACACGCACGCGGGCTCGGGGATAAGCCGGCCCGTCTCAAACCTGTCCAGGTACAGCGGGCTTATGTCCACGAACGGTTTCACGCCGAGGACCACTTCAGCCAGCGCTTGTCCTATGCTGGGGGCGAACTGAAAGCCGTGGCCGCTCCACCCCATGTTCAAGAACAGTCCTCCCACCGGCGTCGGCCCGACCACGGCCTGCGAATCGGGCGTGATGTCGTAAGTCCCCGCCCATTGACGGACAACCCGGGCCCCCGACAACTTGGGCATGTGGCGCACCGCCCTCCTCGCCATCTCCTGGAGAAACTGCCATGTCGAGGTCAACACGTTTCCCTTCGCCTCTGAGGGATCCCCTATCCCCATCAAGAAAGCGCCCCGAGGCGTCTGCTTCCAGTAAGTACCATCGTCGAAGCACAACACCATGGGGTCCAGGGTGTGCTCGAACGGCTCCGTCACCAGGATCTGGTGGCGCTCCGCGTAAACGGGCACCTCCACCCCCGCCGGGGCCCGTGGAAAGGAGCTCGCGTCCTCGGCGGGGGT
>JANLGA010000042.1:6863-9723 GCA_024653225.1 Bacillota bacterium | reverse complement strand
CGCGAGCTCCTTTCCACGGGCCCCGGCGGCGATGACCACGGCTCCCGCGCCCACCGTCCCAAACGCCGTCCGAACCCCCCGAACCCGTCCCCGTAGGGTCTCCACTCGGAGCACGGGTTCACCCAGACTGAACTGCACGCCGAGCCTCCTCGCGGCCGATGCGTACGCCATGGTCACGTGGAACGGATTCGCGTGCCCATCCTTGGGGCAGTAACTGCCGCCCAGCACCCCGTCGAGGTTGAGGTCGGGCGCAACCGCGCCCACGCCCGCCGGGTCAAGGATGACGGACGGGATCCCCAGCCTGTTCTGGAGCGCCACGTTGCGGCGGAACTGCTCCAACTGGCCCTCACTGTATGCTATCAGCAGGTACCCGCCCTGCTCGAACTCTATGTCCCCGTCCCAGTCGAGGTCGTGCTCCAGTGTCTGAAACCTGCGTATGTTCTCGACGGCGAGGCGGCAATTGATCTCGGTACCGAACTGATGCCTAACGCCGGCGGCGGAACGACCGGTCGCGCCGCTTGCCAGGTTGTTCTCCTCGAAAACTCGGATCCTGCCCGCCCTCATCCGGGCGAGGTGGTACGCCAGGGCGCACCCGTGCACGCCCCCACCCACAATCACGACGTCGGCGGTATCCATCTCGCGTTCGCCCTCGCGCCCCCGCGTGCGGGGCGCCCGGCTGCCGGGTCGCCCAGCTTCATCCCGGCACACCCCCGGTCTGACTCCCGCTACGTCTTCTAGACCCTGTCCGAAAATTCCTGCGGCATCACAGTGCCGCATGTTCCGTCCTCGCTATTATCTCGTCCTGCAGCACCCTCGTGAGATCGCAGAAGTAATCGCTGTAGCCGGCGACCCGGACGATGAGGTCCCTGTACTTCTCGGGGTTCGCCTGGGCCTTGCGCAGTGTGTCGGCAGTGACGACGTTGAACTGGATGTGGTGGCCGTCGAGCCTGAAGTATGATCGCACGAGCTGCGCGAGCCTCTCGAGTCCCTCATCCCCCTCCAACACCTGGGGAGTGAATTTCTGGTTGAGCAGCGTGCCCCCGGTCCGCAGGTGGTCCATCTTGGCCACCGACTTTATCACGGCGGTCGGCCCCCGCCTGTCCGCCCCTTGGACGGGCGACACTCCCTCGGACAGCGGCTCGCCCGCCCTTCGCCCGCAAGGAGTGGCCCCTGTCACCGATCCGAAGTACACGTGGCAGGTCGTCGGCAGCATGTTGATGCGGTAAAAGCCGCCCTTCGTATTCTTCCTTCCGTCAACCGCCCTGAAGAACGAGTCGAATACTCGGATCATCAGCGAATCGGCGTAGTCGTCGTCGTTACCGTAGCGCGGGGTCTTATTCACCAGGAGTTGCCTCGTCTTCTCGTGACCGGAGAAATCGGCGTCGAGCACCGCTACGAGTTCGCGCATTGACAGGGTCTTGTTGTCGAATACATGCCACTTGACGGCGGACAGGCAGTCAGTCACCGTGCCCAACCCCACGCCCTGGATGTAACTGGTATTGTACCTCGCCCCGCCGTCGTTGTAGTCCTTGCCGACGGTGACGCAGTCGTCAATCAATATCGAGAGGAACGGGGCCGGCATGAACTCGGCGTACAGCCTCTCCACGACCGCGTTTCCCCTCATCTTGATGTCCACGAAATGTCTCAACTGGCGCTCGAACGCCCCGTACAGCTCGTCGAAACACTCGAACGACCCGGGATCCCCCGTCCGGAGTCCGATCCTGCGGCCGGTCCTCGGGTCCACGCCGTCGTGCAGCGTGACTTCGAGGACCTTCGGAAGGTTGAAGTAGCCGGTAAGGATGTAGCTCTCTTTGCCGAACGCCCCCGTTTCCACGCAGCCGCTCGTCCCGCCGTTCCTGGCATCGGTGAGCGACTTGCCCTGGTTGAGCATCTCCTGCACGACGGCGTCCGCGTTGAACACGGACGGCTGACCCCATCCCTTCCGTATGATCTCGCAGGCCCTCTTGAGGAACCTGTCGGGGCTCTTCTTGCTCAGCTGTATGTTCGTGCCCGGTTGGACCAATCGCATCTCGTCAATGACGTCGAGGATCACGTACGTGAGTTCGTTTACCCCATCCGTGCCGTCGGGCTTCAGTCCGCCCAAGTTGATGTTCGCGAAGTCCGCGTACGTAGCGCTCTCGGATGCGGTGACGCCCACCTTCGGCGGCGCGGGGTGGTTGTTGAACTTGATCCAGAAGCACTGCAGCAGCTCCTTGGCCCTTTCCGGCGTGATCCTCCCGCTCTCGATGTCATTCGCGTAAAACGGGTACAGGTGTTGGTCGAGCCTGCCCGGGTTGAAGGCGTCCCAACCGTTGAGCTCGATGACGACGCCCAGGTGGACAAACCAGTAGGCCTGCAGGGCCTCCCAGAACGTGCGGGGGGCCCGCGCCGGCACACGTGAGCACACGGCCGCGATTTGCTCGAGCTCCATCCGCCTCTCCGGGTCCGCCTCGTTGAGGGCCATCTCCGCCGCCTTCTCGGCGTGCCGTCTCGCGAACGTCATGATCGCGTCGGCGCATATCCCCATCGCCTTGAGTTCCTGGGACTTCCGATACGCCTCGGGGTCGTTCGACCAGTCGAGGGACTCCAGGCTCCTCCTTATGTCCTCCTTGAAGTCGAGAAAGCCCTTGCGGTAGATCTTATCGTCAAGCACGGTGTGGCCCGGCGCCCGCTGTTCCATGAACTCGGTGAAGATGCCGGCCTCGTAGCACGCCTTCCAATCCTCCGTCATCTCCGCGAATATCATGTCCCTCATCGTTCTGCCCTTCCAGAACGGGATGATGACGTCCCGGTACACCTCCCTCGCGGCCCGGTCGGACGCGAACGTTATCTTGTCCCTCGAGATATTGGCTTCGAGGGA
>JANLGA010000042.1:250-6853 GCA_024653225.1 Bacillota bacterium | reverse complement strand
ATCTCGAGGTCCTCCAGGCTGTGGCAGCAGAGTTCGGGGTAGGTCGGCGTGAGCTTGGGACCCGGACCCCTTTCCCCCACTATCAGCTCCCCGGGACCGATGTATATCCTCTTGCGCTCCAGGAGCGTCTTGAAAACGAGTGCCCGCATCATCGGCGCCGACAGGCCGCGCGCCGTCTTGTAGCATTCCGTAACGATCTCGGCCCTCTCCGTTGATATGGTCGCCTTCGCATCCAGGCTCTCTTGCCTGAGCCTCCGGACTCGCTCGTTCATCTGTTCACGCCCCACCTTTCAATCCGAACGAAGCCAGGACGCTCTCGACCTCGGCCACCGCTTCCCTTTTCGGTTCCTCCAGCCCGTCGAGGGTGTACTCCCTGCCCAGCCGGGCATACTTGCCTATCCCGGTCTTGTGGTACGGAAGAACACACACCCGCCTTATCCCCCGTAGCGACGAGAGGAACCGCCCCGTCGCCAGTATGTTCTCTTCCGAGTCGTTGACCCCCGGCACCAGCGGGATTCGAACCCATATGTTCCGATGCCGGGACGAGAGCTCTTCCAGGTTCGACAGTATCGGCCTGTTCGACACGCCCGTGTATTCCAGGTGCGCGGCTTCGTCCATCACCTTCAAGTCGTAGAGAAACAGGTCCACGTACTCGCTCAGCTCCATGAGGTCCCTCCGGTCACAGAAACCCGACGTGTCCACGGCCGTCCGTATCCCCTGCCTCTTGCACTCCGCCAACAGGCCGGCGAGGAACGCCGGCTGTCCGAGGGGTTCACCGCCGGAGAACGTGACGCCCCCACCGGACTCGTCGTAGAAGACCGTGTCCTTACGGACCTCGGCGATCACCTCGGTCGCGTCCACGCGGCGCCCAACGATGGAGCGCGCCTCGAAATGGCAGGCGCGGGCGCACGACCCGCAAGCATCGCATATTCGCCTGTCGGTGACCGGCATGCCCTTCGCGGGCCTTATCGCTCCCCGCGGGCACACCCGGATGCAGTCGCCACACCCCGAGCAGCGCTCGGGCGCACAGAGTAGTTCCGGTGCCTCGATCTGCCCCTCGGGGTTGTGGCACCAGCGGCACCGCAACGGGCACCCCTTCAGGAACACGGTAGTCCTTATGCCCGGGCCGTCGCGGATGGAGTATTTCATTATGTCGAATATCGTTCCGCGGACCGTTCCCGCCACTCCGACGCCCCGATTCTCGCTCCTGTCGCCTGGTCCCGTGGGGAAGCAAGTCGCGTGCCATCCCGGGCACGCCGCCGGCGGCCCGCCCGAAGGCCGAAACCGCGGGCACGACGGCTCTTCTCTCGCGTTGCCCGCTCCGGAGGCCGAGGGGGAGTGCTTCTCAGGCTTCTCACACTGCCCGGTTTCGGCTTCTCATTGAGAATGGCGTGAGAACTGGTTGCAGGATCCCGGGCGCCCGCGCGGAAATGTAACGGGGTCCAGACTATCGGCGGGGGGTTTCCGGGCGTGTCCATGTTGACAGAGGTGGGCGAATTCGCGCAGAAAGCGGGGGAGGCAATCGCTTCAGCCGTGGGCGTCGAAGTCGGGATGGTGGACGAGAACCTCCTCACGGTCGTGGGGACCGGCGGGTACTACAAGCGGATAGGTCGCATACTCGGGGCTTACACTGTCTCCGCGCGGGTCTTGCGCGAAGGCAGGACGCACGTGGTGCTCAATCCCCGCCTGGACGAAATCTGCCGGGACTGTCTCGACAAGGACAACTGCACCGACGTTGCGGACATCATATGCCCCCTGGTGATGGGTGGCCGCCCTGCCGGTTGCATCATGCTGGCAGCCTGCGATTCCGAGCAGCGTCGAAAGCTCCTGTCCGAGACCGCACGCCTGATAGAATTCCTCGAGAAGATGGCCGACCTGGTCTCCCGAGCCTTCAACGAGAGACAGCAGGCGAGGACCGTGGCCGACTTGGCGCGGGAGCTGGACACGGTCATAAACTCCGTAAACGACGGCATCATATCCGTGAACCCGTCGGGGGTCATAACGCACGTGAACAGGGCGGCCGCGCGTATGCTGGGATCGGATCCGGCCGCCATCTCGGGCATGGCGATCTCCGCGGTGTTCCCGGGCATGGATGCCAGGGAACTGGAGAATTCCCCGACCGGCGAGTTCGAGATGTACTCCGTGACCCGGGGTGAGAAGGTGTACTGGCTGGGCCGGGTGAACCCGGTCGGAGATTCCCCGCGGGCCCGGGGATACGTCCTGACGTTCCGGGGCACGGAAGAGATCCCCAGGACGGTGGCCAAGTACATCAGGAGCGAGAGGAACTTCACCTTCGACGACATCCTCGGGTCCAGCACGATGATGTCGCGCGTCAAGGACCTGGCGAGGAGCATTGCAGCCAGCGATGCCACCGTCCTGATACAGGGCGAGAGCGGCACCGGGAAGGAGCTGTTCGCGCGCGCCATCCACTCGGCCAGCCCCAGGCGGAAAGCCTCGTTCGTGGCCGTGAACTGCGCGGCCATCCCGGAGGCCCTCCTCGAGAGCGAGCTGTTCGGTTACGAAGAGGGCGCCTTCACCGGTGCAAGGCGGGGCGGCAAGCCCGGGAAGTTCGACCTGGCGGACGGCGGTACGCTCTTCCTCGACGAGATCGCCGACCTCCCGCTGCACCTGCAGGCGAAACTCCTGCGCGCGATCGAGGACCGCCAGGTGGAGAGGCTGGGCGGAAGGAAGCCGGTCCGAGTGAACATCCGCGTGATAGCGGCGACCAACCGAAACCTCGCCAGAATGGCGGAGTCCGGCGAATTCAGGCAGGACCTCTATTACCGCCTGGCGGTCATACCGATAGTCATCCCGCCCCTCCGCGAGCACCGCGAGGACATCCCCGAATACGTTCACTGCTTCTCGCGGAAATACGCATCCAGCCTGGGCAAGCATGTGGAGGGCGTAACTCCCGCCGCGATTGCCCGGTTGATGACATACCCCTGGCCCGGCAACATCCGCGAACTCGCGAACGCGGTCGAGTACGCGGTCAACGTGATGAGAGGCGAGCTCCTGGACGTGGATTGCCTCCCCGCCCACGTGACCGGGTCCATGCCCGTCACCGGGGCGGACCCCCAGGCGACCGCCGCTCCCGGGGCGGCCTGGAAAGGCGCGAGGGCGGTCACGAGGGAGAGCCTGGAACACGGGCTGGCGACCTTCGGCCGTTCCACGGCGGGCAAGGAGGCGCTGGCCAAGTCCCTGGGGATCAGCCGGGCGACGCTCTACCGCAGGCTGAAAGAGTACGGGCTGTGAGACCGGCGCGCCGAAGGATAACGGGGCCGCCGGCTTGAAACAATTGTGCGGGGAGGGGAGGTATTCCATGGAAATCATCGTGGTTCCGATCGAGAAGCCCGATCCAGAAGTGAACATGATACTGGGCCAGTCGCACTTCATCAAGACCGTCGAGGACCTGCACGAGGCCATAGTCACCACGGCGCCGTCGCTCAAGTTCGGACTGGCGTTCAACGAATCGTCCGGACCGTGCTTGGTCAGGTACAGCGGCAACGACGACCGGCTGATAGACCTGGCCCGCAAGAATGCACTCAACCTGGGAGCGGGGCACGCGTTCATCGTATTCCTGGCGGGCGGCTTCCCGATCAACATCCTCAACGCGCTGAAGCAGGTGCCCGAGGTCTGCCGCATATACTGCGCGACGGCCAACCCGGTACAGGTCATCGTCGCGGAAACCGAGCAGGGTCGCGGAGTGTTGGGCGTGATAGACGGCGGCCGGACGAAGGGGATCGAGACGGAGGGCGACATAGAGCACAGGAAGGCGTTCTTGCGGAAGATCGGCTACAAGATGTGACGACGCCGCGACCTCGATTCGGTGGGCGACGGGCGGAGCGCGGCGGCGCACTCACGTGCCGACTTCTCCGGCCAGGATTCGCTCTATGATCTCCCTCGTCCCGCGGGTCAGATCGAGATCGAGCGCCCGCCGCAGATCCACCCACCGGGCGTCCGTGGCGTCCGATGCCCCGAGGAGGGTGCCGCCGACGGGTTCCGCCAGGAAATCCACTATCACGTAGTGGTAGCGCACCCTCCCGGTCTCGTCCTTCACGATGCTGTCGAATACATCCAGCACGCGAAGCGGTCGGATTTCGAGTCCGCACTCCTCGAGGGCCTCGCGGACCACCGCGGAACGGACGCTCTCGCCCAGTTCGACCGCACCCCCCGGAATGCTCCAGCGGCCGCAGGCGGGTTCCGCACCGCGCCTGACAAGCGCGATCTCGTTCGCACCGTCCGGACCGTTCCTGACTATGACCGCGCCGACCGCGGCGATCGGCCGCTCCGGATACACCCTACTCACACCGCGCCTCCTCGGCCGCCCGCCACACGAGCCTCGGGCCGACCACATCGCATTCCAGCCTGCCCGACGACTCCAGGTAGCTGAGATAAGCGCCCACGGCCGACGAGAAGAGATAGTAGTGCGCCTCTGAGGCGATTTGAAGGTGTAACCTCGACGCCGCCGACTGCACCACCTGTTCCGCCGTGGCACCGGCCGCCGCGCACTCCCACACGAGGTCCGCCACCTGCCGGACGCGCTCGGCATTGACCCGGACCGCCGCGCCCGGATCGGGGCACACCCCGCCGTGGCCCGGCACCACGACGCTCCACTCGCTCCGGAGCAGTCGCTCCATGGACTGCAGCTGCGCGGCGATGTCCACATTGTACGGCACGACGTGCTTGGACAGTTGCTCCGGGAGGAAGAACGCGTCCCCGCAGAAGAGAACCCCCTCGCAAGCGACTCCGACCTGGTTGGGGCTGTGCCCGGCGAGTGGTTCGATGCGGACGCTCAGCCCGCAGATGTCCCTGAGCCCCGGCTCGATCACCCCGTCCACCTCGCACGGTTCGGCCATCGTGAACTTGTTCCTCAGCCCCGCCGGTGGTCGCGCCCCACCGAAGAGCGCCAGCGGCTCCATGAGTGGCTCCCGGATCCACGCCTCTTCGAACCGAGGCGCGAGCACCATGCAGCCGGTCCTCCTCCGTATCTCGGCGTCCCCGCCGGCGTGGTCGGCGTGCCCGTGAGTGTTGACCACCGCGGCGATCCTCCAGCCGAGTTCCGTCACCCGCCTGGCGAGCTTCTTGCCGGTACTCGCGTCCAAGCCCGAATCAACGAGCACGGCATCTCCGCGCGGCCCGACGATGACGCCGACGTTCGTCGGCCCCGCGAAGCAGTACACCGACTGTGACAGGCGCAGCAAATCCATATTGGCGATGCCCTCTCCCCCGCGCGCGGACGCACGGCCTTTCGTTCGTCGGCCTTCCATTCGTCGGGCCGCCTGTCCTTCCCTGCAGGCCGGGACCGGGCCCCGGGGTGTCGTCTCAACGGGCGGTGAAAAGTGATGGGCCCCGGCCCGCCGGGGCCCCAATCATCACCGCCGCACGGTCGCTCACATGGCCAGCTCGCCGCCTCCGGCGTGCACCACCTGCAGTATCCTCTCCTCCTGACCCGTCAATGCGTTCACATACACGAGGAAGTCGGTCGCCCCGAGCTTCACCCTGAACTCGTACGTCAGGACTTCATCGAGGTTCTCCAGCGGAATGAGGGCGAGCCTCTCTGACAACACCTCCAGCCTCGGATTCAGGCGCCTCCGCGCCTCGGCCGCGCTCAATCGCGGCGCGGGCAGCGTCCTCGGCCGGTGCGACATCAGGTAGCCGAGCGCCTCGAAGCCGATGACGTCGCCCGAGTCGAGGGCCACCTGCACCTTTACGAGGTCCGGGTATATCCTGATGTTGTTCTCCTTATGTACAAAGAGCACGAAAGCGCTGTTTTGTTCTCGGACGACATATGTCGGTTCCAGGGACCTGTATCCCCTCGACCACGCAAACTGCGCGGCCGCGTCCCTCGCGCGCTCCAGGCCGAGCGTCGCCTGTCCCGGCACCCTGTCGGAGGACATCCACACGACGTGTCCCCCTACCCTGCTGACGTCCATGAAGAACTGCGGACCCCGGCCGGCCGCCGGCGCGAGGTGAATCGAGTATCCCGGTATGGGTCCCGCGACCTCGGTCCTGACCTTGGCCGAGTATTCCAGCCCGGCGGGTAGAGGTGCGAACGCCAGCGCCTTGGCGAGGGCATCGTCGCGGCTCACAGTGTCCCCGACGACCCCGGCGGGCTCCCGCCTCTCGATGTGGTCGGAGAACGGGCCGTCGTACACGAGGGAGGGATACTTGTTCATGTCCTTCTCTATTCCCCTGAACCCCTCCGTCACGTCCACGGGGCCCAGGGTTCCCTGCGTGGCGCGCGGCGCCGGCGACCTGGACCACGTCAGGCCCTGGCGGAGCGCGGAGGCCTGCATCTCCCTGAGTCTCGCCCCCAGTTGCGCGGCCTGCCCCCTCAGCGAATTCATGAGTTCCCAATCATTGTCGTCAATGGCCTTGCCCCCGCCCACTTTCTTCCCTATCGAGTAAGCGATGTCCGCCGTCTGCTTGAGAAACCGCGACGTCCTCTGGACCTCGAGGACGGGTAGGGGCAGTCTCGCCAGGTCGGCAAGCGCGGCATTCGCCTGGTGCCAGAGGTCGGGAAAGATCGCGCTGCTCTGGAATCCCGACGCGAGCACCAGGCGAATGCCGCGCTTGCCGACCTGGCGAGACTGCCCCTACCCG
>JANLGA010000042.1:0-240 GCA_024653225.1 Bacillota bacterium | reverse complement strand
GCTGTCGGCGAGCTCGGTGAATGCCCGTTGCCGCTCGGCTTCGAGCTGGAGCTCGGCCCGCCGCCTGGCCCGCGCCTGCCCGATCCCCCACCCCACGGACCCGGCCAGCAATCCCACCAGCACGAAGGCCAACAACTTGCTCCTCATGGAGACCCCCCTACCGCGCGAACACGTGGCTTCCGATCTGGGTCACGATCTGCCGCGTCCACACCCACGGATTCACTGCTTTGTACGGATTCC
>JANLGA010000041.1:15874-16758 GCA_024653225.1 Bacillota bacterium | reverse complement strand
GCCCCGGTCGCCGTCGGCCGCGGCGCGGGCGGGGCATCCCGGGCCCGCGGGCGCGACCGGGGCGTGTACCACCTCGTGTTGCTGGCCGAGAACATGGACGGTTACAGGAACATCTCCGCCGCGCTGACGAGGGCCCACCTGGACAATCCCAGGAGGCGGCCGGTGCTGGACATCGAGGTAATGAGGGGCCGGGCGCAGGGGGTCATAGCACTGTCGGGGTGCAGGAAGGGTGAGATACCGTCGCGCGTGCTGAGGGGCGACTACGCCGGGGCCCTGAAGGCGGCCCGGGTTTGCGCCGGTATTTTCGGCAGGGACAATTTCTTCATCGAGCTGCCGGAGGCGCTCCTTCCAGGCACCTTGACGCTCAACGAACGCCTGTCGGAGCTCGCGGAGAAGCTCGGGGTGGGCCTCGTCGCGACCGCGAACGTTCACTACTCGACCAAGGCCGATTTCCCGGTTCACGACCTGCTCACCTGCGTGAGGACGCTGAGCGGGGTGGACGATCTGAACCCCGAGAGAAAGCTGAACGCTGAGAACTATCTGAAGTCGCCCGCGGAGATGGAGTCGCTCTTCGCGAGGTACCCGGCGGCGCTCCGCGGATCCGCCCTGATCGGGGAGCGCTGCGGGGCGCTCCAGTTCGAGGAGAAATGCCACCCGTCGTTCCGGACCCCGGAAGGCGTCTCGGCGAGGCAAATGCTCAGGGACCTCGTCAGGGAGGGGGCGCGGAGAAGGTACGGACGGATCACGGCGCGAATCCGCGACAGGCTCGAGCACGAGCTCGACGTCATCTGCAGGCTCGGGTACGAAGATTACTTCCTCGTCGTGTGGGACATCGTCAACTTCGCCAAGAAGAGGGGCATACGTCACGCCGGGAGGGGCTCGGC
>JANLGA010000041.1:0-15864 GCA_024653225.1 Bacillota bacterium | reverse complement strand
GGCTCGGCGGCGGATTCGGCGGTGGCGTACTGCCTCGGGATCACAGAGGTGGATTCGATAGCGCGAGGCCTCCTGTTCGAGAGGTTCATGAGCATCGAGAGGGCGCAGAAACCGGACATAGACATTGACTTCGACGCCAGGCACAGGGATGACGTGGCCGGCTACGCCTACGAAAAGTACGGGGCCGACAAGGTGGCGTCCGTGTGCACCTACAACACTTACCAGGCGAGATCCGCGGTAAGGGACGTCGGGAAAGCGCTGGGATTCTCCGAGGAGGACACCGATAGGATCGCGAAGAGGCTTCCGTACATCCACGCCGACGAGATACGGCGGGCCATGAGCAGGCTTCCCGAACTCAGGGACCTCGGGCTCGACCCCGCGAAGTTCGACTGCATGATGGAGGTGTGCGAGAAGATCGCGGGATTCCCGAGATTTCTCGGGACCCACCTCGGCGGGATAGTCATAAGCCGCAGGCCGATTACGGATCTGACCCCCCTGCAGATGGCCGCCAAGGGCGTCGTCGTGGCGCAATTCGACAAGGACGACGTCGAGGAGCTCGGGCTGATCAAGCTGGACCTGCTGTCGCTGCGGATGCTTTCCGCCGTGGGGAACAGCCTGGACATGATCAACGGCGGCTCCGCAGGGAGCGGGGGCGGTGGCGTCCCTCGCCGCGGCGATGTCGGTGGCGGCCGACCGCCGCTCGAGTACGAGGGCATTCCCGTGGATGACGAGGAGAGCTATCGCATGATACGCGAGGGGCGCACCGTCGGTGTCTTCCAGCTGGAGAGCCCCGCGCAAAGGGCGTTGCAGGGGCGGCTGGGGGCCGACAGGTTCGAGGACCTGGTCGCCAGCGTGGCGCTCATCAGGCCCGGTCCGATCCTGGGCAACATGGTGGAGCCGTACATCGCGCGCAGGACGGGACTCGAGCCGGTGAGGTACATTGACTCGAGATTGAAGCCCATCCTCGGCAAGACTTACGGGGTGGTGCTTTTCCAGGAACAGGTGATCCAGATAGCCACCGCGGTCGCGGGGTTCACGCCCGGGGAATCCGACAGGCTCCGGAGGGTGATGACTCATAGTAGGTCGAAGCGCGAGATGGACGAGATAGGGGAGGTATTCATCGAGAAAGCGATGGGAAACGGCACACCGCGCCACGTGGCCGAGAAGGTCTTTTCGTACATCGTGGGGTATGCCGGGTACGGCTTCTGCGAAGCCCACGCGGCGGCGTTCGCGACCACCGCCGCCAAGACGGCCTACCTCGCCCGGCACCACCCTGCGGAGTTCTTCGCCGCCATCCTGAGCAACCAGCCCATGGGGTATTATCCTCCGGAGACGATAGCGGTGGAAGCGAGAAGGCGGGGCGTGAGGATACTGGGCCCCTGCGTGAACAGGAGCGGCAAGGGATTTACGGTGGAGGACGGGGACGGATCGGGGACCGGGGTCCCCACTGCGACCGGTGGGTCGGTGCGCGCGATCAGGGTCTCGCTCGGATGCGTCAGGGATATGACCGGGCAGGCCCTGGACAGGATAGTCGAGGCGAGGAGGGAGCGGCCCTTCACCTCGCTGGAGGATTTCTGTCGCCGGGTGCGTGCGCCGCGGAACGTCGTGGAGAACCTGGTTCTCTGCGGCGCTTTCGATTCAATCGAGCCCAACAGGAGATCCCTTCTCTGGAAGGTGAGCGGCGCACTCGCGGCGGCGCACCCGCTCTTGGAGGGCCGGGAGGGCCGAGGCGACACCCCCGCGAGGGGGGAAACCCCTGCACCCTGTGCGTCTATCCCGGATTTCTCGGTCGCGGAGAAGATCGCGTATGAATACCGGGTGCTCGGGATCGCGGTGAGCGGGCACCCCATGGCGATACTGAGGGAACGCCTGAACGCGGAGGGCATCCTGTCTAGCGCGGACGTGTCGTCGGGGAAGGCGGGCACACTGGTGAGAGTCGCGGGGTTACCCATCAGGCCCCACAGGCCTCCGACGAGGAGCGGCAGGATCGTGGTGTTCGTATCGCTGGAGGACGAATTCGGTCTCGTGGACGTGACCATCTTCGAGAATGTGTACCAGGAATGCGGGCAGGTCATATTCACGGACCCGGCGCCTCCGCTGATAGTGGCGGGGAGACTGGAGCGTAGGGGCGCGGGGATGAGCGTGACGGCGCGCCGGGTGGAGCCTCTTCGGATGGCCCTTCAGGCGGGGGATCCGCGCCTGTACAGCGACAGCATGTTGGATCCGTAACTGTAGCGCCTCACGACCGAAAGGTCCGAGAATGCCGGCTCCATATATTCCCCCTCATGGTGCTGAACGAAGCAAAGCCCCCCGGGCTCAAGCAGTCCGAGCCCGGCTATTCTCTCCATTGTCTTGGGGCCGAGGCCGCGGAAATAGGGCGGCGCCACCACTATGATGTCGAAGCACATGCCCTGCTTCCTGAGCCGGTCCACCGCCCTCAACACGTCGGCATTGATGACGTGGGCTCGCCCTTCCAGGCCGCACAGCCTCAGGTTGTGACGTATGACGGACACCGCCCTCGGATCGAGGTCCACGAAAGTGGCGGACGTTGCCCCGCGGCTCAGGGCCTCTATCCCGTATGCGCCGGTGCCTGCGAAGAGGTCGAGGAACCTGCTGTCCGGCACGGCCGATTGCGCGATGTTGAATACCGCCGCCCTCACCCGGGCGAGTGCCGGCCTCGTCCCCTTTCCCAGGACGCTCTTGAGTCTGCGACCCTTAGCCGATCCCGCTATCACCCTCAGCAACCGTTCACCCCCCGAGGGGCAGGGTGAACCGGAAAATCGAACCCTTTCCCGGTTCGCTCTCCACCCAGATCCGTCCGCGATGAGCCTCGACCAGGTGGCGGCAAATCGCGAGTCCCAGGCCCGCTCCCTTCACCCCCGCGACGGCCCGCGCGGCGGGTGCCCTGTAGTACCTCTCGAATACACGTGGTAGGTCCTCGGGGTCAATCCCCATCCCGGTATCTTCCACCGACGCGACCGCTTCGGGTCCGTTCGTGCCCACGGCGAGGGTCACGCGACCGCCCTTCGGCGTGAACCGGATGGCGTTATCGAGCAAGTTGTCGAATACCTGTCGGATCCGGTCCCTGTCCATTCTCACCATTATGCCCCCGGCTGGGACGCGGGCCTCCAGCGAGACCCCCGCCCTTTCGGCCGACACCGCGGCATTCTCCAGTGAAGAGCGAGCCACATCCGCGAGATCGTGAACGTCGAAGCGCATGCTGAAATCTCCCGCTTCGAGTCTCGCGTATTCGAATAGGTCGTCAATCAACCTGTTCAGTCTCCTGGTTTCCTCGCACATCATCTCGAGGCACCGGCGCAACCGCGGCCCGCCCTCCGCGACGCCGTCGAGAAGCGCCTCGAGGCAACCCTGGATAGATGTCACGGGCGTGCGAAGCTCGTGGCAAACCGCCAAGAGGAGGTCCCGCCCCATCCTCCCTTTTCCGACGACTGAACGCTTTCGGGTCACCAAGCCACATCCCCTCACAGCAGATCGTACCACATGCAGGTACTCGCCACAAAGCGCGGGTCGGGCGGGAGAACACAGCCCCGGCCTCCCCGAAGAGAGATCCCTCGGAGGGAGTGCCGGGGCGGAAGCACCGGGAGGTCCTCACGGGCGGGTTGCCGCGTCAGTCCGCCGACGCGACCCCCGGAATCGGACTCGCGGACACATATTGCTTGGCCCTTTCCTCGCCGCGGAGCACCCTGAGTGCCCCGAGTGCGAGCGCTTTCATCTCATCTGACCCGGGGTAGACAATGACGGGGGCGATCCATTCGGTCTTCTCCCTGATCCAGCCTATGAACAGCCTGGAATGGGCGAGCCCGCCCCCTATGACGATCGCGTCCACCACGCCGTCGAGCACCACGGCCATCTGGCCTATCCATTTCGCGACCTGGTAAGCCATTGCGCGATAGACGAGTTCGGCGCGCTTGTCGCCGGCCTGGATGCGCCTCTCCACCTCCATGCCGCTGTTGGTCCCGAGATGGGCGACCAGGCCGCCCTTGCCCATCATCTTCTGCTGCATTTCCTTGTGAGTGTACTTTCCCGAGAAGCACATGTTGATGAGGCCCATCGCGGGCAAGTCGCCCGCGCGTTCGGGGGCGAAAGCTCCCGACGATGACGCGTCGGAGCCGTCAACCATACGGCCCTTTCGGTGTGCTGTGATCGAGAATCCCCCGCCGAGGTGGACTACGACCAGGTTGAGGTCCTCGTACTTCCTGCCGAGGTCGTTCGCGGCGCGGCGGGCCACCGCCTTGAGGTTCAGCGCGTGGAGCAGGGACTCCCTTGGTATTTCGGGCAGCCCGCTCACCCGTGCGATGTCGTCGAACTCGTCCACGCAAGGGGGGTCCACGACGTAGGCGGGAACGGACGCTTGCCTGGCGATCTCGTTGGCGATGGGGGCGCCGAGGTTGCAGGCGTGTTGTCGCATCGGGCGGTTCAGGCAATCGTATATCATGGCGTCGTTCACGGAGTATGTGCCGCCCTCCAGCGGGCGCAACAGGCCGCCTCTGCCCACTACCGCCGCGATCTGTTCGAGCCCATAACCCCTTCGGTTTAGCGCGTCAATGATGAGCCCCTTTCGGTACTCGTACTGCTCGGAGAAACTGCCGAACCTCGACAGCTCCTCCACGCTGTGCTGTACCGACTCCTCGAAAACGCAATCCTCTCCCTCGTATAGTGCGACCTTGGTCGAAGTCGAGCCCGGGTTGACTGCAAGGATCATGGGGTCGCCCCTTCCCATCTCGATGCCTCCTAACGACCTTAAACTTCGGTTCAGCGGACGGCGTGCCGTTCAGGTCCAGTACAAATGCCGCAAGCCGCATGGCCCCTGGCAGGCCAACCTCGTCTATTCGATAATGCGGGAGGGTATTCCTCTCGCGCCGGCGACTGAAGGTGTTGCCACGGTAACGGCGAACACTGAAGGGGCCGCGGGACTCGTGCCTCGCGGGAGGCGGTCGGCGGCGTGACGGGCGAGGTACGGACGCCCGGCGGACGGGGGGTCGGTCGTTGGCGCGCTCCATGGGCCTCGGTGGACGGCTTGGGGAGAGGCTGAACGAGAGACTCGCAGGTAGGGGCGGAGAGTTGGCGACGGTCTGCCTCCTGACGCTCATCCAGGGCTGCACGTGGAACCTGTGCATCCCGTTTCTGCCCCTGTACGCCCGGCAGCTTGGGGGCGACGAGCTATTCGTGGGAATACTGAACACGATCCCGGCGCTGCTGTTCATCGTGTCGAGTATCCCGGGCGGGGTCGCGGCGTCCCGCCGGGGGAAATCCCTGGTCTTCAGGCTGGCATTCGCCGGCGGCGCAGCAGCCGGCGCCCTACATGCTATGAGCCGACATCCCTGGGTGCTGGCGGCGCCGCAACTGCTTTTCGGTCTAAGTCACGCGGTTTTCTGGCCGTCCCAGGCCGCATACCTGACAGAGGTGATACCCGAACGCGACCGGCCGGCCATTCTCGGGGTGGTAATGTCACTGAACACACTGGGAGCGGTACTGGGTCCGTCTTGTGGCGGGCTGCTGGCCCAATACGCCGGGTACCGGGCGGTATTCGCGGCGAGCGGGGTGCTGTCCGCCGTGGCTTTCGGCGTGTGTGGGCGGTTGCCGCACCGGAGCAATGCAGGTAACGCGAGGGACGCCCTCGGCGGGGCGATCCCGGACTCGTTGTCCGTTGTCCGCCGGCTCCTGGGAAAGCCGGTACTGCGATTCTCCATGGCGATGACGTTCGTCACGTTCGCGTTCTACGCACTCGTTGACACGTTTTTCCCGCTGTTCTTGGAAGACCTCGGCCTCGGACCGGCGTCCATAGGGATGCTGGTGACGGCGCGCACGGCGGCCATGACGGCTCTTCGCTTGGGATCCGGCGCGTTCGTCAATCGCACGAGGGCGTCGGTCGCGATGCCCGCGTGCATTGTCGCGAGCTGCGCCGCCATGGTCGTCGCTTCCCTGGCCGGGACGGCGACCCGGCCGCTCGTCCTGGCTGGATGTTGCGCCGTCATGGGAGCCGCATCCGGCATGGTGCCGGTGTTCTCGATGCTGCTCATAGCCTCGGCCACCGGGGTCGAGGAGCGCCCGGTGGCGACAGGGCTGGACGCCGCTTGGTCGTCCGTCGGAACCACGGTCGGTTCACTCTCTTTCGGCGCCGTGTCCAAAGCAAGTGGGCTGGCGACCTGCATGTGGGCCGGGAGCGCCGCCATTGGGACGGCCGCGTTGGGGGCGGCGGCGCGCTTGGGCGGTGACCTCGACGGCGGGCCGGCGGGCATGGAGGGGGGTGTCCGGCGTGAAGGGTGACCACCTCTTGCTTTCATCGAGATCCAGGGAGATATGCTTCGCCGCGGTGATGACGGCGCTCACCGTCGTCGCCGCGACATTCTTCGTTAGGGTGCCCGCGTTCGGGACCGGGTTGAGGTTCCATTTCGGGGAGGCGGTGTTGTGCACCGCCGCGCTGCTCGGGGGCGGACGGCTCGGCGCGGCCGTGGGCGGCGTGGGTTCGGCGCTGGCGGACATCGTGCTTGGTCTATTGGTTTGGGCACCGGTCAGCCTCGTAGTACACGGTTTGGAGGGTTACGTAATAGGACGGCTGTCGGACGGTCGCGGCGGGGCCAGGGACTTCGCCGCGCTCTTCTACGGTGCCGGGCTCATGATGTCAGGCTACGCGGGCGGGGCATGGGTACTGTACGGGAGGGCGGCCGTCCCCGTGGAAACAGCGCAGAACCTTGTGCAGGCGATGGTGGGTATCACCGCCGCCTGGGCCGTGTCGTCGGCGATCAGGCGGGCATTCCCCGCGCTCCTGCTGAGGGGGAGAGAGCATGGCCGGTGACCGCGGGACCTTCCGAATCGGGAAGCTGCCGGTGGACATGCTGGCGCGGTTGGTCCTGAGCAAGAAGGGCAGAGTCCGGAAGGAGGTCGTGCTCCACTCCTCCATCGGGGAGGATTCGTGCGCTCTCGACGCGTCGGGGATGCTGGTGGTCATGTCAACCGACCCCATCACCGGGGCCGACGAGGAGATCGGCTGGCTCTCGGTGCACATTTCCTGCAACGACCTCGCGGCCAACGGCGCCGAGCCCGTCGGGGTGCTGTCCACCATCCTGCTCCCGGAGGGCTCGCGGGGCCGAGACCTCGAGCGGCTGATGAACGGGATCGAGGCGGCGGCCGACGAGATAGGGGTGGAATTGCTGGGAGGGCATACGGAGGTCACCGCCGCGGTCCGCCAGGTGCTCGTCTCGACGACGGCGGTCGGCCTCGTAGCGCGGGAGCGCCTGATCACGAAGGCGGGCGCGTCCCCTGGGGATGCTATGATAATGACCAAGGCCGCGGGGCTCGAGGGCACCGCGATCCTGGCCGCGGATTTCGCAGACGTCCTGGAACCGATCGTGGGAAAGGCCGTGGTCGAGGAGGCGCGAGGGTTCCTGAAATCGATCAGCGTGGTCCGGGAGGGATTGGTCGCGGCCGAGGCCGGTGCGACCGCCATGCACGACGTCACGGAGGGCGGGATAGTAGGCGCGGCCTACGAGATGGCCGAGGCGGGGTCCGCGGGTGGACGGAGGCTGGGCTTCACGATCAGGTTGCCCGAGGTACCGGTCAGGCGCGAGACTGCCGCGATATGCGGGGTCGCGGGGGTGGATCCGCTCAGGATAGTCTCGAGCGGGGCAATGCTGATAGCGACCCCGAAGGCGAACGCCCTTGAGGTCGTGGATGTGTTGCGAACCGCCGGGGTGGAGGCGGGTGTGATAGGCGAATTCACGTGCGGGCCCCGCGTGCTGGTCGCGGGCGGAACCGAGTTCCCCGTCGGTCCGCCCGAGTCCGACCACATCTGGGCAGCCAGGGAACGGCTCCTTTCCATGCGGGGCGGGGGCGCGGGGCGACTGCGTGATGGCCGGCCATTATCGAGAGAGGGTGTGACATCGCGTTGAAGGATAGAGTGGAACTGGCGCTGTCGAGGATAAGGCCGAACCTCCAGGCCGACGGAGGTGACGTGGAGCTCGTAGGAATCAGCGACGGAGTGGTGAAGGTGAAGCTGACAGGGGCGTGCGGGGGCTGCCCCATGGCCCGGGTGACGCTGAAGAACGCCATAGAGCGGACGATTAGGGCGGAAGTGCCCGAAGTGAAGCGCGTGGAGGCGGTGTAACCCCGCGACCCCGCCGGGCGGCGGGAGGCGCGACGGTCCCGGCTGTGCGCTTCGCTTCTTTCGCCGAACTCGGCCCTCAGGGGTAGGATTTCCGGGTGCACCGGCGAATAGCTTGTTTGCTCTTTTGACGCAGGTCCGTGCCGGAAAGGGGGGTTACTTATGGCCTTTAAGATCAGCGATGATTGCGCCGCTTGCGGCGCGTGCGAGTCTGAGTGCCCGAACGGAGCCATCGTGGCGGGCGACAGGTACAGCATCGACCCTGAGAAGTGCACCGACTGCGGGACGTGCGCGGACGTATGCCCGGTCGGCGCCATCAGTGGTGAGAAGAAGTAACATCACATCGCGGCGGGGTCTGCCCGCCGTGGTCGAAGTCTGCGGGTGCCCCTGCGGGGGAGAATAGGGAATCGGGAATAGCCCGAGCGGTCCCGCCACTGTAAGAGCGACCCGAGGCGGACGAGCCATATTGCCACTGGGCCTCGGTGCCTGGGAAGGCAGAGCCGCCGACGGGATGACCTCGAGCCAGGAGACCTGCCCGCAGGCCGGTGCATGAATGAGGATGATGGCAAAGTCCTCAGCCGGCCGGCTGGGGGCTTTTGTCATCCCGGGGGTGAGGGCGACCGGTGGACGAGCTTCGGAACACCCTGGAGAGAATCGGGTCTCCGGACGCCGGCGCGATGGAGGCGTGCAGGCGCAGGCTGGACTCCCTCACGAAACCGCCCGGCAGCCTCGGGATGTTGGAAGACATCGCGATAAGAGTTGCGGGCATAACCGGGGAGATAGGCCCCAGCCTCCGGAACAAGGTCGTGCTGGTCATGGCCGGGGACCACGGCGTGGCGGCGCGCGGCGTCAGCGCGTACCCCCGGGAGGTCACCGGTCAGATGGTGCTCAATTTCATGCGCGGCGGGGCCGCCGTGAACGTGCTGGCACGCCAGGTGGGGGCGCGGGTGGTGGTCACTGACGTCGGAGTGGCCGCGGATCTCGCGGCGGACCGACGGGGTACGGTACCCGGGGTGGCCGGGGCCGCCTTGAGGGTGGACAAGTGCGGGAAGGGCACGCGAGACATGACCCAGGGCCCCGCGATGACCAGGGAGGAAGCCATCGCCTGCATCGAGGCGGGGATCCGGACCTGCCTCGCGGAGATAGGCCGGGGAGCCGACATCGTGGCCACGGGTGACATGGGCATCGGCAACACCACCGCGAGCGCGGCGATGCTCTCGGCGCTTGGAGGGTTTCAGCCCGCGGAGGTGACCGGGAGGGGAACCGGGGTGGATGACGAGGGACTGAGACGGAAGGTAGCCGTCATAGAGAGGGCCCTGGGCGCGAACCGTCCCGACCCGTCGGACCCCCTCGACGTCCTGTCCAAGGTTGGAGGTTTCGAGATAGGCGCGATCGCGGGTGCGATACTTGCGGCGGCGACCCAGAGAGTGCCCGTGATCGTTGACGGATTCATATCGGCGGTTGGGGCGGTCTTGGCCGAGTCGCTGCGCCCGGGGGTGTCGGAGTTCGCGATCGCCTCCCACCTCTCCGAGGAACCCGGGCACGCGGCGGCCCTGCGCATGATCGGCCTGGAGCCGGCGCTCAGGATGAGGATGAGGCTGGGAGAAGGGACGGGGGCGGTGCTGGCGATGTGGCTCGTCGAGGCGGCTTGCCGGATCGTCAGGGAGATGAGCACCTTCGCCGACGCCGGTGTGTCCCGCGCGGGAGGGTGGACACGTTGAGAGGCAGGCAGGGCCCCACGCTCTTGGCGCTCGCCGTCGTACTGCAAGTGTCGGTGTTCGCGTCGCTGTGCACCGGCGCGGTCAGGATGACGCCGGGGGAAGTGGTGCGCGCGATACTGGGCGGCCCAGGCGCCGTTCGGCACGCCGACATCCTGGTGGCCGTGAGGGCGCCGCGGGTCGCCCTGGCTTGCATCGTCGGAGCCAGCCTTGCGGTGTCCGGGGCGATCCTGCAGGGAGTGTTCATGAATCCCCTCGCCGACCCATACGTCATCGGGGTATCTTCCGGTGCCTCTTTCGGAGCGGTCGTGGCCATAATCCTCAACCCGCGAATAGCGGTGGGCGGGCTCAGTGCCTTGCCGCTGTTCGCCATGGCCGGCGCGTTGGCCGCCATCCTGCTCGTGCAGCGACTCTCCTTGATCGGCGGGCGTTCGACGGTCACGGGCCTGCTCCTGTCGGGAGTAGCCGTGAGCTCCTTCTTGTCGGCGGCCATATCCGCGGTCACATACGTATTCGGCACCAGGATACACCAGGTGTGGTTGTGGCTCATGGGCGGCCTGTCGCAGGCCAGTTGGGACCTGGTGATAATGGCCGCACCGTACTGCGCCGCCGGGATCGCCTGCTCCTTCGCGCTGTCCCGGGAGCTCAATGCGATCACGCTCGGCGAGGAAACGGCCGCTCACCTGGGGGTCAACGTCGGACTCGTCAGGGGGGCGCTGGTCTGGGCGGCCGCGCTGCTCACCGCGTCCGCTGTCTCTTCGGCGGGGCTCATAGGATTCGTCGGGATGGTCGTTCCGCACGTGTGCCGCATGGTGAGTCCCGACCACAGGTTTCTCATCCCGGCCGCGGCCCTGGCCGGCGCCGCATCCACCGTGATCTGCGACGCCGCCGGCCGCGGGGTTGCACCACCCCTCGAGGTGCCGGTCGGCATCATAACGGCGCTCATCGGGGGTCCGGTGTTCGTCTATCTCCTCGGGCGCGTCCGCGGTGCGCGTGCCGGGAACCCTGGAGGCGCTGTGCTTTGATTCGGATCTCGGTCCACGGGGTGGTCTGTTCCTACGGTTGCGTCCCCGCGCTCGAAGGAGTGAACTTCGAGGTCCGACGCGGCGACTTCACCGGAATCGTGGGCCCCAACGGCTCGGGCAAGTCCACGCTGCTGAGGACCATGAGTCGCGTGCTCAGACCGACCCGGGGGGCCGTGTTGCTCGACGGGCGCGACATCTACTCGCAGGATCCCGCGAGTGTCGCGCGGAGGCTCGCCGTCGTCGGGCAGGATCCGGCCACGGAATTCGGCTTCTCCGTGCTCGAAGTGGTCCTGATGGGGCGGCTTCCCCACCTCGGGAGATTCCAGCGCGAATCCGCGGCGGACGTCGAGATAGCCCGGAAATGCCTGTCACTCACGGGGATCGCGCACCTGGAACACCGGCGCATAACGGAGACGAGCTCCGGTGAGCGCCAGCGCGTACTCATCGCCAGGGCGCTGGCGCAGGAACCCCAAATCCTGCTTCTCGACGAGCCGACGTCATTCCTCGACATAGGGTACCAGGCCGACATCATGGACCTGATATCGAGCTTGAACAGGAATGAGAACCTGTCCGTGGTCGTGGTCATGCACGACCTCAATTTGGCCGCGCAATACTGCCGGTCCCTCATCCTCATGAAAGGCGGGGTGGTCCTCGACAGCGGCACGCCCGAGGATGTGCTCACGCCGTCCAACATTCGGTCCGCGTACGGGAGCGAGGTGCTGGTAGTCCGCCACCCGGTTCACGCGCGGCCCCACGTGATCGTGTTGCCCAAGCCGTCCCGGGGCGGAGATAGGACGGTCAGGCGTGCGCGGGGAGGCGGAAGGGTCCACGTGGTCGGGGGCGGCGCCATGGGTGCGAGACTGATGGACGCCCTCTGGCGAAACGGCTTTTCCCTGTCGACGGGGGTCCTGAACGCCGGCGACGGTGACTGGGAGAAGGCGCGCTCCCTCGGCGCGAGGATCGTCGAGATCCCTCCGTTTTCGCCCGTGACCGACGCAGATGCAGCGAGGAACTCCGACCTGATGAAAGGGGCGTCCGCCGTGGTCTTGGGTAATATCCCCTTCGGTCCCGGGAACCTCAAGAATCTCGAGACGGCGGTCCAGGCGGCGCTGTCCGGTACCCCGCTCGTGGTGGTGGAGGACGTGGAGGTCGAACGGCGCGACTACACGGGTGGTCGGGCGTCGGCGTTGCTGAGCGCCTTCAGGGAGAGGGCGGCCTCGGACCCGCGGATCAGGGTGGCCTGGTGCCGGGATGACGACTCGGTCATAGCCGCGGTGGAAGGGTTCTGCGTGCGGGCCCCACGAGAAGGCGCGGCGCCGGGGGGAAAAGCGAATGAATGATGCGGCGGGGACCGGCGGCAGGCTCGTCCTGATCACCGGGGGTGCGAGAAGCGGAAAGAGCAGGCTCGCCGAGGCCATGGTTTCCGCGAGGGGGACGAACGTCCTTTACGTCGCCACTGCCGTGGCGCGCGACCGCGAGATGGAGGGTAGGATCGCGGAACACAGACGAAGGAGGCCCTCCACCTGGGAGGTCGTCGAAGCCACCACCGATCCGGGGGCGGTCCTGCGGTCCGCCGCCGGTAGAGCCCCGGCCCCGTGCGGCGTAATAATTGACTGTCTTACTGTGCTCGTGTCGAACGTGCTCCTCGGGGAAATGTGGCTCGGCGAGGACGACAGGGCGATGGATGACGCGAGGTACTCGGCTATGGAGCGCAAAGCCGGAGACTGCCTGGATACCGTGATGAGACTGATCGCCGCGGCGAGGTCCTCCGGGCTGTTCACCGTCGTGGTCACGAACGAGGTGGGCAGCGGCATCGTTCCGGAGTACCCGGCGGCCCGCCTCTACAGGGATGTTGCCGGGCGGGCGAACCAGGTTGTCGCGCAGGCGGCGGACGAGGTGTGGTTCGTATGCTCGGGGATCCCCGTCAGGCTGAAGCCCGGCCCCGTAGTGGCGGGGTGGACCGGAGGCGTGCAAGAACCTTGAAGGCGGGGGTGTGTCGGGCCGCCCACGATGCCGCCCTGGCACTCAAGCTCCTGACGAGGTTTCCCGTTCCGGTTGCGACGGCGACCACGGAGGAGCGGTTGGCGGGTGCCTGCGCGTTCTTCCCGTTGGTGGGGGCGGTCGTCGGGGCGGTGCTCGCGGCGGGGCACTACGCGTTGAGCCCCATCGTCCCACCGCTGCTCGTCGCGTCGCTCACCGTTGCGTCCTGGGAACTCGTTACCGGCGGGATGCACCTCGACGGCCTGATGGATTCCGCGGACGGCATTCTTTCCGGTGGCGGAAGGGAACGCGCCCTGGAGATCATGAGGGACGGCAGAGTGGGAGCGATGGCGGTGGCCGTCGCCATTATTGTGCTGCTCGTGAAGTTCGCGGCGGTCGCGTCGCTGGAGGGCGCTGACGCCCTGCGCGGACTCCTGCTGGCCCCGGTCGCCGGGAGGACGAACATGGTCGTCTGCCTCGGCCTGTTCCCGTACGCGAGGCCGGAAGGGATGGGATCGTTCGCACGCCGCGTCGGCGCGCCTCACTTAGTGGCGTCGAGCCTGGCGGCCGTCCTTGCGGCGGGCGCTGTGGCCGGGCCCATGGGCGTGGCGCTCCTGGTAGGATCGGCCGGAGCGACGTACGCGTTCTGCCGCCGGGTGAGCGGGCTTCTCGGAGGACTCACCGGGGACACGTACGGAGCGGCCTGTGAACTGTCGGAAGCCACGATACTCGTGTTGTGGACCATGTTAAGGGATGGGTGGTCGCTGTGGCTTCGATTCTGAGAGTAGCGCTTGTACGCCACGGCGAGACGGATTGGAATGTGGCGGCACGCTACCAAGGGCACCTCGACATCCCGCTCAACGCGAACGGGTTCGCCCAAGCCCGCGCGCTTGCGCGCTCCATGCAGTCGTGGAACGTGAGCGCGGTCTACTCGAGCGACCTTTCCAGGGCGAAAGCGACCGCCGAATCCATAGCCGCGCCGCACGGCCTGCCGGTCAAGTTGGATCCTCGCTTGCGCGAGATGCGTTTCGGGGAGTGGGAAGGTCTTACCGTTGACGAGGTCGCGGACGTCTACGGGTCCATGTACGCGGCGTGGTTGGACAAGCCGGACGCAATCAGCCCCCCGGGAGGAGAGAGCCTGCGGGAGCTGACCGACCGGGTCATGGGGGCGCTTCGCGACATAATCGAGGAGGCATTGCGAACCGGCGGGAGCAGTGCTGGGGCGTCGTACGCAGGAGACGGCCGCCGCGGTGTCCCGTTCGTCATCGTGACATCGCACGGCGGGGCGATAAGGGCGGCGCTCTGGGCGGTCAGGGGCGGCCCGCAGCGCGAGGGGTTCTGGGGCTCCGTTGCGTCCCCCGGCACCTACGCCGTACTCGACGTGACGAGGTCCGACGCCGCTTCGCCAGTGGACTGGTGCGTTGACTTAATCCGCCGGGCGGGGACACCGTTACCAGTCAAGCTCGAGGAGGGCCGAGGGATCGAATGATTCGCCCCCGCACGTGGCGGACCAATGAAGGTGTGGACCGGTGGAGAACCCGGTAGATCCCACGTGACCGACAGTCGTGCCTTTTTCGATCACGTCCCCCGGCTTGACGGAGATGTCGGCAAGGTGCATGTAGGTAGTGAACACATTCAGCCCGTGGTCCACTATGACTGTGTTGCCGCTGAGGAGCAGTGTTTCCGCGAGGACCACCTTTCCGGCATTCGCCGCCTTGACCGGGCGACCGGCCGCCGCCCCAAAATCTATCCCCCAGTGTCGGCCGGACTCCACGCCGTTCACGTAGCGGGTGTGGCCGAACGGTGTCGTGACCTCCGCTTCCAAGGGAAGCGAGAACGAGCCTTCCCCGTAAGGACGAGGGCTGGTCGTCGCCCTGGCGGAGCGCACTTTTGCCTGGTCGGCTGCTATTCTTGCCTGGTTTCGGGTGAGCTCCGCGGTCTCCTGGGTCACCGCGATGTGAGAAGAAGGGAATTCCCGCCGGGTCACCTCGACGAACGCGGGCACCACCACGCACTCACCACAGTGCGCGTCAACCTCGAATACCCCGGGCGCCTGCGTCACCGCCACCGGGACGAAGACCCTGGCCGTCTCGCCCGATGAGAAGGCGGCCACCGCCCTCCCGAACAGTTCCACCGTGACGGGTGCACCCTCCGGCGCACCCTCCACTATGACGGAAAGCAACCCCCCCTGGGGCACAGAAGAGGGCTTCGCCGACACCACAAGGACCGGGCGGGAGACAGTCGCGGCTTCGCCGGCCGGCTCTTGCCGCCCGCCGTCTAGGGGCGTCGTCGCGGGAAGAGGCGCAGGGGGCGTGCGGCACCCGTGGATGCCCAGCCCGGCGGCTGCGCCCGCTGCGAACGCCACGCACGCGAATACTACGACCAAAAGGCGCCTGCCCATGGCGACCTCCTCATTCGACCGGACCATTCATTCCACCGAGGGCGGTCCGTATCCTGCGATCCGGGCCGCCGCCCTCGCGGTATTGTGCTTCCAGCTCATCCAGGACGTCAAACCGCCTGTACGGGTTCAGGCCCTGGTACTCCCTGCCCCAGATATGACGGGACGGCCTGCGACCATCCACGACCGATATGGCCTCGGCACAGTCGCCGATTATCGTTTCGGCTGTCAGCCTCGCGTGTTCCGGCCCCCTGTACGGCGAACCGAGCAGGGCGTGCGGGAAGCGGGCCCCGACTCCGACGGCCATTCCCGCGGCTGCCGCGCGGACGAGGACGAGGGGCGGCACGGCGAAATCCCGCGCGCGGGCGCACCGCGCGAGCCTGGCTGAGCACGCGAACGGCCCGTGAGACGGTGACGCCTGTCCTATTGCTCCCCACAGGCCCAGGCGGCGGTTCAGCGACTCCCTCGCCCGCGCCGTTTCCGAGGCGAGGCTCCGACCGCCCGGGTCCTCGCGGAAGCAACCCGACAGGGCTAGGTCGAGTTTGCCTGTCAGCACGGCGGCGGCCAGGTCGGCCAGGAACGGCCCGACCGGCCCGCCGGTGTCTCCATCCAGGAACAGGA
>JANLGA010000040.1 GCA_024653225.1 Bacillota bacterium | reverse complement strand
CTCTCTCACCTCCATGGTAACGGTGAGTTCGCCACACTCCTGGAGCTTCGGGACAAGCCACCTCAAGGAGGGCGCCAGCCTCTTGCCGCAGGGCAAGTCCATGACGTGCCAGATGCGTCTCAGTGCCGCCAGCACATCCTGGCCGTACGCCTTCTTCCGCCTCCGAGTCTTTTTCGCCTTGGGATCCGCCACAAGGCGGTACACCTTGCCGTCGGACCCCTTCACGAGTACCTTCTTGACACATAGGCCGAGCAGGTAAGAAGCATAGGCCCTGTTGTAGCCCGTAAGGTTCACCAGACTGTCCAGAATCTCGCCCTTCCCCTTCTTGCTGGCCTGGCGGTACTTCTTCGCCGCCTCCACAACGACATCCAGTCTGCTTTGCATTGAGAGCCCCACCTCGCTCGCCCCCTCTCGGACTTCCTCAAGGGGATCTTCGTTTAGATTCTTAGGTGAGGCAACGAATCGATTTCATTTAGGTTTTTGGTGAGGCAACTCGCTTCGTTGACAAGGGGGAGGGCCCGTGCAATAATGAGCTCAAAATTCATGAGTCTCCGGAGGGAGGGAATGACGGCAGGCGGGACGGAGGTGTACCCTCAGACAATCCCCAATACAGGTCAGGAGGACGATAAGAGAAAATGGCAACCGTAGGTTTGCTGTACAACCTCGGGAAATACGATCCTCCCGAGGAAGGTGAGCCTCCCGACATTAACGCCGAGCTGGACGGCGAATCAACGGTCGTAGCCATCGCGGAGGCTCTCAGGTGGGGCGGCCACGACGTGGTGTTCATCGAGGGAAACGAAGACGCTTATTTCAGGTTGAAGAACACCAAGATCGACATCGCGTTCAACATCTGTGAGGGCCTTCGCGGAGAAAGCAGAGAATCCCAGATTCCAGCGATCCTTGAGATGTTGGGGATACCTTACACGGGTTCAGGTGTATTGACGCTCGCCATAAGCCTTGACAAGCCCGTCGCCAAGAAAGTCTTTGCCTACCACGGGATCCCTACTCCGAAGTTCCGGGTGTTCGACCTAAACGATGAACCTGCAACCGACGGACTGAGTTTCCCGTTGTTCGTGAAACCCGCGCACGAGGGCTCCAGCATGGGTGTCTCTCCGAGCTCCATAGTGCACGACGAGACTGAGCTCCGGTGCCAGGTGGACTACGTGAGGCGGTTCTACCGTCAACCCGTGCTTGTCGAGGAGTTTCTGGACGGCCGGGAATTCACTGTGGGGATAGTGGGTAACAGGGACCCGTTCGTCCTTCCCATACGGGAGATAATCTACGAGCACGTGCCGGAGGACCACGGCAGGGTTTACTCGAGGCAGTTCAAGACCGAATTCGACAACGAGGAAGTGTTCTACGCCTGCCCGGCGGACGTCGGGGCGGAGGAAGCCGCGGCGATCCGTTCGACGGCCCTGAGGGCATTCTACGCCCTCGACTGCAAGGATGTCGGGCGCGTCGACTTGAGGATGGATCGCGAGGGACGGCCGAACGTGCTCGAGGTCAACCCTCTGCCGGGACTCGCGCCCGGCTTCAGCGATCTGTGCAGGGCGTGCGAAGCGGCCGGCTTGACCTACAACTGGTTGGTGACAAGCATACTGGAGGCCGCGCTCGAAAGATACGGCCTCACGCATCTCTCGTCCAAGGCGGCGCAGGCGGGTCTTCTTCTCCAGACTGCCTGACCGATCGGGCTTTCACCATCGGGACGGACAGGGGAGGGCCTCAAGAGGCCCTCCCTCGCTTGTGCCGGAAAGGTCGGCACAGCCAGGCATGGAGCAATTTACATAAAGGAGCGGGGCCCGGGGTCCGTCGAATCCCCCAATCGTTCGTCCGGAAGCGTTCTCTAGGGGGAGATCCCGTTGGCTCCCGCCCCCAGGGTGACTCTGAGACCGTTCACCCCGCACGATGCGCCCCTGCTGACCCGTTGGGACGGCGATCCGGAGGTCAGGAAGTGGATGGGGAAAGGGTTGCGCGAATGCCCGCCACCGCGGCGCGACCCGGTACATAACAGCCGCACGCGCAGGGTCCTTGCCATCGACTGCGACGAGACGACAGTCGGGTACGTCGTGCTCGACCACATCAACTGGACGACTCGGAGCGTCGAGATCAGGATATGCATCGGTGAGGCCTCCTACAGGAACCGCGGGATAGGACAGGAGACGATCGCCGAACTCCTGTGCCTGTTGCGCAGGCTTCGCCTCCACGAAGTGTATCTTCGCGTGGATCCGGACAACGTGCGTGCGGTCCGCTGTTACGAGAAGTGCGGATTCCGCAAGGAAGGGATCCTCAGGAAGTCCCGGGCGATGGCGAGTGACTTGCTCCTGATGTCGCTGAGGTTTCCTTGACAACCGAGTCGGGGGATATATAATCTTCTTTGAATGACCGATAGGCAGCGGCGTTGAGAGGGAGGAGTGGCGGCGGCGAGCCGGCAGAGAGGGGGGCCCGCGGGTGGAAGGTCCCCCCGGTGGAGAGCGCCACGGTCGCCCTTGAGTGCGCGCGGGCGGCCCGTTACAGCCAAGAGAGCCGGAGCGATCCGGAACTGAGGTGGTACCGCGGAAGTCAGCCCTTCCGTCCTTGGGACGGGAGGGCATAGTTTATGGAGGCCGCCCGCAGCGGAAGCCTGTGAGGGGGAGTCAAGGTGAGAGCCACGGACATCCCGAGGGTCTACGACCCGACGAAGGTGGAGGAAAAGTGGTACGCCCGGTGGCTCGAGAAGGGGTATTTCGAGGCCCGGGTCAATCCCGCAAGAAAGCCGTATTGCATAGTCATACCGCCACCCAACATAACGGGCTCGCTTCACTTGGGGCACGCCCTGAACAACACGGTCCAGGACATACTCATCCGGTACAGGCGGATGAAGGGATACGAGACTCTGTGGTTGCCCGGATACGACCACGCCAGCATCGCCACCCACATGAAGATCGAGGAGATGTTGGCCGCCGAGGGAACGAACAGGTACGAACTCGGTCGAGAGAGGTTTCTGGAGCGGGCGTGGGAGTGGAAGGAGAAATACGGGGGAACGATCGTAAGCCAGCTGAAGAGGATGGGCTGCTCGTGCGACTGGTCGAGGGAACGCTTCACCATGGACGAACAGTGTTCCCGTGCGGTCATCGAGGTATTCGTGCGGCTGTACAGGAAGGGGTTGATCTACCGCGGCGACTACATCACCAACTGGTGCCCCAACTGCAGGACGGTCATATCCGACATCGAGGTGGAACACGAAGAGGTCGAAGGAACCCTTTGGTTCGTCAGGTATCCGTTCTCGGACGGCACCGGGGGGATCACCGTCGCCACCACGAGGCCGGAGACCATATTGGGCGATTCCGGCGTGGCCGTCCACCCGGATGACGAGCGATACCGCGACGCCGTCGGGCGCACAGTCGTCGTTCCCTTGGTCGGAAGGCGGGTACCGGTGGTGGCGGACGAATACGTTGACCCGTCCTTCGGGACCGGGGCGGTGAAAGTCACCCCCGGTCACGACCCCGGGGACTACGAGGCCGGCCGGAGGCACGGCCTGCCCGTGATCAAGGTGATCGGCGGGGACGGTAAGATGACGGACGAGGCCGGCAAGTATGCGGGGATGGACAGGTACGAGTGCCGCGCGGCGTTCGCGAAGGAGCTGGAGGCCTCGGGGTACATCGTGAAAGTCGAGGATTTCGTGCATTCGGTGGGACACTGCTACAGGTGCCGCAGCGTCGTCGAGCCCCTGGTTACCACCCAGTGGTTTGTCAAGATGAAGCCCCTCGCCGAACCCGCCGTGAGAGAGGTGAAGGAGGGGCGCATTCGGTTCGTTCCCGAGAGGTTCGCCAAGGTGTATCTCGGCTGGATGGAGAACATCAGGGACTGGTGCATATCCAGGCAGCTGTGGTGGGGGCACAGGATCCCGGCGTGGTACTGCCGTGACTGCGGCGAGACGACGGTCTCCGCGACGCCGCCCCATGCCTGCTCGTGTGGTTCCGTGCGGCTCGAACAAGACCCCGACGTCCTGGACACTTGGTTCTCGTCGGCTTTGTGGCCTTTCTCCACGCTCGGTTGGCCGGAGGACACGCCGGAACTCCGGTACTTCTATCCGACGTCGGTCCTCGTCACCGCCTACGACATCATCTTCTTCTGGGTGGCCAGGATGATATTCAGCGGCCTCGAGTTCATGGGGGAGAGACCATTCGACGACGTCCTCATCACGGGATTGATCAAGGACTCCCTCGGTCGGAAGATGTCCAAGACGCTCGGGAACGGGGTGGATCCCCTGGAAGTCATACGGGACTACGGTGCCGACACGCTCAGGTTCACCCTGGTCACGGGGGTGACGCCCGGCAACGATCAGAGATGGTTCTGGGAGAAGGTCCAGGGCTACAGGAACTTCTGCAACAAGATATGGAATGCGTCGCGGTTCGTCCTCATGAATCTCGACGACACCGATTCGTCCCGGCCGGTCGGTTTGTCCGACCTCCAGCTGGAGGTCGAGGACAGGTGGATACTCAGCCGCCTGGCGGGCGTGACGGAGGATGTCACTCGGCTCATCGAGGAGTACGAGATCGGAGAAGCCGGAAAGGTACTATACGAATTCATCTGGAGCGAGTTCTGCGACTGGTACATCGAGCTGGCGAAGTTGAGGCTCTCGCGGTCGGAGGGCACACGAAGGGCCGCACAGGTCACCCTCAGTCACGTGCTGGAACAGGCACTCCGCCTGCTCCATCCCTTCATGCCCTTCATAACGGAGGAGGTCTGGCAGGCGCTGCCGCACGACGGGGAAAGCATAGTCGTGGCAAGATGGCCGACGCCCGGGGAAGCGGTGCCGGCGGGATTTGTCGCCCCCGACGAGGAGGCCCAGCGCGTCGTCTCCCTCGTGATGGGTGTGGTCAGGGCCATCCGGAATCTCAGGGCGGAAGTGAACGTTCCGGCCGGCCGCGCCGCGGAAGTGATCGTCCGGGCCTCATCGCCCGAGGCAGCCGCCGTCCTCGACGGCATGGCGGAGAAAATCGCCGGGCTGTCGAACGCGAGGCCGTTGCGGATCGAGTATGGGACCGGAAGACCCAGGCAAGCCCTCGCCTCGGTCGTTGCCGGGGCGGAGGTGTTCCTGCCCCTGGGGGGCCTGATTGACATCGAGAAGGAGATCGGACGGCTCGAGAGAGAGGCGGCTCAGGCCCGGGCCGAGTTGGAACGGTCGGCGCGGCGCCTGGCCAACGACGACTTCTTGAAGAAGGCACCCGCCGCGGTCATCGAGAAGGAAATGGAGAAGAAGAGGATCCTCGAAGAGAAAGTCGGTGTGCTGGGCGAGAGAATCGCCGCGCTCAGGGGCTCATGACACGGCTGAAGGGTGGCAGAGAATGAACCGACATCTGGACTACGAGAGCGCGATGAATTACCTTCACGGGCTGTACCGTTTCGGCAGCCGTCTCGGCTTGGGGAGGATAAGGCGATTGACATCGCTCCTCGGGAACCCCGAGAGGCGATTCCCGTCAGTCCACGTCGCCGGGACCAACGGGAAGGGATCCGTCACCGCCATGGTGGCGAACGTCTTGCGGGAATCCGGCTACAGGGTCGGCATGTACATCTCTCCCTTCCTCCAGGATTTCGAGGAGCGCATGAGCATCAACGGTGAGAATATTCCCCGCGAAAGGGTGGCGGAACTCGCATCGCGCTCCACTGCGACGCGCGCGCGCGTCGCAGTGGAGCGCATGCTCGAGGAGGGGCACGAACACCCCACCGAGTTCGAAGTGATCACGGCCATGGCGTTCCAGTATTTCGCGGAGGAAGGCGTGGACTTCGGTGTGATAGAGGTGGGGTTGGGGGGGCGCTACGACGCCACCAACGTTGTTACCCCGTGGGTTTCCGTGATCACCAGCATCGGCTTCGACCACATGGACAGGTTGGGTAATACGATTGCGAAGATCGCGTATGAGAAAGCCGGGATCATAAAGAGCGGTGTGCCGGTGGTTTCATCTCGACAACCCGCGGAGGCTCTTGCCGTGATATCGCAGGCGGCGCAGGAGAACGGTTCGAGGCTGGTACGCGTCGGCGAGGACGTCGAGTGGCGAGAGGTCAGGTGCTCTATCGAGGGGCAGTCAGTTCACCTGCGCGGCCTCCACGGTTCGTACGAGAACCTCGATATAGCGCTGCTCGGTCGTCACCAGCAGGGCAATGCCGCGACGGCCGTAGCGGCCCTGGAGGTCTTGTCCTCCGCCGGGGTCCGCGTTCCGGAACACGCGGTCAGGAGGGGACTTGCGACGGTCAAGTGGCCGGGGCGGCTCGAGGTGATAAGCCGGTCACCGCTGATCGTGATAGACGGCGCGCACAACCAGGACGGTGCGCGCGTACTGGCGGCGGCCATCAGGGACATCCTGCCGCACGACCGGATGGTGCTGGTCATAGGCATCCTTGCGGACAAGGCGCTCGATGACATACTCGTCGAGCTCGTGCCCCCGGCCGCGCACGTCATCGTGACGACCCCGAAGAGTCCGCGCGCATATCCTGCGGACAAGCTGGCGGAAAAGGTGCGGGAGTACCCGGTGACGGTTCACGTCAAGCCGAGGATCTCGGACGCGCTCGAGAAAGGGCTGGAACTCACGGGACCGAGTGACTTATTGTGCGTCACCGGCTCTCTTTACCTGGTCGGCGACGCTCGTTCGAAGCTGGGAGGATTTTTCCAGCCGGATATGAATATACATACTAGTGGTCTGCAGCCCGGCGGTTCGCGACCGTGACAGGGGTGGGGGTGGGTTTGAAGTTTCGCCGCTTCGACGTCCGCACTGACAACTTCCCGCGCACCTTCTCGGCGCCCGCGATACACGTGATCCAGGATCGCGAGAATCTGTCGGACGTTTACGGTGAAGCATTCGCCAGGCAGGTAGACCTCGACAAGTGGTTCGTAGTGGGTGTCCACAGGGGCCTGTGCAGGAGCGGCGGGTACGCGGTCAGGATATGCGACATCGCACGGGGTTCGGACGCGGTGGAGGTCACGGTGCACTTCCGCGACCCTCAACCGGGCGAACTCGTGACCCTGGTGATGACGGAACCGTACGACGTCGTCTTCGTCTCGAGGGAGGGACTCAGGCCCGGGGAGACGCTCGAGTTTCGTTTTCGCGACCAGAATGGGGACGAAATCGGCCGCCGAACAGTGACCATCAGCCAGCCGGGGGGATAGCGCCGTGAGAAGAAGGGGAAGTGCCTCGTTCGGTTCGTATGTGCCGTTCCTGCTGTTCGTCCTGTGCCTGGGCGCTGTAGCCATATTGAGCGGCTACTTCCTTGGGAAATACCTAATGTCATCGCTCTCGTCTCTCAAGGTGCCGTCCTCGCCCCAAGGCACCGCCGGGTCCGACGTGGAGAGGCCGGCAGCGGTCACCACGCTGAACGCCCCGGGGATGAACCTCTACCGTGTTCAAGCCGGGCTGTTCAACGTGAAGGAGAACGCCGACAGGATGGCGTCCTCGCTGCAGAAAGCCGGGATCCCCGCGCTGATCGCCGGTGAAGGCCCGTACAGGGTGATCGTGTGCCTCGTACCGGGCTCGGACGCGGCGAATAAGATAGCGCAGACAGTCAAGGCCAAGGGGTTTGAGGCGCTTGTCGGGAAGTACGAGTTGAAGGGGACCTCGTTCAAGGTCCGTGGGGATTCCGAATACGCGGGCTTGGTCAGAGAGGCCGTCGAGGCCTCCGCAGGGGCGATCCAGAAATCCCTGGGGGCCGTGGGTTCCTACATAGTCGGAGGCCAAGCCGATCCCAAGGACATAGTGGAAGCCGCGGCGCGGGTGAGCGACCTGAAATCGAGGCTCGGGGCGGCAAAGGTCCCCGAGGGCGGAGAAAAGGTCCACAAGGCAGTAGGGGACATGCTCCAGTCGGCGTCCGATGCGTTGCAGTCCCTCAGCGTCGCCGCCTCCTCCGGCCGGCCGGCCCCGTCGGTACTGAGCGACGTGTCCAGGGCCGTCATCTCGTACGAGAAAGTAGTTTCGGGCCTTCCGACCGACTGACCGGCAGGAAATAGGGAAATTGGAAAGAACCGATCTGCGGTTGGGCCTCGCCGGCTTCCGGTGACCGACGGCAGCATTGGGTGGAAGCGCAAGGTCCGCCCCCGAAGACGGGGGCGGTAGTTTTCTGTCTAGTATGCTATAATTGTTCGTCGGCGGGCTGTACTAGTCGTGGTTAAGGGGTGATTTCGGAGGTGCAGGCCAGCAGCTTCCCAGGGGGAGTGCGTGTTCCGCACTCCAAACACCGAACCGATACTGTTCCGATAAGACGGGCCGCGGAACCGCGTACAGTCGTGATCCCGTTGCATCAGCACACGGGGGCACCGTGCGAGCCGCTGGTCAAGAAGGGCGACAGGGTCCTCGTGGGGCAGAAGATCGGCGAGAGCAAAGCGTACGTGTCGGCCCCGGTCCACTCGAGTGTCTCGGGTACGGTGGTTGCAGTCGAGCCGAGACAGCACCCCGCACTCCTCAGGAGCGTGGCGTCGGTCGTGATCGAATCGGACGGCGCGTTCGAGGTGGACCCGTCCGTCAAGCCGAGGGGCGAGATAGACTCCCTCTCTCGTGACGAGCTGAGGCAGATCATCCGCGAGGCGGGAATAGTCGGCCTCGGGGGCGCCGCGTTCCCAACCAGCGTGAAAGTCAGCCCTCCCAAGGACAAGAAAATAGACGTGTTCCTGCTGAATGGAGCGGAGTGCGAGCCATACCTCACGGCTGACCACAGGCTGATGGTGGAGGAGGCCTCGGACATCGTTCACGGGATGCTCGCGCTCATGAAGGCGGTGGGCGTGGAGAAGGGGATCGTCTGCATAGAGGACAACAAGCCGGACGCCATAGACGCCATGTCCAAGGCTGTCGCCGATTTCCCGAACCTGGGGACGGCGGTCGTGAAGACCAAGTACCCGCAGGGCGGGGAGAAACAGCTGATAAAGGCGGTGCTCGGGCGCGAGGTTCCCCCTCCGCCCGGGCTTCCCATGGACGTGGGAGTTGTCGTGAACAACGTGGGGACCGCAGCGGCGGTGGCCGCCGCGCTTCGGACGGGCATGCCGCTCATCGAGCGGGTCGTGACCGTGACGGGTTCGCCCGTGAGGGAACCCGCGAACCTGAGGGTCAGGCTGGGCACGAGCTTCCGGGAGCTCATCGAGCAGTGCGGGGGACTGAGCGAGAAGCCGGCCAAGATCATCGCCGGGGGACCGATGATGGGCATAGCGCAGTCGTCGGATGAAGTCCCTGTCATCAAGGGCACCTCGGGTATCCTGGTCATGTCGGAGCACGACACTGTCCTGGACGAGCCGACGAACTGTATCAGGTGCGGCAGGTGCGTCGAGGCGTGCCCCATGTTCCTGATGCCGCTCTACATCAGGATGTACGCCGAAGCCGGCAGGTGGGACCTCGCGGCGAGGTATTCCCCCGCGAATTGCATGGAGTGCGGGTCGTGCGCCTACGAGTGTCCGGCCCGCATCCCGTTGGTACAGTGGATCAAGATCGCCAAGGCGGAGATAGCCGCCGCGAAAGGGGGACGGTAACATGGCAGGTGGCGGGAATCTCGTCGTGACTGTGTCACCGCACATCAAGTCCCCCGAGACGACCGGGTCCATAATGAGGCTCGTGCTGCTGGGACTACTGCCCGCCACGTTGTGGGCGTGCGTGCTGTTCGGGATCAGCGGCATCGCTGTGATAGCAATCAGCGTGATCACCGCGCTTTTCTGCGAGGTTACCTGGCACAACCTCCGGGACGGGAAGGGCACGGGGAGGACGTGGTTCGCCCTGGTGTCGAGCCTCGTCGTCCCGATCGGCGTTTCGGCGGCGGGATTGGGGAGGGCGGCCCCGGCCGCCGCGATCGCCCTGATGTCGGCGTTCATCCTGAGCGAGGCCGGAATCAGTCGGCAAGGGGAACGCCGCCACTCGTTCGACGGCAGCGCGGCCGTTACCGGGCTGCTGCTGGCACTCGTGCTGCCGCCCCTCGTCCCGTGGTGGATCCCGTTCGTCGGGGCTTTCATCGCCATATGGCTCGGTAAAGAGATATTCGGCGGGCTGGGCTACAACGTGTTCAATCCCGCGCTGGTGGCCAGGGCGATTCTCGTGCTCTCGTGGCCGGCGCATCTCACGGCCGGGTGGTTCAGGTCGCTCGGGATTGACGCGACCTCGAAGGCGACCCCGCTCATGCTGGCGAAAACCGGGGCGGCCGCCGACTTGACGGCATATTATGCGCCGCTCCTCCTGAACAACCCGGGCGGCTGCATCGGGGAGGTGTCGGCGTTCCTTCTGCTCGTCGGCGGGGCCATGCTTCTCTGGAAGAGGGTGATCACTTGGGAGATCCCGGTGACATACCTCGGCGCCATGGCGGTGGCTAGCGTCTTGATGGGCGTGGATCCGGTGTTCCATCTGCTGGCCGGAGGCGCGGTGCTGGGCGCGGTGTTCATGGCCACCGACTACGTGACTTCGCCCGTCTCGTCGAGGGGCAAGATCGTGTTCGGCATCATGTGCGGCGCGATCACGATGCTGTTGAGGGTGTATTCGAAGGCGCCGGAGGGAGTGACCTCCGCCATACTATTCATGAACATGGTCACGCCGCTGATTGACAGGTCAACGATGCCCAGGCCGTTCGGCGTCGTGCGGGCCGGCAGGGGGGTGCGAAAGTGAGGGTGCGGCTGATTGACTTGACGCGGGGGTTGGTGCAGGAGAACCCGCTGCTTCGGCTGATGATAGGGCTGTGCTCGGCCCTGGCGGTGTCCGTGAAGGTGGAGAACACAATATTCATGGGGCTCGCGGTGATATTCGTGTTGACGCTCTCGAACATCGTCATCTCGGCGATAAGGCCGGTGACTCCCGACAACATAAGGATCCCGATATTCCTGGTCGTCGTCTCGTCGTTCGTGACGATCGTGGACCTGGTGCTGAAGGCGTACTTCCCGGAGGTATACGCGAGGCTGGGGGTGTGGATCCCGCTGATCGTCGTGAACTGCATCATCCTGGGACGCGCCGAGGCATTCGCGTACAGGAACGGCATTTTGGCTTCGACGCTGGACGGCCTCGGGATGGGGGCCGGATACACGCTCGTGCTCATCGTCATGGGAATCGTCAGGGAGTTGCTCGGGACGGGGAGCATCACGATGATGGGCGTCACCCTGATCAGCCTCGGTACGGGGTTCCAGGCGCCGACTTTCATGATAACGTTCCCGGGGGCTTTCCTCACGTTCGGGTTGATCATGGGGGCACTGAACAAGGCCCAGTCGGCGCTCGCCGAGCGGGCCGCCCGCAGGGCGACGGGGTCGGCGGGCAGGCCCACTCCGGTTGGAGGTGTGTGAAGTGGGCGAGGTACAAAGGTACTTCCTGATATTCCTGGGCGCGCTGCTGATATACAACATCCTGCTGATCAGGTTCATAGCGTTGTGCTCGTATTTCGGCATATCCAACTCGATGGATACGTCCATCGGCATGAGCCTGGCGGTCATATTCGTCATGATGGTCTCGAGCACGCTGTCGTGGGGGCTGTGGAACTACGTGCTCGCGCCCCTGGGCATCGGGGAATTCCTTTACATTCCGGTGTTCATTTTCGTCATCGCCTCGTTCGTGCAGCTCGAGGAGATGTTCATAAGGAAGACCGCTCCAACGCTGTACAAGGCAATGGGAATATACCTGCCGCTCATCACCACGAACTGCGCCGTGTTGGCAGCGGCGACCGAAGTCGCCAAGCCCGGCTTCCTGAAGATGAGCATCGCCTACAACTACACGCTGCCTGAGGCCTGGGTGTACACGTTCGGGGTGGCCCTGGGATACAGCGCGGCGCTCATCTTGTTCGCGGCGATAAGGGAGAGGGTTGACTTCGCCCCCGTGCCCGGGCCGTTGAGGGGTTACCCGATGGCGTTCGTGACATCGGCGCTAATGTCCCTTGCTTTCACCGGTTTCGCGGGGCTCTTCGGTCTCTGAGGCATCCTGGAGGGATGGTGCATGCTCACATTCGCCATAGTAGTGATGGCCCTGATGGGTGTGGTGTTCGGGATACTGCTCGGGGTGGCGGGGAAGAAGTTCCACGTCGAGGTTGACCCGAGGGTGGCGAAGGTTCGGGATTGCCTGCCCGGCGCCAACTGCGGGGGCTGCGGTTACCCCGGCTGTGACGGGTTCGCCGAGGCGGTAGTGGCGGGGAAGGCGCCACCGAACGGGTGCAAGCCGGGCGGCCCCTCGACGGCCGCGAAGATCGCAGACGTGCTCGGAGTCGCGGTGGCCGCCGCGGGAGAGCGCGAAGTGGCTAGGGTGATGTGCGCGGGAGGGGGTACCTGCGGCGACCGGGCGACGTACAAAGGCATTCCGAGTTGTAGGGCCGCCGTGCTCGCCGGGGGAGGATTCAAGTCGTGCGAATTCGGATGCCTCGGCCTCGGGGACTGCCGGCGGGCGTGCCAGTTCGGCGCGATCTCGATGTCCGGGGGGATGCCCGTTGTCGCCGAGGATAAGTGCGTGGCGTGCGGCAACTGCGTGAAGGCCTGCCCGAGGGGGCTCATCGCACTGCTGCCGGAGTCGAAGGGCATACAGGTCGCTTGCCGGAGTACCGCCCCGGGCGCCGCGACGAGGAAGGTCTGCAAAGTGGGTTGCATAGGCTGTCGCGCGTGCGTTAAGGCGTGCCAGTCGGGGGCGATCACGGTCGAAAACAACCTCGCGCGAATTGACCCGGTCAAATGTACCTTGTGCGGGGCTTGCGTGGAGAAGTGCCCGACCCGGGCCATAAACGATGTACGCCGTGCCCTGGAGGAGAGGCAAGCGGGCTGATCGCGAGGGAGAGGACATACCGGGGCTCCCCGCGTGGGAGCCTTTGTCTTTGGGCGGGGGTGGTGAGTGCATGAATGCCTTGGGCCTGCGGCCGGGGCGGGCCGCGGCCGCCGCTTGTCTCGCGCTTGCTGTCGGCCTGTCGGCATTGCCGGGCTGCGTGCCGACCGGGATGAGCCCGGTGGAGAAGTCAGGCATAGCGATGGATACCTTCGTCCGCGTGCGGGCCTACGGCCCGGGGGCCGGAGAGGCGGCGGCCGCGGCCCTCGCCGAAATCCAGCGGCTCGACGCGCTCCTCGACCCCTACGACGAATCCAGCGAAATCGCCGCGGTCAACCGGGCGGCCGGAACCGGCGCGGTCAGGGTGAGCCCCGAAACACTCGAAGTGGTCGAGAGGGCCTTGTGGCACGCGGAGCGAACCGGCGGATCCTTCGATCCCACCATCCTGCCGCTGGTGAAAGCCTGGGGATTCCCGACGACGCCGCACATCCCTGGACCCGAGAAATTGGGTGAGGCGCTCTCGTTGGTGGACTACAGGCTCGTTGCGGTGGACAGGTCTAATTCCACGCTGTCCCTCGGCAAGAAGGGCATGTGCCTCGATCTCGGGGGCATCGCCAAGGGGTACGCTGTTGACAGGGCGGCGGCCGTCCTCGTGGAAAGGGGCATACGATCCGCCCTGATAGAGGCCGGCGGCAACGTGTACGCCCTCGGGATGAAACCGGCGGCGCTGGCAGGTTCGACTTCCTGGAGGGTCGGTATCCAGCATCCGAGGGATCCGGCGGGCCTGGTGGCCACCGTTACCGTCTCGGGCCAGAGCGTGGTGACTTCAGGAGACTACCAGCGGTTTTTCGAAGCCGCGGGCGTCCGTTACCACCACCTGCTGGATCCCGGGACCGGGCAACCGGCGAGGTCGTTCATGAGCGTGACGGTCATCGGCCCCTCCTCGACAGACGCCGACGCGCTCTCGACCGCGGTATTCGTCATGGGCGAGCGGGCGGGGCTGGACCTCCTCCGGACCACCCGTGGGTTCGGGGCGGTCGCGGTCAGGGCCGACGGGACGACGATCGTGGCCGGGGAACCGCCGGGCCGAGTGGACCTTGCAGGCGGCACAGGCAGATAATGGCATGATTGGGTGCAAATGGGGGAATACCTACGACAGGAAAACCCAGCGCTTGCACGAATAATTTAGGAAACCGGGAGCCGGGGAGGCGGAAAGATGCGGCGGGACAGGAACCCGTGGATTCTGTTCCTGATACTGCTTTTCGGAGCCATCTCGGGGAGCGCAGTCGGACAGATCCTGTCGAGATATGTTCCACTTCTCGGCGCTTCCGTGGGCGGGGGACTGGAACCCCCCATCACGCTGAACCTGGTCGTGCTCAGCATCACCTTCGGAGTCAGATTCGTCGCGAACGTCGGCACCGCCCTGGGGGTCATGTTGGCGATAATGCTGTATTCCGGCAGGCGCTGACGCACGATGGGCACTCCCACGTTGGTGCTTGCCTCGACCTCCCCGCGCAGGATCGAGCTGCTGAGACAGATAGGCCTCCAATTCGTGGTGGTGCCCAGCGGTGCCGATGAGACCCTAGTGGGAGGGGGGCCGGCGGAAATAGCAGAGGCCCTGGCCCTCTCGAAGGCTGAATCCGTCGCCGGAAGGGTCGGGTCGGGACTCGTGATCGGTGCGGACACGGTGGTCGCCCTGGACGGAGAGATACTGGGAAAGCCGAGGGATCCCGCCGACGCGAGGATGATGCTTGAGAAGCTGTCGGGGAGGGCGCACAGTGTCGTGACCGGGGTCGCGGTCGTGGACGCGGCGACCGGCCGCCGGGCAGTCGAGTACGAGGAAAGCCGCGTGTGGTTCAGGGCCTTGAATTCCGATGAGATCGAGGCGTACGTCTCGTCCGGGGAGCCGATGGACAAGGCCGGGGCTTACGGGGTCCAGGGACTCGGGTCGGTGTTGGTGGAGCGGATCGAAGGCTGCTACTTCAACGTGGTGGGGCTGCCGCTTCCGAGGCTCGCCAGGATCCTGAAATCGTTCGGCCTTGATGTTTTGAGGGCGGGAGAGGCGAGGTAGTCCTTGTTCCGCGGTATGGCGAGGGGCGCCGGCGGCGGAACGGAGGCTGTCGTGGATAGGAGCAGTGGTGGCGGCGGGTATCGCTTTCGGATGAAGGACCTGCCGGAAACCGAGCGACCGAGGGAAAGGCTGTTCAAGGTGGGGCCCGAGGCGTTGACTCACAGCGAGCTGCTCGCCGTCATCCTGAGGACGGGAAGCGGGGAAGGGAGCGCGCTGGACCTCGCCAGACAGCTCCTGGCAATCGGCCGCGTCGCGGCCGGAGCGGGGCGCGAGCTGGGATACCTTTCGGAGGCTCCGATCGAGGAGATTTGCGGTGTGAAGGGGATCGGGCGGGCGAAGGCGGCCCAAGTCAAGGCCGCGTTCGAGCTCGGCAAGAGGGCCGCGGCGGAGGTCGGGCGGGCGAGGACCCCCGTCAGGTGCCCCTCGGATGTCGGGCAACTGTTCGTGAAGGAAATGAAGCACCTCGACAGGGAACAGTTCCGTGCCGTGCTCCTCAACACGAAGAACCAGCTCTACGCCGACGATCTGGTTCTGGTCGGCAGTCTCAACGAGTCGATCGTGCATCCGCGAGAGATATTCAAGGCCGCGATCAGGAAGAGCGCCGCGGCGGTGATACTCGTTCACAATCACCCGAGCGGCGACCCGAGCCCGAGCCCGGAAGACGTGGACGTCACAGCCAGGCTGGTGGAGGCGGGACGGATCCTGGGCATAGATGTTCTGGACCACGTGGTGGTCGGCGAGGGACGGTTTGTGAGCATGAGAGAATCGGGAGCGGCCTGGCGCTGACGTTGGGAAGGGGATCGTGATGCTGAACTCTATCTACCAGTACTTTTCCAGGGACATGGGAATAGACCTCGGCACGGCCAACACCGTGGTGCACGTCAGGGGAAAGGGAATCGTGATCCAGGAGCCCTCGGTGGTCGCGCTCAACAGGGACACGCGAGAGATCCTGGCCGTCGGCATGGAGGCCAAGCAGATGATCGGGCGCACGCCCGGCAACGTGGTCGCCATTCGGCCCATGAAGGACGGCGTGATTGCGGACTTCGACGTGACGCAAACGATGTTGAAGTATTTCATCCGCAAGGCCAACCCGAGGGGCGTGTTCAAGCCGAGGATAGTGATATCGGTCCCCACGGGTGTCACCGAGGTCGAAAGGCGGGCGGTCATCGAGGCTTGCCTTCAAGCCGGAGCACGGGAGGCCTATCCGCTCGATGAGCCGAAAGCGGCCGCCATCGGGGCGGGCCTGCCCATATCGGAACCCACCGGGAACATGGTCGTGGACATAGGCGGGGGCACTTGCGAAGTGGCCGTCATCTCCTTGCGCGGGATCGTGACGTCTCGCTCCATACGCATTGCGGGAGACGAGATGGACGAGGCCATCATCAACTACGTGAAGAAAAACTACAACCTGGCGATCGGCGAAAGGACGGCCGAGGAGATCAAGATAGGAATCGGTTCCGCCTATCCGGTCAACGATGGCGAATCCATGGAGATACGAGGGAGGGACCTCGTGTCGGGCCTTCCCAGGACGATGACGATCACTGCCCAGGAGGCCCGAAAGGCGCTCGCTGAGCCCGTGGCCGCCATCGTGGATGCGATAAGGGTGACCCTGGAGAAGACTCCTCCCGAGCTCGCGGCCGACATCATGGACAGGGGCATAGTCATGGCGGGGGGCGGTTCGCTGCTGAGAGGGCTTGACCGTCTCATTGCTGAAGACACGGGGATGCCCGTGCATCTTGCCGAAGAACCGATGCTCTGCGTGGTAAAGGGCACGAGCAAAGCCCTGGAGGATATAGAGACCCTGCGAAAGGTGTCGCCGAACAGCCGGAGGTTCTGACGAGAAGGGCGTGATGCTCCTGGACCGGCATTTCAGGTATCGCAGGCTGATCCTGGGGGCGTTGCTGGTCATAGTCACCGTCGTGGTGACGAGCCTGACGTCCGGGGACAGGGGCGCCACCACGGGATTGGAAAACCTCGTGAATGACGTGGTCCTGCCGGCGCAAGCGCTGGCCTTTCGAGTGTCGCAAGCGCTTCGTTCGGTCGGCGCGTGGTTCTCCGACGTGCGGACCCTGAGGCGGGAAAACGAGGAGCTCAAGAAACGAATCGCCGAGATGGACTACGTCCGCGTGCAGTTGGAGGAAGCCCTGAGCGAGAACCGCAGGTTGAGGGAGCTGGTGGGCTTCATAGAGGAGTCCGGGTTCAGTTTCATCCCGGCCGCCGTCGTGGGAAGGAACCCCGACAACTGGTTCTCGGCCCTGGTGCTCGACCGCGGATCGCGCCACGGGGTGGTGAGGGATTCCCCGGTGGTAAGCAGCAAGGGCCTGGTCGGTCGAACCACGAAGGTGACGGAGAGGACGTCCACCGTAATGTTGTTGCTCGACCCCGATTCCTCCGTGGGGGTGATCGTCGAAAGGTCCAGGGACGCCGGGATCGTGTTCGGGGGTCGCGGGGACGGGCGGGTGAAAATGACCATGTTCTCCCGTGACGCGGACGTGCGCGAGGGGGACCTGGTGGTCACCTCGGGCTTGGGAAGCGTGTTTCCGAAGGGGATTCTCGTCGGTTACGTGGAGCGGGTCGAGAGGGAGGATTACGGGTTGACCAAGTCCGCCCTAGTACGGCCCGCCGGCGATTTCGGGAGGATGGAAGAAGTCCTCATCGTACGGCGACCGGCGGAGGAGCGACCGAGATGAGGGTGTGGCCGCTCATCTCGATCCCGGTCGTGTGGCTCATGCAGGCGGTTTTCGCAGGGCGCGTGGCAGCCCCGAGGGCGGTGGCCGACCTACCGCTGCTGCTGTCGGTGTGCGTGGGGATGATACTCGGTCCGGACGCCGGGGTGACGGTGGGATTCGGGGCGGGCCTCCTCGAGGACCTTTCGGCGGGCAGGTACATCGGACTACACGCCCTGTCGAAGGGCGCGTGCGGCTTTGCGGCCGGGTACGTGGGGCGGAGGATACTCCCCGACAGGTTCATCGTTCCCTTCTTGTCCGTCGTGGGCGCCACGTTCGTCGAGGGCGCGGTGGTGTATTCGGTGTTGAGACTGACCGGCAGCCCCGTGTCGCTCCACGGCAGGCTGACCACCATGCTCGCGGCGGCCGCCTACAATGGCTGCCTCGGCCCAGTGGCGATGTCCGTTTTCTCCGCGGTG
>JANLGA010000003.1:41824-50824 GCA_024653225.1 Bacillota bacterium | reverse complement strand
CGCAGCCTTTCCCCGTCGGTGAAGAGACTCCTCACCAGATCCATGAGCGTGCGGTCCACCCTGTCCATGTCCCACGTCTTGAGCGGTCGCACACACGTTCCGGTCCGGTTCAAGCACCTGTACTTCAGATAGCAGCCTCCCCCCGACCGCGAAAACTTCGCGCCGTAGATCTTGCCGCCGCACACTGCACAACGCAGAACGGCCGAGCCCAAGTACCTGAGCCCCGAACTCCAGCCGTGGCCGTACTTGCCCCGCCGACTTGCCAGAAGCTCCATGACCTTGCGGAAGGTGTCTTCGCCGATCAGGGCCTGGTGTGTTCCGTGCCTGACTATCCATTCCGATCTCGGTCGCAACACCCTCCTCGGCCGCCCGGCTGCGTCCCTTATCGTCGTCGTGGCGTTATAGATGGTGATTCCGAGATAGACCGGATTAGCCAGGACGACCCTTACGGAGTTGGCACCCCAGGGTCTCCCCTTCTTAGTCCTGCTGCCCATCGAGTTCAGCAAGTGAGCTATCTTCTGGAGGCCCCATCCCTGCAGGAACTTGTCAACCATCATCCGGTACACCGGAGCGGTGTCCGGATTTGGGATCAGGTGTTGGCCGTCCTCGGACAGCACGTAGCCGAACGCGGGCACGGCGACATTCGTCTTACCTTCTCGGGCCTTAATGAGCTGCGTCACCTTGACTCGGCCGGCGGTCGTCCTGCGTTCCTTCTGGGCCAATCCGCCGTGGATGATCAGGAAGAATTCGTCATCGTCGGTCCTGCTGTCATAGTTCTCCTTTATCGTCGCGAAGAAGCCGCCATACGATACGATTTCCCTTTTCAACTCCAGGATGTCCAAGACGTCACGAGACGTCCTCGAGACCTCTTTCGCGACGATGCCCTGGATCACTCCCCGTCTCAGGTCTTGTCTCATCTGAACCATTTCATCTCGCGGGTACATGTAGGCGCCCGTCTTGACGTCCGTGTAGAATCTCACGAGGGCGTACCCGTTGGCTTTCGCCCAGTCCGCTATGAGCTTCTGCTGATTCTGAATACTGCTGAGCTGGCCGTCCTTCGCCGTGGATATCCGGATGTACCCGCCGACCCGGACGCCTCGGCCGCTGAGCGTTTTCCTTGGGTCACGGAACTCCTGCATCCCGGGGTGTATGTGCGGCGGAAGAAGATCCATGTGCGTACACTCCACCGTCGAGCGGTCTCCCAATACCGGCCTCCGGGTCCCCGGCCATTCCCCGAGGCACGGGCCCGGTCAGCCCCGTGAGGACTCGAACCAAACGTTCATAGACGCGATCCGGCACCCCTGCGCCGGGCAACGCAGTCGGGCAACCCATGGGCCACCCCCCTTGTCGGACTCCGGCTCCTCCCCGGTGTGAAGGCCCCACACCCACCTTATTCAGAGGACACAGCGAGTGCTACGTAGCGGCTTGTACACGACGGAGCCGATGCAGAGGGGGGAATGTGAAGGCCTCACGGCAATCGCGTCTTGAGGATGAACCACACGCGTTGCGGCGCGCGCCGCCGAGTGGTCCGCGGGCTCGGCGAGGTTCGCCGGCATCCCACGCGACTCCTGTCAGCGCGGTAAGCGCGCCAGGTTCCGGCGCGCACTGGCGCCGGTTGGTCCGTCGGGGTCCAGCTCGACGGCCTTGCCCCATGCCTCGCGCGCCCCGGCATAGTCCTTCTTGTAGTAATAGGCGGCCCCCAGATTAAGGTAAGCCGACGCGTGTTCCGGTACCAAGGAAATGCTCTTCTGGTAGCACGTTATGGCCTGGTCGAGCGAACCGCGAGCGCGGCACGCAAGACCCAGATTCACCCAGGCCAGAGCGTAGTCCCCACGCAGTTCCGTGGCCCGGCGTAGGACGCGCTCCGCATCCGAGTACTTGCGCTGTGCGAGGTACGCGGCGCCCAGGCTCACGTGCGCGTGGGCGAGCCTGTCATCGATCTGGATGGCCTTCTGGTAGAGCTCCATGGCTTCGTCCGACTTGCCCAGGTTCCTCTTGACCACGGCCAGACTCACCAGAATCTGCGGGTTCCTGTCATTGAGCTTCATGCCCTCTTCGAAGGCTTGCAGCGCCGCCCGCAGGTTGCCCTCGGACACGTGCGCGTCCCCCAAGGCCAGGAACACGTGCGGACTGGCAGGGTATTCGGAGGACAGACCTTTGTAGAATTCAGACAGTTCACCGCTCTTTGGGCGCATCTTCTGCAGAGCGATCGCCGCTCTCAGGTTATCATTGTAGTTCTCCAGCATGAGGTGGGCTGTGGCCAGCATGTGCGTGGCCACGCGCGTGTATTGCTCGTCACCCCGGAGGGATTCTGCGATCCGGATGAGCTCTTGCCAGTCACCGTCCGCCAGTGCTCTTCCGGCCAGCGCCAGGGATTCCGCTGGTTCGCCCGGCGGTGCCGCCATCCCCGATGGTGTCCGGCTCGCCTTGCCCGAGGGTGCCCGTCGCGAAGAGGAACAACCCGAGAGCAGTACGATGAGCCCGAGCATGACCACCAGTGCCTTCTTCACGTTCTCACTCCCCCGCGCGTCGGTCGTTCCGCCGGGCTTGCCCTCCACAACACAGCGCGCCGGACTTGAGGTAGGCTTTACCACCGAGGGCTCCAAATTCCTTCTCGAAGTGGCGCCTTCATCCCCGTGTGGGTCTTACGTTGTGTGTTCCGGTCGCCGACGAGGACGGAAGACCCCTTGAAAAACGTGCAATCCGGCCCGCCGTACTGGGTGATGAGGCGGGCGGCCATTCTCGGGTCGGGTATCGAGACTCTCACGGGGATTTGGAGCTTCTTCTCATAAATCCACACTCGACATGCCTCCTCTCTGAATGCTCAATTCCAGGGCTTGCCGCCGCCGACGTTCCGACCCTGCAAAGTCGGCCGCGTCGCCGCACTTGTGGACATGCGCCGGGTGGGTGGAGAACACGAGCATGCCCGACTTCCTCAATAGCAGATCTCCCAGGGCCACGGATCCTCGATCCACGCCCACGGGCATCGGCTCAGTCCGAAACCGGCCACGGTCAACGGGCCGTAGCGGTGCTCGTACTCCTCCCGCAAGGCCTGTGCCTGCCCGGTCACAGCGTTGTAGTCGCACAGGGCCGCCTGGTCGTCCGGGTGCGTGTCCAGGAACAAGTTCAGGTCAATCGCCGAGAACTCGAGCTCGTGTATGCGTCTGAGGAGGGCCGCCTGCTCCGGCGGTATCGTCACCGGCATGGGGGCATCACCCCCGGCGCCGCTCCCACGACGTAGGGTTTGTACAGTTCGGGAAACACCGTGCCCGTGCACAATGCCTGCGGTGGGCTGAAGGTGGCGCCGTAGACCTGGTATGGCACGTAAGCCTCCGCCAACCTGGGAGTGCACGGGGGCAGCTTCGGAACGCAGTGGGAAGGCACGAACTCGACCTGGCCCGCAACGCGTCTCATCATCGGTAACGCTCCCCCTTTACATAACCTTGGCTCCCGGTTTACATGTATTCCGAACCGGAGGGAAACGCCACAGGGTCGCGGGTCATTTCAGTAGGTCCGCCAGCGGGGCGAATATCGCCTCGATGACATTGGTGGGGTCGGGTAATCTCACCCCCAGGACCTGCGGGAGGACTAAGGCCGCGCCTATCAACGAGTAGATGGAGAAGGCCGCAAGTTCGCCCCACATCTTCCTCCTGACGAGGTCGGGCGCATCGACCAGTGCGATGACGATGAGCAACAAGACGATTGACACCACCACGGCTGTAGACCCTCCATTCGGTGCTCGTCCGGCGACGGGCTATTCCCGTCCCGTCTCGGCGCGTATCGTCAGCAGACCGGTTTCCCGTACGAATGCCCTGGCATTTATCCGCACTTCCGCGCGCGCGAATTCTTCGTCCCAGCGCCCCTTCATTTCGTGCCACTCCCTCTTGTACTTGCGGTGGAACGCGTCGCCGAAGCCGAAGATGTCCGAACCGTATGCGCTCCGCACTCTCTCAACGACGGCCCCCGCCTCGGCTTCCATTGCCCCGGCGAGGAGCCTTTCTGAGCCACGGATCTGGTCTGGTCCCGCAAAGTCCCCGATGCCCCCTTGCTCCACCATGTCGAACTCCGCGACCAGGTTGACGTCGAACCGCACGCTCCCGCCTTCTAATCTCGGCACGATCTCCGCTCGTTGCCGCCTCGCGCGAAAGGAGAGCCACCCTTCAGGTTTCCCCGGGACCCGCACCGTCAATACTTGCCCGACCGCCCGCCCTTTCAGCCAAAGCAGGCCCCTGGTCTCCGCCTGGTCCAACCATCCGACGAGCTTGTCGCCCCGGAACACGGCCGTCCCAGACGTCTCCGCCTGCCTGTGCGGTCCGACCGCTCCCGCCTCGCCCGGGCAGGGGGTGACTCCCACTTCCCTCACCGTCACCCGGGTGGCTATGGGTTCTACCCCCTCGTCGGCGAGGCTCTCGACGAACTCCCTGAACCGGACGGCGGTGCCCAACCCCATCGTGACGAGGAAGGCTGCGGCCTGTGCGGAAGTCTTCTCCAGCACGGAATGGCACTCCAAGACGTCGCTCGCCCGGCCCTCGGCCACGGTGACCCACATAGTCTCGCGCGGTTCCCTCTTTCGGCCGAAGAAGTCCGCGACGGCCCCCACCCCCCGCCTGGCCATCTCCTCTCCGAATATCAGGACGACAGAGTGTCCCCAGTAAAGCTCTCGCGGGACCTTCCCAGCCAGGTACGCGGCGGCCTCCTCGAGGGTCTCGCCTTCTCCCCGCACCACCCAGCACGCGACCCGTCCCTCCCCGCCCGCCGTGTCGCCGCCGCCGTAGAAAGCGCCGGGCCTGGCGATCTGCAGTGACAGCCCGACGCGGCCGTCCGGCGTGAGGTCCAAGCCCATCCCCAGCACGATGGCTATTTCGGTGATCTCCCTCCGGCTCCAACACCCTCCGCAAAACGCGGCGAGCAGCGCCAGGATGAGGATGATCGCGACACCCCTCATGCGCCGCCCGTCGCCCCCTTCCCGCGGATGCGCGCGACGCACGACAGCAGCAGCGGGATCCCTACCTCGAACACCGTGAGGGCGTAGACCGGGAACGCACCCTGCGCGAACTCGAACAGCTCCGCCGTGCTCGGGCAAAGGAGCGCCATCCCGAGGAGGATCACCCCGGTCGGCGCCACGAGGCAGCGATAGTCCTTCAAGCCGAGCCACTGCGCGCTGCCCAGCACCGCGGCGTAGTAGAACACCCCAATCTTCGCCAGGCCCAAGAACACCCAGACGGAGACCGCGACCGATTCGAGTCTCTCCAGGAAGTTCGCTATCACGACCGACCGAACCGCGCTGAACACGGGAAAGACCCAGGCGCCCGTCAGGTCCGGACCAAACACCAGCAGCGTCCCCACCGTCGCCGCGGTGACACAGGCGCCGACCGCCAGGACGGAAACGTATGCGACTCTCGCCACCTCCGCCTCGTTCGATAGATAGGGGGCTACCATCGAGAGGAGCACGATCTCTCCCAGCCAGCCGGCCGGGGTGGCGGACCCCTTCAGGATGGAGATCGCGCCGGTGTCGAATACCGGCAGCAACCTTTCAATCCTCATCTCCTTTGTGAGCAGGGCGAATATCAGGGCGATGGACCCGAGGCTGACAGGGGTCACGAGCTCGTTGTACCGGCTCAGAACCTCCAAGCCGCCACGCACGGCGTACCCCGACACGGCGATCCCAAGGATGAAGAATACTATGAATGGGGTTTCCGGCATTAGGGCGATGCACGGCAGGGCGGCGAAGTCGGTGATAACGAGGGCGCCCGTGTGCAGAAACCACCAGATGTAGAGGAGACCGACGGCCTTCCCCCCGGCCCTTCCGAGGATTTCCTCCGAGTACTGAAACAGGGTCTTCCGTGGGAAACGCAGGGACAGCCCAATCACGAGCCGTGCGACCAGGAGTCCGACGATGACGGCGAGGGCGAGTGACATCCACGCGTCCTGCCTCGCGCGCCTGACCACCACAGGGGGGACGAATAGGATCGCCGTGGGCAGCACGGTGCTGACCATGAGCAGCGTCGCCTGCGTCGGGCTGATCCTCCCCCTCTCCGCCACGGCGTCTACCTCCGCCCCCGCGACCGCGCCCCGGGGGGTCCGGGTTCCAGGTCGGGGGCTTGCCTCGTCCGGTCTCTCCGAGCGATGAGCCGGGGGCGCGTGAACATGGCCCACCACGGCGCGCGGAACACCACGTCCTTCAAGTCCACGACCGTGGTGGGGACTATGGGCGACAGGTACGGGACCCCGAAGGAACGAAGCGTGCACAGGTGGATTATCACGACCGCCATGCCGGCGACCAGTCCGAAGAGGCCGAGCGCGGCCGACAGCAGCGTCAAGATGAACCTGAGCAAGCGAAAGGCGATGCTGAGCCTGTACCCGAGGACGAACGACCCGATCCCGGTGACGGCCACTACGATCACTGTTGACGCGGCGACCAGGCCGGCCCGTATGGCGGCTTCCCCGATCACCAGGGCGCCGACGATGCTTATCGCCTGCCCGAGGGGCCTCGGCAGTCGCAGCCCGGCTTCCCTCAAGATCTCGAAGAGCACCTCCATTATGAGAACCTCCACGAGGACGGGGTACGGGACCGCCTCCCGTTGAGCCGCGATGCTCAAGAGAAGCGTCGTCGGGAGCAGCTCGTGGTGGAAGCTGACCGCCGCGATGTATGCCGCGGGGAGCGTCAACGATGCCACTAGGGACAGGAACCTGACCACCCTCACCGCCGAGACGAACAGGAATCGCTCGTAGTAGTCCTCCGTGGAGTGCACGTACTCCACCAACAGGTTGGGCATGGTCATCACGAACGGGGACCCGTCCACGATCACCGCGGCCCTGCCTTCGAGCAGCATCGCAGCCACCCGGTCGGGTTTCTCCGTGATATTGACCGTGGGAAAGAAGGTCCAGGGGTTGTCCTCGATGAGTTCCTCGATGTAGCCGGTCTCGAGGATACCGTCAACCTGTATCCTCCCCAGGCGATCCTTCACTTCCGGGACCAGCTTGTCGTTCGCGATGCCCTCGATGTAGACGACGGCGACCTCGGTGCCGGTGACGCGTCCCAGCCTCAGCGTCTCGATCTTGAGGCTGGGGCTCTTGATCTTCCGCCTGATGAGCGAGGTGTTGACCCTCAGGGTCTCGACGAATGCCTCTCTCGGGCCTCGCACGGTGGGCTCGACCTCCGAGTCGGCGACCCGGCGCGTCTCCGGACTCCTGGCCACGTTGACGATCGCCGTCGCGTGGCCGTCCACCAGGAGGACGGTGTCACCCGATAGGACGGCTCGAACGACCTCCTGGAGGCGGTCGGTTTCGGCGATCTGGTGCATGCACAGGCCCCGCTTCTTGATGAACTCCAGCGCCCTGCCCTTCCCGATCCTCCGCCCGCCCGCGGCGACGGGCACTTCGAGCGCCAGCGCCCGCATGATCTGGTCGCTGACCTGCGCCTTATCCGCCAAGCCGTCCGTGTAGACGAGCGCCAACCTCGTCCCGTTGCACTGCGCGAAGACGAATTCCCGAAACACCACGTCGCTGCACCTGTCGAAGATCGCCTTGAGCTCCCGGAGGTTGGCGTCCAGGTCCCGGCTCAAGGGCCCATCCGCGAACCCACGGGCGACGGCATCGTCCTCTTGCCCTTTTGTCCGGCGGCCGAGCCGCCTTCCCACAATCGAATCGCCGCCGGCAGCCATGGGCGATGCGCGATCCCCCTTCCGAAACCTGGACATTCCACCGGTAAGTATTTGCATCCAGCGACACACGGTAAACGCGGCAGGGTTTCCCGTCGGGAACCTGGAACCCCCGCGGGGAACAGTCGTCTTGTCTGGGGGACCCCAGGACTACCGAGACAATGAGTGGGGGCTTGAACCCATGGGGAACATGACCGGACATTCCCTCCGCGCATGCCTCGCGTTGCTCGTGGCCGCGATGCTCATCGCCTCGTGCGGCGGAAGGCCCGGTCCAGCGACTCAACCGGCTCGGGAAACGATCGGCGGCACCGGCGACGTTCGTGGCGAGGCTGGTGGCGACGCCGGTGGCGACGCCGGTGGCGAGGCCGATGATGACGCCGGTGGCGAGCCCGCCGAGGTCCGGGCGGCCGAGCGCGCTTTGGTGTTCAGCGAGGAGGACCTCCGGATGGGTCTCGACGCGAAGGTCCGGTACAGCGAGCAGGAATTGGCACTGATCGCGGAAGCCGACGAAATGTGCGGGAAGGGGGAGTTCGCGCGGGCGGACTCCCTGTACCGGGAGATCGCCGGAAAGAACTCCGCATGGCAAAGGGATCCCCTGCTCCTCATCAACTGGGGTCGCGCCCAGACGGGCATCGGCTTGCTCCTCGAGGCGCACGCCAAGCTGGAGCTCGCCTTCGAGAAGATGGGGGCGGTGCCCCACCTGCGTGGGCCGTTCGTATCGGCGGCGAAGGGATTGCTCCAGAGGATGCCCAACACCGAGGAATACTTCCACAGGAGACGCCCTCTCCTCGGCATGGTGCACGAGATGGATCCCGCGGACCCGGAAGCGGGCCTCGCCTACGTGGAGATGAGCCTGAGTGACCTTCAGCCCGGAGTGGGCGCGGAATCCGCCGGCGGCGAACTGCGGTCGTATCGGGAGGCGCTCGACGCGGTCGCGCGGCTCGACCTGACGGACGAACAACGTTCGAGGCTGTTTCGAGCGTACTCGTGCTTGCTGTCGGTATACCTGTCGGCGTATGACGCGTCGTCCTTCGTCCCCGACATCCGGTACTGCCTCGAGCGGGCGCTCCAGGCCCGCGGCACACCCCCGTCGGAAGACGACGCCTACCTGTCTTACGTCCGGGGCCTACTTTCCGAGTACGACGGCGACGTCGAGACGGCATCCGCTCACATGAGGCGCGCGAAGGCGGCTGATCCGGCGAGTCCCCCGGTCATGCTCTGGCTCGCTGCTCGCGAGGCCGCCGTGACCGGGACCGTCCCCGGGAAGCCCACGAGGACCGTGTCACCGGGCGATGTCGCGCCGGATATTGTGGGTCTGGGCGCCGCCGACGCGATCGCT
>JANLGA010000003.1:34073-41814 GCA_024653225.1 Bacillota bacterium | reverse complement strand
ACCACACGGTGCTGACCATCGCCTCGAGCGCGGGGGCGGACCGAAGCGAGGCCGGTCGCGTCGTCAGACTCGACTTGGAAACGGGGGGACACGCGGTCCTCTGTGATGTCAAGTACCCCGCCGTCGCGAGCGTCACTCCCTGCGGCACGGGATTCGTCTTGATGGACGCCGGACTCCGGCTCGTCCGAGCCGACTCCGGCGACCCAATCGAGATAAGCGGGGCGTGCCGGGGTTACAGTCTCAGCCCGGACGGAAAGACCCTCGCCTATGCCGACGGCGGTATATGGCTTTACGACCTAGAGACGGGTTCCAGGAGGAAGATTGACGACGGGTGGGATGCGTGCAGCCCCGTCTGGTTTCCGGACGGGAAGAACCTGCTTTTCGTCGGCGACCTGGGCGTGCAATTGGGGGACGGAGCGGGGCACCTCCAGGGGATCTTTCGCCTGAACGTTGACGATCCGGGGAGCAAGACCCGGATCATAGGGGATTGGGAGGGCAAGTTTCGCTACATAAGGTGGATAATGCCGGGGGAGATCGCCCACGTTGAAGAGGGCTGGGACGACGGATACAACAGCGTCGTGCTCGACCTGGCAACTCTCGAGAAAAGGGACATCGTCAGCCTGAATCGCGGGGGCCGAATGGTGTACCGTCCCAGTCACGATTCGCTCGTGGTCCTCGAGCGGGACGGGTCGATGGCGAGAATGGACTTCAGGGGAACCGTCATTTCGCGGTTGGACCTCGCCGAGGTCGGCGGCTTCCGCTCGGGTGCGGTGTTGACCGACTTCGCGTTGCTGCCCGACGGGAGGCTTCTATTCTTCCACAAGACCCCGTTGCAGGACCACTCCGTCTTGTGGATGACCGGACCCGGCCTCGAGGAACCCGTCCCCCTCTCGAGGCTCCCCGCCGAGATAGGCGGCGGGATATCCGTCAGTCCCTCGGGTCGCAGTCTCGCCGTGAACGGAGAGGGGAGGAGCCTCCTCATTGTGACCCTCGAATAGCGCGACCCAAACCGTTTCAGGACGCCCCGAGGAGTTCCTTGGCCAGCTTGACCGCGGAGCCGGCGTCGGGCGCGTAACCGTCCGCCCCAATGTGCGCGGCGTATCCCGGCGTCACCGGCGCCCCGCCCACCATCACCTTGACGCGGTCTCTCAGGCCCTCCGCCGCGAGTGCCTCGATGGTTTCTCTCATCGCCCTCATCGTGGTGGTCAACAGTGCCGACATGCAGAGATGCGTGGGCCTCTCCGCCCTCACGGCCCGGACGAACTCCGCCGGCGGCACGTCGGTCCCCAGGTCCACGACCTGGAACCCGCCACCCTCCAGCATCATCTTGACGAGGTTCTTGCCTATGTCGTGCAGGTCTCCCCGGACGGTCCCGATGACCGCCTTGCCCGCCCAGGGAGAACCGCGCGCCGTCAATCCGGGCCTGATCACTTCGAGGGCCGCGTTCATCGCCCTCGCCGACACCAGCATCTCCGGGACGTATATCTCGTTTCGCGCGAATAGATCCCCTACCGCCTCCATAGCGGGGATCATCTCCCTGCTCAGCAACTCCTCCGGGGAGGCGCCCCGGTCCAGCGCCTCGCGCACGAGCCCGACGACGAGTTGGGCGTCCCCTGCCACAATGGCTGCTCCGATGCCTGCCAGGTCCGTCAACGAGATCCCCCCGCTGCTTCCGCGTTGCCGCAAGGTTCTCGCCTTACGATGCGAATTCCTCCTGCGAGGGAAGCGGGCACGGAAGGACCCTGCACGCCCGCAGTGAAGTATCACTTCAGCAAGAGGCTCGCAATGAAACTGGGGGGATACCGGGATGCCGGTACGTCCGGAGTCAGTGGAACGTTCGAGGACATCGCGGAAGTGGGAGCTGTTCAACGAGTGGGTACCGCTCGAACCGGCGATGGGGCCCTCAAGGGCGCCCGCAACCGCCGAGAGGAAGCTGCTGCGGGAGATGGCGAAGCTCGTGGCCGAGGTCTCCCACGCTCCCCAACAGACGGAAAAGCGCGACTTGTGGAAACGGCACAACGGCCTCCAGGGTGCTCGTCCCATGATACTGGTGTTCCCTGAAGGATCCTGGAGGGAGATTCTCCCCCTGGAGTCCATGACCATAAGCGACCCGTTCTGGCGGGACTACGAATGGTACCTGCGCAAGACGCTCTACCGTTGGGACAACCTGCCCGACGATTACGTGATAGAACCGGTCCTGCCGGTACCCCTGGTCTACACCTCGAGCGGGTGGGGCATCGGCATACGGAGGAAGTATTCGTCCGACCCTGGCGGCAGCTACGCCTTCGACGCCGCGATAAAGGACCCCCGTGACATCGAGGGCCTGAAGCCCCCGGACGTGGAAGTGGACTGGGAGGCGACGCGTTCGAACCTCCAGGCTGTCGAGGACGTATTCGGGGACATCCTCGACGTCCGATTGAACCGGAGGGTACGGCTGGACACGAGCCTGGTGGCGACCCTGGCCGGCCTTCGCGGCCTGGAGCAGCTCATGATTGACATGATTGACCGCCCGAATTGGGTGCACGAAGCCATGGACATCCTGATGCGGGGAACGATGCGCCTGCTCGACCGCGTGGAGGCGGACGGCCTCCTGGAACTCAACAACCGGGCCGACTACGTGGGTTCGGGCGGACTCGGATACACGGACGAGCTGCCGCAGCCGGGGTCGTCCGAGAGAGGGCTCCGGCTTCGCGACCTCTGGGGATTTGCGGAGGCGCAGGAATACGCTCACGTTTCCCCCGCCATGCATGACGAGTTCGCGCTGAGATACCAGATACCCCTCCTCGCGAGGTTCGGCCTCAACTGCTACGGCTGTTGCGAACCATTGACCCGCAAGTTCGACATCGTGAAGAGGATCCCGCGCCTCCGACGGGTGTCAGTGAGCCCGTGGGCCGACCTCCGGATTGCAGCCGAGGCGCTAGGGAGGGATTTCATCCTTTCATGGAAGCCGAATCCCGCGCTGCTCGTGGGCGAACTCAGTCCTGACCTCATACTCAAGATCCTTCGGGACGGCATCACGGTCACTGGGGGCTGCGTGGTCGAGATCATTTTGAAAGACACTCACACGGTCGAGGGGCATCCCGAGCGGCTCACCCGGTGGGTCGAGATCGCGCGTGAAGCCACTGCTTGTCTTTGATTGAGGCTCCGATGCCTCGGCGGACGAGAAGGGATCGCGACCGGCATGCCCGAAATCCCGTGGCAGTGAACCAGCCGGGTCCCCCCGAAGGAGGACCACCGAGTGCGCCAGCCCCACAACTACACGATATTTTCCCTGCTCGCCCTCAGCCTCGGGCACATCGTTCACGATTGCTACTTGCCGTTTCTTCCGGCTATGATGCCCCTCATAGTCGAGAAGACCGGCATCACCCTCGCGGAGACCGGCCTGCGCGAGGGTGATGCCGGTCTCCTGATCGGCGCGTACAATTTGTCGAAGGGTCTACCGCAGCCGGTCTCGGGCTTCATCACGGACCGTACCGGCTGGCTCGGGTGCACCGCCCTGGCGGTCCCCATCACCGCGCTGGCGTTGAGTTCCATCGGGCGCTGGTCCAACCCCGCCGCGATCGGGGCCGCGGCGGTGATCGGGGGTGTCTGTTCCTCCGTGTTCCATCCCCAGGGCGCCAAACTCGCGTCCATTGTCGGTGAGGGACGCCGCGGCCTCGCAATGGGAACGTTCGCGACCTGCGGAAGCATCGGGATCGCCCTCGGGCCGGTATACGTCTTGAGCCTCGTCGGTCGCTTCGGGCTCGAACGCAGCTACCTGGCCGCGGTTCCCGCCCTCTTGTTGTTCCCCTTCCTGTTGCGATACGCGCCCCTCAATGCCAGGGTCGAGGGCCGCGAGACAGCGGCAGGCCTGGCGCATGCACTAAGGGAAAAACGAGGCTTCCTCGCACTCTTGTTCATAGTCGCCGCGTTCCGCAGCGGGATAGCGGCCTCCTTCTCATCATTCTTGGGAGTCTACCTGGTCGAGTCCAGGGGCGTCGCAGTCGAGTCCACGAAGTGGCCGCTGTTCGTCTTCCTGGGCGCGGAAGGGCTCGGATACCTCCTGGGGGGACACCTCTCCGACAGGCTGGGGCGAAGCACGGTCATCCGCGCGGGCCTGCTGTCGTCAATCGGGCCCCTGCTGCTCGCAACGCACGCAAGGGGGAGTATGTTCCCGCTCATCCTCGCCCTCGGGAGCGTTCTCCTGAGTGTTCCCCTCCCGGCGTTGACCGTGATGGCGCAGGAAGCCGTGTCTGAAGGAATGGCCACGGTCGCCGGCCTGGTGTGGGCCGGGGAAGCCGCCGGAAGCATCCTCGTGTTCCTCGTCGGGGCCGTCGCCGACAGGATGGGGATCGGGGCGGCGCTCTCATTTGCGGCGCTTTGCCCCGCAGTGGGCTTCGCCGTGGCCCTCGCCATCCCGTCGGCGTTCACGCGTACCGCTTCAGGATACACTGATTGATAGATGTCTCGGCGAATGATAGAATGAACGGCGCGACACATCCCCGTTCTCGGTAGGGAGGAACCATGGGCGGGTTTTCGCTCCCCCATCCGAACGACATCAGCGCGGCGGGTGCGGTGCTCGTCGCGTTTATCGGAGGCATCCTGTCCTCGGCATCCCCGTGCGTGCTGGCGGCCCTGCCCGCGGCCTGCGCGGTGACGTCGGCCGTGCCCGTTCACCGGCGCATGCTGACGGCCCTATCGTTTACAGCGGGCACCACCACGTCACTTTCCGCGCTGGGTGCGCTGTCCGCTTTCCTGGGCAGGTCGCTCGCGCTCGGCATGAGGCAGGCGTCAATCGGGTTCGGGGCGCTGCTGGTCGTCGCCGGCTTGTTGGTGACGGGGTGGGTCGGCCCGCTCCAGTGGAACGCGTGTGCCTTGGTCAGCCGCCGCGCGACCTGCGGGTCGGCGTTCCTCTTCGGATTCCTCTTCGGTACCGTCCTGACCCCGTGCGCGACGCCGATGCTCGCCGCGATAGTCGGATTCCTCGCGGCGGGAGCCCAGCCCCTCCGAGGGGTGGTACTGATGACGGCGTACAGCCTCGGTCACTGCGCCCTCATCTTCGCCGCGGCACTTTCGTGGGGATTGGTGGAAGCGAGTATCCGGCGGTTCGCAACGGGTATTGACTTCGCGCGCAAGGCGACCGGCGTTCTGATGTGCATTGCCGGCGCTTACCTGATCTACATGGCGGCCTAGTGCTGCACGGGGGGAAACGCATGTCTCGAGCGGCATTGTCGTGTGTGGCGGTCGTCGCCGGCCTCGCCGTCCTGGGAGCGGTCACGACGGGGTGCGGGAAACGGGTCGAGCAGGAACCGACGCCGGTTCAATCGCAATGGCACATCCGTAACGCCGACCAATCCCACATATCCCACGCGATCGAGCTGGGGCTCCCGATGGTCATAAAGTTCGGGTGGGACAAGTGCGCCCCTTGCCGGGAAATGGAACCCGTGTTGGACCGACTGGCCGAGTACTACGGCGGGAAAGTGCTAGTCCTTACTATAGATGTATACAGGCAGCCCGTGCTGGCGGCGAAGTACGGGGTCCAGCTGATCCCGAAGATCGTGTTCGCCAGGGCGGACGGTTCCGTGGCCGACTATGTCGAGGGTTATAGCTCATTCGAGGAAATGAAGTCACTGGTCGAGGCGAGCGGAATCCGCAAGTGAGCCCGATATCTCACGCGTCTTGGAGCTCGGGGACGACCCCGAGAAAGGCCCTCACCACTTCGGGGTCGAACTGGGTGCCCGCGTTCGCCGAGATCTCGCGGCATGCCTCATCGCCGCGGATCGCCTCCTTGTATTGCCTCCTGTGCGTCATGGTGTCGTATGCGTCGGCGACGGCGATTATCCTCGAGGTGAGGGGTATCTCGTCCCCCTTCAGGCCTTGGGGGTAGCCCGTTCCGTCCCACCGCTCGTGGTGGCTCAAGATGGCCTCGGCGATCGGCGCCATCTCCGGCGATGACGCCGCTATCCTGTAGCCGATCTCGGGGTGCCTCTTGACCGTCTCCCATTCCTCGGCGGTCAATTGCGTGGGCTTCAGGAGTATGCTGTCTGGTATCGCTATCTTCCCTATGTCGTGGAGGGCCGCCAGGAGGGAGAGTTCGTCAAGCTTGCTGTCGGACAGTCCGAGGGCCTGGCCGATCCTCAACGCGATCTTCTGGAGACGCTGCGCGTGTTCCTCGGTCTCGTGGCTCCTCTCCCTCAATGTCTTCTGAAGGGACAGGAAGATGAAGCTCCTGGTGCTCTTGCTCTCCAGCAACTTGTTCCTGTACATCCTGTCTTCCGCTTCCCTCAACAGTTCCTGGATGCTTTCGCCGGGGGTCTCCTTCGTCGCGGTGCCGAGCGCAATGCTGAGCTTGAGGGGATTCCGGGCGGATTCGCGGCAAGCCTGCCTTATCCTGTCACACACTTCCGTCGCGGTCCTGTGGGAGGTCTTGGGCAGCACCATCACGAACTCGTCGCCGCCCCACCTCGCCACCACGTCCTCCTTCCTGCAACAACCCCTCAGTATGTGGGCCATCTCGACGAGGTGACGGTCTCCCTCGTGGTGGCCGAACGCGTCGTTGACCAGCTTGAGACCGTTCACGTCGCCCATGATTATGCTTATCGGGAGCTGCCTCTGCGCGTTGATCCTCATCAATTCCTCTTCAAAGTAGGCGCGGTTGTAAAGCCCCGTCAGCTTGTCGTGGAAGCTCAGGTACTTGATTTCCGCTTCGGCCTGCTTCTGCTCCGTAATGTCGCGGAAGATCCCGAACGTGCCGATGAGCACCCTGCGGCTGTCAAATCGCGGCGCCCCGGTGAGCAACAGCACGCGCTTCTCCCCGCTCGGGCGGTATACCTCGATCTCGTACGTGGTCTTGATCCCCGTGGGCCGCATGCGGGTGTTGGTCAGTATTATCTCGAAGTTCTCCGAGTCCACGAACTCCCTGAGATTGCGGCCTGCGAGGCCGCCCGGAGACACCCCGAATATGGCGTCCGCCGCGGGGTTTGCGAACATGAAATTCTCTTCAAGGTCGAGTATGCCGATGCCCTCGTCCTGGTTCTCGATGAGCGTCCTGTATCTCTCCTCGCTCTCGCGGAGTGCGTCCTCACTGTGCTTCCGCTGGACGTAGGCGGCCAGCATCTCCGAGACCACCCTGAGCAGGTGGGCATCGCCCTCCGGCCAGTCCCGGGGTCCCGCGGTGCTGCCGAATCCCATGACCCCCAGCAGTTCGCCGGAGCAGAACACCGGTACCGCGAGGAGCGACCGGATGCCCCTTGACTCGAGAATGCCCTTCTCGTTCGCCGCCTCCAACGGAAGCTCGGAGACATCGCTGAGCCTGAGGCTACCCGCGTCTCGGAGTGCCCGCGACCACCACGGTACCTCCGCGATGTCAATGGACTCGATCGTCCCCGACATCCGCCTGTCGCCCGTCATTGACCACTCGAACCCCGGCTTCTTGCCCTCGATCCCCTCTCTGAACTGGAAGATGAAAGCCCTGTCCGCATCCAGTACCCCGCCGAGCACCTCCAGTATTCTCTTCAGGTCCGGCGTCTTTCCCGCAACCAGTTCCGTTGCGACCTGCGTCACGGCCTCCTCCAACGCCAACCTGTGCTGCAGCTGCTGTTCGGCGTGCTTACGCTCTGTTATGTCCCGGCTCACCAGTATGGCTCCGGCTACCCTGTCGCCTTCCAGGAGGGGGCTCCCGGTGGTCTCCAGCCACACGTAATGGCCGCTCGCGTGCCGAAACCGAAACTCCACCCTGCTCCTCGCGCGAGAACCCGCGACG
>JANLGA010000003.1:0-34063 GCA_024653225.1 Bacillota bacterium | reverse complement strand
GGTGCACGAGCTGCAGCATGGGCTTTCCGACCAGCTCGGAAACCTCGTAGCCGAGAACCGTCTTGTGCGAAGCGCTCGCGAATTGGCAGACCCATTGCGTGTCCACCTGGGTGATGAGGTCCAACACGCTCTCATTGATGCGACGGAGTATCGCCTCACTCTTCTTCATCTCGGCCTCGGACCACTGGAGAGCGTCCAGCATCCTGTTTATCTCCCGCCCCAGGTTCGACACCTCGTCGTTGGCATCCGCGGGTACCCTCAGTGACAGGTCTCCCACGGTTCCGACTCCCTTGACGCCTTTGACCAGGCGACCAAGCGGCGAGAAGATCGTCCGTTCGACGACCAGGAGTATGACCAATCCCAACGCCCCGGTCGCCGCGAAGACTACCGCGCTGACGAGAAAAAGCGCCCTGCGGACGTGCGCAACGGCGCTCGGTGTTTCGATGCCTAGGGCGAAACACGGCTGACCGTAGAGGTCCGTCACGAGCGCGCAGGCGAATGTGGAACCCGAGTCGCCCCGGTCGAAACGCACGTACCCGCCCGGCGGCCGTGGCTCGGCCAGTAAGGCTCCGCGGACTTCCGGGTGTGACAGGGGCAACACCGTAAGAGACAGGCGCGCGAATTCGCTCAGTCGTCTCGTTACGGGTTCGTCGAGAAACGCCCCGACGACCAACCAGCCCGCATCTTCCGGCTCGTCCCCGTCTCTGCGCATGGGCTCCGAGACGACCATGAGGGGTACGTCCCCAAGGCTGAGAAAGCCCGACGCGCCTCCGTCCCGCTCGCGCGGCCTCAACAGGACGCTGTCCGCGGATAGGTGGTCGAATATGCCGGCCGGAAGCCCGGCGCCGCCCGGTGTCTCCCGATCCAGGGCGCCACCGTACAAGAATCGGCCGGAATCATCCAACGCGAGAACGAAGTCCGCGCCGAGATCCAGCAGGGATTCCCGGAGATCCGGCCCTAATCCGCCGATGTCTCCGTCCCGCGCGAACCGGGGCGTCCGGCTGTCCGCCGCCCACCGGGCCGCCACCGCCTTCATGTGCCTGAGGTGATCGCTTACAGTGTTCAGTGCCGTGGTCACGCTGCGGTCGGTCTCAACATCCTCGAACCTCGACAAGTTCTTCAAGAATACGGCCTGTGCTGAATAATGCAGAACGACGGTAAGGCAGGCGACCGATATTCCCGTAATGATCAGGCTTCTCTTGCGCAACTTCATAAGACGCAGTCCCCGCCGCACACGGCGCGGGGAAGCCTCCCCCCCCTACGCACATATATCGTGGGATCGCCACCCGGGGGTTACCGCGCCGCGTTCGGGTCCGCCGATGCCGCCCGCACGGGCAAGCGCTGCGGCGAATACGTTGTTCATCGGGGGCGGATTGCGTGGACACGGCCGGGGCATCGGGGTTCGACATTGGGGGAGGCGCCCGAGGGTCGGCGAGGACGGCGCTACTCGCGCTGTCCTGCGCCGTGCTCTACCTGGCCGGCCGCATCCTGCCCGGGCCCCTGAAGTGGGCGAAATACTTCTGCCCGGCCACGACCGCGCTTGTCAATGGGGGATTCGGCCGCAGGTTGCGCCACGTGGCCGTCTCGGCGTTCCTGATCGGCGCACTGTTCCACGCCTCCGAGGCGCTTTCATACTTCCTCTTCATCGGCACCTTCTCGCTGGCGTTCGACTGGAACGGCCCGACCCCATGGCGTTCGGCGAATCTCGTGTTCGCCTTGCTCTTGTTCTCTCTCGGGTTCACCGGGTGGATCTTGGTCGTGCCTAGACTGTACGGGTTCTCTTTCCAGGAAGCCGTCTCCGCCCTCATGCTGCCCAAGTATTCCGCCCTGAAACGCCTTCTCGACCTGTGCGGCATGTCGCGCGGTGATGTCGAGAGCCTTCCCGTCGAGCCCGGCGCGGCGGCCGTCGCCTTTCTCTGTGTAGGCCTCTTCCTGATGTTGCACGCCTGCAATGTTTTCGCCCTCGCCCGGCTGAGGGACGTGTTCAAGAGGTATCCCCGAACGGAAGGGCCCCTCTGACGAGGGGCCCCGCGGGATGCCGCCATTCACGCTATCCTGAACTTTCCCACCGAGACGCGCAGGTTCCGGGCGATCTCCCCGAGCGAATCGGCCGCCGCGGTGAGACCCGTCACCGACGCCTTCATCTGGGCCACGCTCGAAGATACCTCCTCCACCACCCTCGAATTCCTCTCCGCGAGTGCCCGCGCCTGGTCCACGGCGGCGACGACTTCCTTGCTCGCGGCGCTCATTTCCTCCGTCGCCGCACTGTTCCTTTCCGTGACGGCCGCGACCCTCTCCGACGCGCGGCCGACCGCGTCACCGTGCTCGCCCAGTGCCCTGATGCCCCGGAGGATGCCCTCGATCTTGTCCCCCGCTTCCGCGACCACGGACAGAACCTCGCTCAACGCTTTGGCCACCTCGTCGCCCAGCTGCCTACCGCTGGACGCTTCCTCGAAAGTGCTCCTAACACACCGCTCGGCGTCGGCCGCGTGTGCTTCGACTTCCTGAACCAGGTCCCCTATCTCCTTCGTTGACTTGGCCGCCCTGTCGGCCAGGCTCCTCACCTCGTCGGCGACCACCGCGAACCCGCGACCGTGCTCACCGGCCCTGGCCGCCTCGATGGCGGCGTTGAGTGCCAGCAAGTTGGTCTGGTCGGCGATGTCCCTGATCGTCTGGAGTATCTGGGTGATCCTGTCGAGGGACCCTCCGAATTCGCGCATGGACTCCGTGGCGTCCTGCGATCTCTGCTTTATCGCGTCGAGGCCGCTGAGCGCCCGCTCGACGGCGGCCACGCCCGTATCCGAAGCCGACTTGCTGCGCTCCACGGCGGAGGCGACGTCTCCGGCGGCGTCCCCCATCTCTCGTATCGCCGAATTCATGCTCTTGACCGCCGACAGAGTATCGGCGACGGCCGCGTTCTGTTCCTGGGCGCCGTCGGCAATATCCTCGATTGCCTTCTGAAGCTCGTACATTATCCTCGTGGCGCTCTGCATCGCCCCGAGCTGCTCCGCGGCGGAGGACGCCGCCGTCCTGGCGGACTGCGCGATCCGCTCGGTCGCCGACAATACACCCCCCGCCTCAGTCGAGACCAAGGTGCTGGCGTGCGATACCTTCTCCTCCCCGTCCGACACTTGGTGGATGAGCTCCTTGAGGCTCGACACCATCCCCGCGAACGCCCTGGATACCTCCTCCGACTCGTCCCTCGTGCGCCTGACCTTGAGCTCGTGCGTCAGGTCCCCCGAAGCCACCATCCTACTGGCGCGGGCCAGCTCTGTCAGCGGGCTGACCACCGCCCTGGTGAGGATGAACGTGGAGAGAACGCCGATGAGGAAGGCGAGTATCGAGGCGACTACCACGAGCCGGCGCGAACCCCCGAACACCTTGGCCGCTTCCGTCTCGCACTCCTTGCACTTGTCTCGCGCGAGGGAAATCAGCGACCGGAGACTCTTCTCCACCTCGTACAGGGCCTCGCGCGATTCGCCCCTGAGGTAGTTCAGGGCCTCGCTCTTGCGGTCCGTGAAGCTGAGTTCAATGAGGGGGGCGTGTGTCGCCTCGTACGCCTGCCAGGCCTTCGCCAGCCCGGCGGCTGCATCGGCGATCTCGCCGGACGCGACCCCGAGGAGTTCGTCCATCGTCTTTCGGATGGACTTCGCGGAGGATTCCGCCCTCGTCTTGTAGTCGTCCATCTCCCCGATGGTGGTGCTGAGGATGTGCTGGAGTTCCCACTGCCGGTACAGCCCGGTCTCGGTCTGGATCTGGGTGGTCAGGTCAACTACCCTCATCTGGTCGGAGGCTATCTGGTGCACGTAGCCGTGGACCCTGGAAAGCGACGAGACTCCCAGCCATCCGACGATGAGCACTAGAATGAGGGGCGCCGCCATCGCCCCTCCCAACTTGAATGCGAACCGAAACTTCATCACAACACCCCCCGGCGCTGCCATCCTCACACCTAAATATCGGACAAACTGCGTCCGGCCATTATACCGAGGGGTGTCGAGACGCCTTGGACGGGTCCTATCGCCGGACGGTCAACCCGTGTCCCGTCCCCGTCCGAATATCCTCAGCAGGGTCGTGAACCCCGTGAGGATCAACATGGTGAGGATGGTCCCCGCCATCCCCTTGATCATGAGCATCACCGAGTCGCGCAGGGCCTGGTCTTCCAACGCCGCCGTGGTTCCATTACCCCCTTCACTTGACCAGCGAGAGCACCAGCGCGCCGGCGATCACCGAACCGATCTGGCCGGCGACGTTGGCGCCCATGGCGGGCATTATTATGTGGTTAGTCACGTCCTCCCTGAGGGCCATCTTCGCGACGACCCGACCGGACATCGGGAACGCCGAGATGCCCGCGGCTCCGATCATCGGATTGATCTTGTGCCGAAGGAACAAGTTGAGGAACTTGGCGAACAGGATCCCTCCGGCGGTGTCGAAGACGAACGCTCCCAGGCCCATGGCCAGTATCAAGAGGGTTCTAGGGCTGAGAAACGTGTTTGCCTCCATGCTCGCGCCGATCGTGATCCCGAGGAACAGTGTGACGACGTTTGCCAGCTCGTTTTGGGCGGACCTGGAAAGACGCTCGACCACGCCGCTCTCCCGAAGCAGATTGCCGAACATGAGGAGACCGACGAGGGCGGCGCTCATCGGCGCAATCGCCCCGGCGAGCAGGGTAACGGCTATGGGGAAGAGTATCTTCACGATCTTAGGCGTCTTCGCCCCCCCGGGGTGCGGCATCCTTATACAACGCTCGGACCGCGTAGTCAGCAACCGGATGACGGGCGGCTGAATCACGGGCACAAGCGACATGTAAGAATAGGCCGCGACGGAGAGCGGACCCAGCAGCCGTGGAGCGAACCGGGCCGCGACGAGGATGGTCGTCGGACCGTCGGCGGAGCCGATGATGCCGATGGCCGCCGCCTCCTTGAGCGAGAACCCGAGCATGGCCGCGAGTACCGCCGTGGCGAATATCCCGAATTGGGCCGCTCCGCCGAACAATATCATGGCCGGGTTCTCGAGCAGCGGTTCGAAATCAATCATCGCGCCGATCCCGATGAATATCAGCACGGGGAAGAGCTCGTTGGCGATACCGGCCCTGTACAAGATCGTCAGCGGCCCCGAGGGTCCCACGGCGGAGGAAAACGGGATGTTCCCGAGTATTGCCCCGAACCCGATGGGCAGGAGCAGCACCGGCTCGTAGTCCCTCGCAATGGCGAGGTAGATGAGCAGTCCCCCGACCGCTATCATTACGAACTGCCGCCAAGTCACCGCCGAGATCCCTGCAAACAAGCCGTACACGGTACACCTCCGGGTCGCCGCGGGCCTCACACCGCCGTTGCGTATCTACAATTAGCTAGTCTGCAATTAATCTGTCCGCGGACATTCAAGATCTAACCTATTAACATACCGTTCGTGTCTTCCGATTGAATGAAGTGTCGGGCATGTAACACGGCCGCACCAGCCCGCGGTCGTCATTCTGTTATTCGGCCCGGGTAATCCAAATCCTCCGGCATGTCCCCGGGGGTCTCGGGAGAACCACGGATGAGGATCGTGAATACCACCAGGAACACGGAACTGTGTTCGTCGGCGACTCTGGCGGTGACGTTCATCCGGCGGCTCCGCGGTCTCATGTTCGAGAAGGAAATGCCGCCCGGTCACGGCCTCGTTCTCGAGCCGTGCCGTGCCATACATACTTGTTTCATGCGCTTCCCGATTGACGCGGTGTTCATTTCACGTGATTGGAGGGTCGTTCGCGTCGAGCGTTCCCTGGCTCCGTGGAGGTTCGTCCCCGGCGTTCGGGGCTCATTCCGGGTCCTCGAGCTTCCGTGCGGAAGCGTGGGAGAGTCGCTCACCCGGGCCGGAGACGCGCTGCGCACGATGCCCGACCAGGGAAACGCGGAAGCAGAAGTCGAAGATACGCGATGAGTCGTTCTTGGCATACACGACTGTTGTCGGAATGACCCGGACCAGGGTCCGGCGATCACTGGAGGGACACCGTGTGGCGCGGCTCCGTTCGCTGAGCACCAAGGTAGTTGTACTGTTGCTGGTGGCAGCCTTCTTGCCCCTGCTGAGTTATTACCTCGTTACCAATCAAGTCGTCACAGGGGTTCTCCTGAGAATCGAGGACAACGAGGTCCGCTCGGCGAATTCGCGCGCCAAGGCCGTGCTACTGGAACAGGCGTCCGCGCTCCTCAAGTACGCCCGGGACTACGCGGAGTGGGACGAGATGTACGCCGCCATATCGGCGGACAACCCGCGCTGGATGGAGCAGAACGTGACCAGGTGGCTCCCCCAGAATTACGGAGTGGACGCGGTCGCGGTGATCGGCCTGGACGGCAGGATGGCGGCGAGCTACAGCGTTCCCGCGCCCCTGGACGTCTCCCCCCTTTCGGACGAGCAGGTGGCATCCGCTCTTCGCGGCGAGCGCACGTTCGGGGTCCAGCGCCATTCCGACCGCATCTACCTGACAGCCTGCGCGCCGATACTGAAGGACGGCGGAATGGGATCGCCGAATGGCTGCCTGCTCATCGGTCGCCTCCTCGACGAACGGTGGCTGGCGGGGATCGAGGACATAGTCGGCCGCCCAATCGCGATATCCTGCGGGGACGTCTTCATCGCCTCCCCCGCTTACAGCGAGATGTTTCCGGCCGGGCCTCCGGACTACCCGGGTGCCGCGGGTGAACTCAGCGTCGCAAGGACGCCGACCGACCTCCTCGTCGCGAGGGCCGGTTTCCAGGACGCCTCGCGCCGGGAGACCATCTACATTCACACTTCCACCACCCGCACGGCGTACAACTCGACAATATCCTACGTCCGGCGCACCGCTCTGCAGACCGCCTGGGGCACGGTCCTAGTCACGGCGGTGCTGGCGTATGTTCTCCAGGCCGCAGCCCTTCGGCCGTTCAAGCAACTCGAGGAAGGCATCTCCAGGATCAGACGGAAGAAGGCGTTCGAGAAACTGAGCGAAGACGGCCCCGCCGAGGTATCCTCGTTCGCCAGGGCGTTCAATGAGATGGCCGCGTCCCTGGAAGAACACATCGCGAAGTCGGCGGCTCTCACCGCCATGTGCTACACGGACGCCGTCACGGGGGCGCACAATTACCGGTATTTCCACGAGCAACTGGCGACGGAATTGAAGGAGGCGCGCCAACACCTGAGGCCGCTGGTGCTCGGGCTGCTCGACATCAACTACTTCAAATTCTACAACGACGCCATGGGGCACACGCACGGCGACGAAGCGCTTCGCAGCGTGGTGATGATAGCCTCCAAAGTGATCGGCGAGCGCGGGACGATCTCGCGCTACGGCGGGGACGACTTCGGGTTCATACTGCCGAACACCGATGCGAATACGGGCAGGCAGATCTTGCACCGGATCGCCGAGGAAATCGAGAACTACCCCTTCCCCGGGCGCGAACTGCTCCCCGGGGGAAAGCTCACGGTCGCGGTGGGGATGGCCGTCTTCCCCGACGACGCGACGAACAAGGAGGACCTGTACAGGTCGGCGAGCCTCGACAAGAACCTCGCCAAGACGACCGGCACCGGCCGTGCGCTCCGCTACTTCAACGCCTTCGCGAGCATCGTCCGCCCGGGCGGCGACCCCATGGGCCTCGTTGGTTCGGCCCAGGTCCTGCTCGCGATAGTGGACAGCGTGGACCACTACACTTACTGGCACACCCAGAGGGTCGTGCGGTACACGGAATGGATCTCCTCGCGCATGGGCGTGGACCTCGACACCCTGGAGACGCTCAGGATCGCGGCGTTCCTGCACGATGTGGGCAAGATCGAGGTCAGCCGCGACATACTGACAAAGAGGGGAGCACTGGACACCAACGAGTGGGATGTAATGAAGATGCACCCGGTCTGGGGAGCGGACATGGTGCGGCCGGTCGAGAGGCTCAGGTCGGCCGCCCCGATGATCGAATCTCATCACGAGAGGTTCGACGGTAACGGGTATCCGAAGGGGCTCCGGGGCGACTCCATTCCGTTCGGGGCGCGTCTGATCTCAGTCGCCGACGCATTCGACGTGTGCCGGGACTCAGTTCGACCCGGCCGTCGTCCGCGCATTCGTCTCGTCGGTGGACGATCCCGCGGTGAGGAAGCGTCTTTTCGAGAAACCCAGGGAAGGGAGCTCCAGGTTCAGCCTGTGATCTGCCGACACGTGTCGCCGGTGTACCCGTATAGTACCAGGCAGTCGTTCTCGCAGATGAGCTCGACGCGGTCGCCGGACTCGTCGCTGACGCGCCTCCATATCTTGTTGCGTCGCCTCAGACCGCCTTCCGCACGGTAGAAAGCGTGATCGCTCTCGAACATGGTCGCCTTGAACGGGAGTGCTCGATGGCCGAAAGCGCTGCCTGCCAGCACTCCGTCCCCCACCCGGAATCGCAGGAGCACCGGGAATTCGAGCTCGTTTCTCACCCTGAGGTCTACGTAGTTGTAGAACACGGTCGCGCCGCATCCGAACGGAAGGGTCCGATTCGAGTCGGGGAAGAGGTCGAACGAGTGCCTGTGCCGCTCCAGAATACGGAATCCCAGGTGGAGGGCTATCCAGAATATCATGTTTGAAAGCTGGCAGAGGCCCCCGCCCGTCATCGGCACGAGGGTGTCACCCAGCAATGTGAGGGCGGGCAGGTACCCCGCGGACGCGGTCGTCGGACCCGCCGCCCTGCAGTAGGAGAACACCTGCCCCGGCATGACCACCGTCCCGTCCAGCCTGGAGCACGCGATCTCCAGGTTGCGAGCCTTGTTGTGCTGGAATTCGGCGGAGGCTGCAGCGGGGTCGCGGACCAGGGGCGAGGCATGAGTGAAAAGCAGGTGGGGAAACGATTCGGGGTCCATGCACCGACTCCGTGCAATCGCCGGCTGTCCCCCCATCATCCCGCGAAGGGTGTCGGCGAGGTCCTCGGCTATCCAGCGGCATCTCCTTGCGGCTCGGTGCACTCCGATTTTCGCCCTGAAGATGGGACCGGGCTCGTGGCACGCGGTCTTCGCGCACTCCGATGCTCGCACCGTATCACCTTTCCTCCGCCCCATCATGACGAGCCCGTCGGTTCACGTGTTCCGGTCCGGCGGGCGGGGATTGCGGTCGGCGCGGGATAGTCATACGATCGTCCGTAGCGAGGGTGAGATCTTGCCCGACATTGACGGATTATGGAGCATACTCAAGTCGTGCAGGCTGTGCCCCCGGCGGTGCCTGGTGGATCGAACCTCGGGTGCCACGGGGTTCTGCCGCTCCGGCCTGAAGGTCCGGTTGGCGCGCGCGGCCCTTCACTTCTGGGAGGAGCCGCCCGTGAGCGGCACCTCCGGCTCGGGCGCCGTGTTCTTCTCGAATTGCAGCCTCCGGTGCGCGTTCTGCCAGAACCACCTGATCAGCCACGGCGGTCGCGGTGCGGACCTCGACGTCCAGGGATTGGTACGCGTCATACGGCGTGTCAGTTCGAAAGGTCCGCACAACATCAACATGGTTTCGGCGAGCCACTACATGCCGCAGGCGGCGGCCGCCTTACACCGTTCGGCTCCCCTCCCCCCGGTGGTGTGGAATTCCAACGCTTACGAAGACGTCCGGGCCCTTCGCATGCTGGAAGGCCTAGTTGACGTGTACCTTCCCGATCTCAAGTACCGTGATGAATCCCTCGCCGTGAAGTATTCGTCGGCCCCCGGATACTTCAAGGCCGCGACCGCCGCCATCCTGGAGATGTACAGGCAGTGCGGCGACCCGGTATTCAACGAAGACGGGATCATCGAGCGCGGACTGATCGTGCGGCATCTCGTCCTCCCCGGCCACACCGATGACACCAAGGCAGTGCTTCGGTGGGTCGCGGGAAACTTGCCGAAGACCGTGTACGTGAGCCTCATGGCACAGTATGTTCCCACACACCGGGCAGGGGAGTTTCCCGAGATCGACAGAACGCTCACGGAAAGGGAATACAACGAGGTGGTTGACTACTTCATAGCTCTCGGCCTGGAAAACGGCTACCGGCAGGGTCTCGAATCTGCCGCCACCGAGTTCACCCCGGATTTCGACCTCGAGGGGATATTGTGAGCCCACCCGCCGCCGCGGGGAAGGAGAACTGAGGCACAGCCCGTAAATCACTACGACGTGGGCCGCGGTGCGCGGACCTGAAAAACCGTCTGAGAAGCGTGAAAGCACTTGGGCACGGAACCGATCGCCGACGAGCACCGGGCGCGCAGCGCTCTCGGTGCCTTCAGACACCGCGACTATGTCCTCTACTGGGTCGGAATGTGCATATCGAACATCGGGACATGGATGCAGAACGTGGGATTGTCCTGGCTGGTCCTGGAGATGACGGGTTCCCCGTTCCTCCTCGGGGTCCAGACCGCCGCCCAATACGCACCGGTGATAGTGCTGTCGCTTGTCGGCGGTTCCCTCGCCGACCGGTTCGCCAAGCGGAAAATCCTCATAATGACCCAGTCCACCATGATGCTGTCGGCCTTCGTCCTGGCGGCCATGACAGGCTCCGACCGCCTCCGCTACTGGCACATCATCGCGCTATCGCTGATCTCCGGGGCCGCCACCGGGTTCGACGCCCCCGCCAGGCAGGCGTTCACCATCGAGATCGTGGACCGCGAAGACCTGATGAGCGCCATCTCGCTCAACGCGGCGATGTTCAACATGGCGAGGATCGCCGGACCGGCGGCGGCGGGCCTGGTCCTCGGCGCGTACGGTCCAGCGGCGGCTTTCTTCCTCAACGGCCTGAGCTTTCTCGCGATAATCCTCCCGCTGCTCGTGATAACCCCGAAGCTCGCCACGCACAATCCCAGGCGCGGAACGCTGGTGCGGGCCATTCGGGACGACATAGCCGAGGGGATCGCTTTCATCGCCCGCACGCCGACGGCGCTGTTCGCGGTGGCGGCCCTCTTTTTCGTCGCCATGTTCTCCTTCAACCACCAGGTCCTCATCCCCATCGTGGCCAAGGAGGTCCTGGGGGAGACCGTCAGGGGTTACGGCTTCCTCATGTCCGTCCTGGGTCTCGGTGCCCTGGTGAGTGCGCTCGTCATGTCGTATGCCGGGCGCAGGCAGCCGCGACTCTCCACGCTCATGGTCGGCGCGTTCTGCTCCTCGGCACTCGTCGCGGCGATGGGCTTCGCGCCCTCCTTCATCGTTTCCGCCGGGCTTGCGCTGGCACTCGGGTGGTGGCACGTCGCATTCATGGCCACAGCAAATACGCTCCTCCAGTACGAGGCCCCGGACGACCTCCGCGGTCGCGTCATGAGCGTTTACGCCCTCGTGGTCATAGGGTCGAGTCCGGCGGGTTCGGTGTACATCGGCTGGGTGACCGGGGCCCTCGGGGGCCGGGCCGGCTGCCTCGCCGCGGGGCTGGCGGGCATCGCCGCCGCGGTGTTCCTCCTGTCATGGGTCCGGCGGAGAAGGCTCGCCGGGCAACCTCTGCGCGACGGCCTTGCCTTTCCACCTGCCGGTGGCGTAGTAGGCTCTGCTCAACGCCATGCCGGCCACCTGGCCGAGGGCGATGCCCACCCATATCCCCGTGCTGCCGAGTCGGGGAATCCTGGACAAGGCCCAGGCGAGCGGCACCCTGACGAGCCAGAGCGATGCGAGGGTGTTCAGCATGGTGGGCAGCGTGTCGCCGGCCCCCCTGATCACGCCGTTCGTGACGAACATGAGAGCGAACGGTATATACGATAGCGCGACGACCCTGAGGTATACCGTTCCCACTGCCATGACCTCCGGGTCCGCTGTGAACAGGCTCAGCACGACCCCGGGGAGCCCCAGGGCGACGGCGCTGACGCACGCGGCTATCGCCGAGGCCAGCCCGCTCGCCGCCGCGACGGTCTCCTTCACCCTGTCGAGTCTCCCCGCGCCCATGTTCTGGCCGGTCAGCGCCGAGACCGCCATCGAGATCGACATGGAAGGCATCAGCGCGAACTGGTCGAGTCGCACCCCCGCGCCGTAGGCCGCGAGCACCGCCGACCCGAACGAGTTCACTATCCACGAGACCGTCACCCCGCTCAACGCCACTAGTGCCTGCTGGGCGCCGGCGGGCAGCCCTATCCTCACTAACGGCCGGACGAGCGACCAGTCAAGCGCCGACGTCCCGGCGGCGGGTGCCCCGCGGCCGGGGGAGACCGCGACGGACCTCGTGAACGCGAAGAGCAAGACGACCGATAGCGCCTGCGAAATGACCGTCGCCCACGCGGCCCCCGCCACTTCCATCCTGGGGAAGGGGAACACCCCGAATATCATCAACGGGTCGAGTATCATGTTCAGGACCGTGGCATAGGCGAGGACGGTCACGGGCGTACGGGAGTCGCCCAGCCCGCGGTAGATCGCGCCGAGCACATTGTAGAGGAAAGTGAACACGAGCCCGGACGAATATATAGCCAGGTAACCCGAGGCCATATCCATGACGTCTCCGGGGGTGTCAATCAGCCTGAGAATGGGCCGATGCGCGGCGAGCCCGACGAGCGACATCGCGACCCCGATCGACCCGATGAAGGCGACCGACGTGAAGACCGTCCTCCGCACCATCCGGACGTCGCCGGCACCGAAGTACTGGGAGACGAGTACGGTCGTAGCCGTCGAGAAGCCGACCGCGAGGGAAATGAGCGTGAACGTTATGGGGAAACTCAGGGAGACCGCCCCGAGTGCCTCCCGGCCCAAGAATCTTCCGACCCACACGCTGTCCACGGTGTTGTACAGTGCCTGCAGGACGTTCCCGAGGAAGAGGGGGATTGAGAACCTGATGAGGTGTCCCATGACGTCGCCGGTGGTGAAATCCCTGATACCGTGACCCTGTTGCATACTCTACCTCTCGATCTCGGCGCTATGCCCGTGTACAGCACCATTATAGCACACGCTCGAACGCCCGGTTTCCGACCCCCGCACCATGTCGCAACGGTTTCGCCGGCCTCATACTATGTTGTAACATCGAAGGATTCAAGGTCATCCTTCTTCGAGGAGTGAGCGGACTTGCCGGAGACTGCGGGTCGGAGACCGGGGCTGTACGTGACCCGGGAAATCATCACGAAGGCGGTGTGCGGTGTCGGCGACAAGTGCTTCCAGTACGCGAGGGTACTCAGGCTCCCGGAAGACCAGTCGCTCTCCCGGATCCTCGGGACTGCGATCACACGGGTGACCCTGCCGGAGCCTCGGGAAATGATCCTCCCGACAAGCGACGACCTGAGCGTGCCGGTCGGCGGCTCTTTCGACATCAACGTGTGGTACTCGTATAACGACCGCATGGACACGGCCGTGTTGAAGGACAGGGTGACGGTGTCGGAACTGCTGCCGATGACGATGTCCAGTCCCCCCGCCGGTAACGAGGTGAAAGCCAGGCTGGCCCTGACTCAGCATCCCGAATGCACGTTCGTGGACCCCCACGGGGACGGCGCCGTGAGGGTCGGTGTCCGTTTCGAGCTTCGAGCAGAGGTCATAGCCGAGACGAAGGTTGCGGTGCAGGTCGCGCCGGACTGACGCGCGCCGACCGCAGATGGGAGGACGCCGGGGAAGGTGGGCATATGAGCGTGATTGGCGCGAGGGGAGCCACGGGAGAGGATTACAAGGAGATAATCACGAGGGCGGTGTACGGCCGGGGCGAGGGAGAGGCCCGCGGCGTAGTGAGTTTCTCCGGCCTCGGGGAGGTCAAGAAGGTGCTGGGGACGGTGGCAACGGATTTCAGGGTCGGCGAGATCAACATAGCCCCGTCCCAAAATGGAGTCACGGTCCTCGCGACCGGGCAGTTCGACGTGCACGTGTGGTACGTGCGCGGCGACGACACGGCCATCGCAAAGCAGCCGGTCGTGGCGACGGTAGAAATCCCCGTCAATCCGGTCGGGCCCGAGAAATTCGCCGACATGGGCGTGGCAGTCTCCGTCGTCAAGGGGCCGGAGTGCCGAGGAGCGGCGATAACGGGTGCTGGAGACGGCGTGGAGGTCGAGGTCGGCGCCACGCTCGCGGCCGAGATAACCGGGGAAACCAGCCTCAGGGTCGTGGTCCCGTTGTTCCGGCCGGAGACACCTGCGCAGGCGGACCCGGGGTCGCCGGGCCACGAGAGCGGGCCTCGGCCGGAGGGCGACGATCGGGCATCGGCGAGGTACAACGGGTAGTCACGCGCCGGCTACCCGAGCCGGCAGGGCCCGGGCCCTGCCCGTTTTTCCGGCCGCCATCTCACGACCCGGCCCCGGCGCCGGGTCGTCCCGCGTTATCGCGGCCACGCGACAACGCCTTCCCGAGCGACCCGCCCGGGTGAAAGGCGTGGAAGTCGTCGGCCGTGAATCCGTCCGCCTCCGCCACGCACAGGGCCAGCGCGTCGCCGAGGGCGAGCGTCGCGGTGCTGCTGCTGGTGGGCGCCAAACCCCTCGGGTCCGCTTCCGTGCCCACCCCCGTGCACAGGGCGACATCCGCGGAGCGCGCGAGTGAACAGTCGAGGTTTCCCGAAATGCTTATGATCTTGGAGCCGGCACTCCGTATGAGGGGCAGGAGCGCCAACAATTCCGCGGTCTCCCCGCTGTGAGAGACCGCCAATACCACGTCTTCCTCCGCCAGGACGCCCGAGTCGCCGTGCAGCGCATCGCCGGCGTGCAAGAAAAGGGCCGGGGTGCCCAGGCTCGAGAGTGTCGCGGCGATCTTCCTGCAGATCAGGCCCGATTTCCCCATCCCGGTGACGACCACCTTGCCCTCGCATTCACTCAACAGGGTGACCGCCCGCTCGAACTCGGGTCCGATCTTCTCCGCCATGTCCAGAAGCGCCCGCGCTTCCCTCTCCACTACCTCGCGGCCGAGCGCGACCGCGGGACTCACTCTCGACGCTCTCTCGGGCATATCGGACACTCCTCCACGCGGGCCGGCCCTCGCCGGGTCTCCCTCAGGCTACTATGCCGGCCGCTGTATCCGTGTCGGTGATCACAACGTCAATCGCCCCAGTGAGCAAGGCGGCCCTCAGTGCGGCGATCTTGCGCGGGCCGCCCGCCACCGCCACCACATGCTCCACGCGGCACAGTTCCTCCATCCGTATCGCCAGCATCGGCCCAATGAAGGTCGCGTCCACCTCCCGGCCGTCCGGTCCGATGAACCGGGAGCAGATGTCGCCGACAGCGCCGGTCGCACGCAGGGCTTCAACCTGTTCCGGGGAGAGCATGTTGTTCCTCATGAACACCGAGTCCTCGAGCGCCCCGATGCCCACCACCGCCACGTTGACGTCCTTCATCTTGTCGAGCGTGAGGGCGATCGCGGGATTGGACGCCAGGTACCTGTACTCCTCTTCCGACCCCAGCAGCAGCGGTCCCTGCAAGAGGTAGGCCCTGGCGCCGTACACGGCGGCCATCTTCCGCACTAGGTCCGCCGAGTCCGTCGCCTCCCACACCGGGGCCAGTCCGCCGCATAGCTGCACGATCGTGAGGCGCTCCATGGGCCGCGGTTCCAGCGACTGGATCACGTGGTACAGCGTGTTCCCCCAGGATACGCCGAGAACGTCGTTCTCGTCCAGGACGCGTTCGAGGTACTCTGCGGCGGCCGCTCCGAGCGTGCGTACCAGGGGCAACGACCCCGAGCCGGATGTGTCGGCGACTATGGCCTCCTTCAGGCCGAAGGTCTTCTCAAGCCTGCGTTCGAGCTCCTTTGCCTGGGAAAGCGGATACGCCACCTTGACCTGTACTATTCCCATCTCTCGCGCCTGGGACAACAACCTCGAAACGCTCGGCCTGGATACCCTGCTCCTGCGGGCTATTTCCTCTTGCGTCAGGCCGTCCTCGTAATACCACGCAGCGATCTTCGCCAGGAGTCCGGCGTCCCTGCTACCCATTGTCCCTTCCCCTCTGAGCACGCTTCCGCGCCATTACCCGGGTGACGGCGGACCGCACGTGTTCCGCGGTCATTCCGTACCGTTCCATGAGCCTTTCCGGGTCCGACGACGTGCCGAAGACATCCGGTATTCCAATTCGCTCCATGGGAACCGGAACCTTCTCGGCCAGCACCTCGGCCACGGCGCTGCCCAGCCCGCCCACGATCGAAGCGTTTTCCGCCGTCACTATGGCGCCCGTCCGGCCCGCGCAATCCACCACGCAGTCTCCGTCGAGCGGCTTGACCGACGCCATGTCCACGACCCCGACAGAAATGCCGTCCCCATCCAGGAGGGACGCTGCTTCAAGGGCCCGGGCCACCATGATGCCGCAGGCGATGATCGTCGCGTCCTTCCCTTCCCGCAGCACGACGGCCTTTCCGGGGGTCAGCCGCGGGGGTGTTTCGTATATCACGGGCGACTTCAGCCGCCCGACCCTCACGTACACCGGGCCCCGGTGCACGACCGCCGCCCGGATGGCGCTTTCCGTCTCGGCCGCGTCCGCCGGGTCCAACACGCACATGTTCGGGAGGCTCCTCATGATGGCCACGTCCTCGACTGCCTGGTGAGACGCACCATCGAGTCCGACTGTGAGTCCGGCATGTGAGCCGATTATCTTGACGTTCAGGTTCGCCCACGCTACCGACTGCCTGACCTGTTCGAATGCTTTGGCGGTCACGAACACGGCGAACCCGACCATCACGGGAATCTTGCCCGACGCGGCGAGCCCCGCGGCCACTCCGGCCATGTTGGCTTCGGCGATACCCATCTGAAAGAAGCGGGAGGGGAATGCCGCGGCGAACTCGGCCGACCGCGTCGAGGAACCCACGTCCGCATCGAGCACGACGAGCTCGGGGTATTCCCGGCCCAGTTCGATGAGTGTCTTGCCCACGATGTCGCGGGGAGCGGCTGTCTTCGTCATTCGCATCCGCCCCCTTTCTCCCGTGATTCGAGTTCCGCCAGCGCCCTCTCCAGCTCCGAAGCGGATATGGCCTTCGCGTGCCACTCGGGTCGCCCCTCCATGAAGGACACACCCTTGCCCTTCACCGTTTTCGCCAGAAGGACGGAGGGCCTCCCCGTCACGCTCCTCGCGAGGTCGAGCGCCTCCCACACCGCTCCCGGGTCGTTTCCGTCTACTTCCACGACGTTCCATCCGAACGCCGACCACTTCGCGGAGAGCGGCTCGGTCTCCATGACTTCACCGGTCCTCCCCATGATCTGCAGCCCGTTCCTGTCAACGATCGCGACAAGGTTGTCAACCCGGTAGTTCGCTGCGGCCATGGCCGCCTCCCAGACCTGACCCTCATCGAGCTCGCCGTCCCCCAGGAGCGCGAAAACGCGACCGCCGCAGCCGTCGAGCCGGGCCGCGAGCGCCATACCCAGGGCGACCGACAATCCCTGGCCGAGGGAACCGGTGGACATCTCGACCCCGGGGGTCTTCCACCGGTCGGGATGGCCTTGCAGATACTGGTGGTCCGGGGGCAGTGAAGTGATGTCATCAGGAAGGAATCCCGCCTCCGACAAGGCGGCGTACAGCGCCATCGAGGCGTGCCCCTTGCACAGGACGAAATGGTCCCTTCCTCTCATATCGGGTCGAGCCGGGTCCACGTACATGTATCCCCCGTAGAGGACCGCCAGGATGTCGGCGCACGAGAGCGAACCCCCGGGGTGACCGGATCCCCTGTTGAAAATCAACACTAGGGACTTGCGCCGTATCCTCGCCGCGATCGTCTTCAGTCGTTCCAGGTCGCCCGCCGAGAGCCCAGTCACGCCGTGGTCGCCCCCATTTCGTCGTCGAGCGCCACTCCCCTGCTGGTTCCCAGCCTCGACGCCCCCGCCTCGATGAGCGCCTTCGCCTGGGAAAGCGTCTGGATGCCGCCCGCGGCCTTGACGCGGGCCCTGCCCGCCACGACCGATGATATCAGGCGCACGTCTTCCACCGTCGCTCCCCCGGAGCCGAAACCCGTCGAGGTCTTGACGAAATCGGCGCCCGCCTGCACGACAAGTTTGGACGCCAACACCTTGTGGGCGTCGTCGAGGTAGCAGGTCTCGATTATTACCTTCACCACTACTTCAACGCCCGCCCGGGCGGCCTCGGCCCTTGCGGCCTCGACGACCGCCCTCATGTCGTTCAGCGCCGACTCCGAGTCGCCGTCCTTGAGGGCGCCGATGTTCATCACCATATCAACCTCGCCGGCGCCCGCCCTGACCGCCTCCACCGCCTCAAACACCTTTACGGAAGTCATGCAGGCCCCGAGGGGAAACCCGATGGTGGTGCCCACCTTGACGGGCGAGCCCCGCAATTCCCGCACCGCCAGCGGGACCCAGCAGCTGTTGATGAACACGGTGGCGAAGTCCCTCTCCCTGGCCTCACCGCACAGTTTGAGCACCTCGTCCCTGCCCACCCACGGCTTGAGCGCCGTGTGATCGATCATCTTTCTCAACTCGGCCCTAGTCAACAACGCCAATCCCTCCCTGACGTGAAGGAGCGGGCCGCTCACCCGCCTATCCGCGTTCCCAATCCCGCCGACTCGAACGGACGCCTCATCTCCTCGATCTCGCGGTCGGTCAGGCGCTCGACTCCCGCCCAAGGATACTCACGGTCCAGGGACTTGTACTTCGAGGTTCCCAGCAGGTGGTAAGGCAGGAGGTCAACCTCGGTCATTCCCATGTCCCTGGCGACCCTCGCCATCGCCGCCAGGCTGTTCGGGTCGGCGTTGAACCGTGGGATGAGCGGGACCCTGAGCCTGATCCTCGCGCGGCCGCCCGCCGCGAGCTTCCCCAGGTTCTCCAGGATCAGCTCGTTCGACGCTCCGGTGCCCTCCCGGTGCCTGTCCGGGTCGGCGTGCTTCAAGTCGTACAGCACGAGGCCGAGCGACCCCAACGCGGGCGATATCGCCTCCCACGGCGCGCAGCCGGACGTCTCGACCGCCGTCGTCAATCCCTCTTCCTTCGCGGCGGCCAGCAGCGCTGCCGTGAAATCGGGCTGCGAGAACGGCTCGCCCCCGGAGACGGTCAGTCCTCCCCCGCTACCGTAAAAAGGCGTGTCCCGGCGCACCTCGTCCATGACTTCCTCCACGGTCACCGTGCGCCCGAACACCTCCAGCGCCCCCGCCGCACACGCGACGGCGCACCTGCCGCACGCGTCACACCGTTCGCGCAAGATGCGCAAACCGTCGCCCTCGAACACCAGCGCCCCCCGACCACAAGAATCAATGCATCGGCGGCAGCCGATGCATCGGGACCGCATGTATCCCAGTTCCGGTTCCCGCCGCTGCGACTCCGGATTGCAGCACCAACCGCACCGCAGCGGACAGCCTTTGACGAAGACGAGTGTCCTGATGCCGGGGCCGTCATGGATCGAATAGCGCTGGATATTGAATACGACGCCTTGTACCCGGCTGAACGCCACCTCCAGGCCCCCTAACTTCTCGACGATCCGGCCGTCACGAACCGAGGAGCTCTCTAACGACGGGAAGCACCTTCTCCCTCATTTCCTTCTTGTTCGTCATGCTGTGAAGGTAGACCACCCGCTGCTTCGCTCCGTCCAGCAACGCCCTCATGTCGTCCGCGGCCACAATCAGGTCGGTGTGCGACGCCTTCGCGGAACCGAGGTCGCACGCCTCCACTGTGCAACCCGTTATCCCGGCCTCCGCCAGGACATCGTCCACGCCGTACTTGAGAATCAGGCTTGTACCGAACCCCATTCCACAAATCGTGGCGATTCGAAGCTCCTTCGGCATTCTTGGCTTCCCTCCCGGGACGGATGTATGACATATTGTGGACTTCTCGGTGCAGGGTCACGACTGGCCGCCGGCGGCGCGCTCCGCGCACCGCCTGAACGCCGCGATCACCTCCTGCTTGGTGCTTGCCCGCCTGACCCGTCGGATGTTCTCTTCGTCCGACAGGAAGCACGCCAGGTCCCTGAGCAGCTTCAGATGGGCCTCGTGGTCGACCGCCCCGAGGGCTATCACGATATCCACCGGGTCATTGTGGGCGCTCCCGTAGTTGACGGGGGTGCGCAGCCGGACGAGCCCGAGGCACACCCTGTTCACGCCGTCCTCCGGGCGGGCGTGGTTCATCGCCACGCCCGGGGCCAGCACCAGGTACGGACCTATCTGTTCCACCGTGCGGATCATCGCGTCAATGTAGCGCGGCTCAATCGCCCCGGTTTCCACCAGCACTCGGCCCACTTGTCTAATCGAATCGCGCCAGTCGTCCGCTTCCACGTCTAGTGCTATGCTTTCCTCAGTGAGTACGTCGAGTAGATCCACGAGTCCTCCTCAGAATCCCGCTTGTTCGGTCCGGGAAATGATGTCTCTCTGCACCTTAGGGTCCAGGTCAACGAACCTGGCGCTGTACCCCGCCACCCTAACGATCAGGTCCCTATACTTCGACGGGTTGTTCATCGCATCCCTCAGCGTGTCCGCGGAGACCACGTTGAATTGGATGTGCCAACCCTTGAGTCCGAAGAAACCCCTCACGACGTCGATCATTTTCTCCAGTCCTTCGTCGGTCGAAAGCAACGAAGGGGAGAGCTTCTGGTTCAGGAGCTGGCCCCCCGAGACCATTATGTTGGGGAGCTTGGCGACGGACCTCACCGCGGCCGGCGGGCCGCTCCGGTCGCGACCCTGGGCCGAGGGATGTTCCCCGGCCCTGGGCCGGGGAACATCCCTCGGCAAGTGGATCCCCCGCCTTCCTCCCGTCCGGGGTGGCCCCCACCGCGAGCCCCGACGGAACGTTCGCGGAGACCGTGGAAGTCGAGGCCTGCCACATGCCACCCGTCGGCCCGCGGCCGTACTTGACCGTCTTGTACGTGTTGACCTTCTCGACGTAGAACCCGAACGCGTCGCGCGCTATCAGGTCAACATAGTCATCGTCGTTACCGAACTTCGGCGCCTTGTTCAGCAACAGTTGCCGGACGCGCTCGCCGTCCGGCCCCTCGAAATTCGTCTCAAGCGCCCGCGCGAGCTCGGTCCCGGTAATCACCCGCTCCTCGAACACGAGTTTCTTGATCGCGGCCAGGGAATCGGCCACGTTGGCCGTGCCGCACTGCTGGCCGGCAATGAAGTCGTACACCGCGCCCCCCTGGTGAATCGTCTTGCCGCGCCCGATGCAGTCCTGGAGAAGCGCCGAGCAGAACACGTCGGCCACGAGCTCCTCCTTGGTCAGCTCGTTAAGGTTGTCGAAAATGATGTGTTGCTTCAGGTAGTACTCGGCCTGAATCCGCCACGCCTCCATCACTTCGTCGAAACTCTTGAACGAGGCCAGGTCACCGTTGCCCGGGCAGAGCTGTATCCCGGTCCGGCGATCCCTCCCGTTGTTGAGCGCCAGTTCGAGCACCTTGCCCATGTTGAAATGACAGCGACCGCTCGGGCAGTAACCCCACTTGGCCGGCACGCCTATCTCGACGCAGCCCACCGCGGCGTAGTTCGAGGCGTCCTCCAGGGTCACTCCCCTCGCCACGAGCGACGGTACGATCACCTCGTCGTTGAACAGCGCGGGCTGCCCGAGCCCCAGGCGTATCACCTCGGCGCACCGCTTCCTGTACCTTGCCGGCGACCCGGGCCACCACCTCGCGGACAGAGACGGCTGTGTGAGCTTAGTTTCGGCCATCGCGTCGAGGCAGATGTACGTCACCTCGTTGACCGCGTCGTCGCCTCTCGCGGTTTGGCCGCCTATCGTGATGTTCTGGAACACCGGGTGCCCCGCGACATACCGGGTGTGGTTCCAGCCCCTCAGCTTCACGACTGAGAACAGCTTGACGTAGAAGCACTGGACCAGTTCGAGCGCCCGCTCGTAGGTCAGGATCCCCCGCTCGACGTCCCGCCTATAGAACGGATACATGTATTGGTCGAAACGCCCGAGGGAAACCGAGTGACCATTGCTCTCGATCTGGAGGATGAGCTGGGTGAACCACACCGACTGCAGCGCCTCGCGGAACGTCGTGGCGGGGGAAGCCGGCACGCGCTCGCAGGTCGAGGCGATCTCCTGGAGCTCCCTCTTCCTCCGCGGGTCCATCTCGCGGTCCGCCATGCGCCGCGCCTCGGCGGCGTAGCGCCGGGCGAACTCGACGGCGGCCTTCAGGGCGATGGGGACCGCCGTGAGGAACGGTCGTTTTCTCAGGTCTTCCGGGTCAGTGAGGTCGAGGCCTTCCAGCGCGCGCTCGGCCCGCGCGCGGATGCCGTCCAGACCCTCATTTATCACCGCTTCGTAGTCCACGATCAGGTGGCCGTCTCCGGCCGCCACGTGGCCACCCCAGTGAATGGCGTCTATCTCGCGCGCCCTCTTCACGCTCTCGGGGAGAAGAGACATGACCCTGTCTTCGTTCGTCCTGCCCTCCCAGTACGGGATTATCTCCTTCAACTGGCGGATCGTCTCCCGGCTGATGGAGAACCTGTCTCCCGGCCTCTCCCAGAAATTGTACGGGTCGCCGTCGAGCTCGCGCTTGAGCCAGCTGACGCAGTACTCCGGAAAGATCTGCGCCGTCCTGGGGTGCGCCCCCTGGCTTCCCACGATCAGCTCGTCGGGGAGTATGAGGACGCTGATGTTCGACAGGATCTTCTCCAGCGCCTTGGCCCTGCGGATGACCATCGGGGCCCCGTCGGTCTCCTTGTACGATTCGGTCAGCAGTCTCGCCCGCTCGGCCGATATTTCCGGCATGCGCTCCAGCATGCAGTCCCTGAGGCGCGCGATCCTCTCCCGCCTGCCGATTGCCTCTTCTCCTGTCACAGCCATCACGCCTCCAATTCGAGCCCTACGCAGCCTAAGCCCCAGCAGCACCGCCGAGAAGCCGGCGCACGGCGCTCACTATCTCCAGCGCGTCGTTCTCGGCCAGGCCGTTGATGACCAGGCTCCTACCGGGCCCCGACCTGGACCTGATGCACACGCCCCACCACCTGGGCCCCCGGGTCGCGGTCACCGACTCTATGTCCCCGGCGCCGAGTGCCTCCACGGACCCTCCGAAGAGGTGTGGGCGCACCAAAGCCACGCCCCGCTCGGTCACGTGCAGTTCATCGGGTTGGTAGAGAAGCGTCCCGGTTGCTTCCCTCTCGACTCTGAATACCCTCCGCAAGGCCCCGTCTCCTAGAAGTACTTCAGCTCCACTTCCTTGAGGATCGCCATCCCCTTCTCGCTCCACAGCACACTGGCGCCGGCGTCAATGAACGCGCGCGCCGTCGTCGAGCCGGTTATGCCCCCCGCCGCCCTCACCGGGACCGACGCCCCCGCGGCCTTCTTGAGAGCCATGATCTCCCCAGCCATGGCCCCCCTGGGGCCCGCCCCCGTCCCCGCCTGGACGGAGACGGCTCCGCCTTGGAGCGCGGCCTTGCAAGCTTCCACTCTCTCCGGTCCCGACAGAAGACAGGTCTCTAGTACCGCGACTATCTCGGGCGCCGGATTGCCCTTCTCGGACGCCGCCGCGGCTGAAGCCCTCTTAACCGCCTCCATTTCGGCGGCGACCCGCCCGTAGTCCCCGGCCTTGACAGACGAGTGGTCAACGACGACATGCAGTTGCTGCGCGCCGTCGCGAGCGGCGGCCGAGGCGTCGCGCGCCTTGTCCTCCGGTGTTCCTCGACCATCCGGAAAGCCGACGACCGTGGCGACCTTGACATCGCTCCCCTTCAGTAGGGAAACGGCCCGGGCGACGTATTCGGGCAGCACGACCGCGCCGAGAAATCCCCCGAGTCGAGCCTCCTTACAGAACTGGTCTATCTCCTCCGCCCCGGCCCCCGGCTTCAGCAAGGTGACCTCTATGCACTTCGCCATCTCGGCCTTCGTGACCACAGGTTCACACCTCCGCTGCTTCCGCGCCGCCGTCGCGCGGACAACCTACGCGGGGGGAGCCGGGAGACCCCTGGCCTCTCCGGCTCCCCCGCGCCGAACTGCATCAAACGCCTGCCGGAATCACCGTCAGTGCCCGCTGATCACCTTGATCGCGTATCCGAATATGGCCCAGAAGAACCCCATATCGGGGTCCGGGAAGGTCGATCCGGTCTGCGCGAGGGCACCAGTGGCCGGTATCAACAGGCCGATGCCGAGACCCTGAAGCGCGAAGCCGCTGAAGAAGGCGCCGAGCAGCGCTCCGCGCCTGCCTCCCCAGGCGTTCCCGTAGACCGCGGCGGTGGCGCCGCAGAAGAAGTGGGGGATTATGCCCGGGATGATGACGTAGGGATAGCCGAACGCGTACAGGACCGCCATCGCCACGAACCCGCCGAGCACGCTCATCACGAACCCCGGAACGACGGCGTTCGGCGAGTACGGGAACATTACGGGGCAGTCAAGGGCCGGTATGGCGTTCGGGACTATCTTCGTCGAGATGCCCTTGAACGCGGGGACGATCTCGGCAATGGTCATCCGCACGCCCATCAACATGACGGATGTGCCCGCCGCGAAGTTCAGCGAGGACATGAGCGTCCACATGAACCAGCTGCTGCTCTTCGTGATCTCCTTCACGTTCGCCGGGCCGGCCAGGAGCGCTATCACCAGGAAGATGATGAACATGCTCAGCGCCATCATGATGGTCATGTCGCGCACGAACGCGAGGGACGGGGGAACGCTGAGCTCGTCAATGGACTTCTCCTTGTTGCCGAACCACTTGCCGAGCAAGGACGCGAACAGCGCGCTCGCCGACGACGAGTGGCCGAGGGCTATCGGGTCGTCACCGACGACCCCCTTCGTGAAGCCGTGGATGAGCCAGGGGGTGAAGGCCATGTAGAACCCCACGACTATTGCGCCCACTATGACCACCGGGGCACCCGTGAGACCCAAGTACGTCGCGAGGATAGCGACTACGAGATACGATGTGAAGAACGTGATGTGCCCCGACAGGTGGATGAACTTAAGCGGCGTGAACCGCGCTATCAGGATGTTGACGACGAACGCGAGCGCCATGACCCCCGCGCCCAGGGCGCCGTATTCCTTGATCGCGAACCCGATGACGACCTCGTTGGTCGGGATGATACCCGGCACGCCTATCACGCACTTCAGCAAGTCGCCGAGGGGCAGAAGGGCGTTGACCAGGATGCCCGCGCCCGAACCCAGGATCAGGAACCCGAGGGTGGTCTTGACGGTCCCCGTTACGACCTGGGCGACGTTCTTCTTCTGGGCGAGCAGCCCGACCAGTGCAACTAGGCCGATCACTATGGCGGGTTTGCTTAGTACTTCATTGACGATGAAATCTAGAAAACCCACTTAACAAACCCCCTTCTTTGTGATGCGTACCCGTCGGCGCCCGACTCGTCGGGCCGCCGAACGCACCTGCTATCGCGCCTATGACGGATGTATGACTACCTTCAGTGATCTCTTGAGGACTTCCGCGCTGAACGCTTCGCCGATACCGTCGAGGGGAAACGCATTCGTGACGTACTTTCTCGCGGGGACGCGGCCCGAGGCAATGAGCTTCAGCGAGGTCGCGAAGTGGGACGGCCTTATCGCGAACGCCCCGTGAATGGTGATTTCCCTGTAATGGATGTCGTTGCCGTTGACGGTGATCAGCGCGTCGCTTCTCGGAAGACCCCCGAACATTACGATCCTACCCCCCCTTCCGACCAGGGCGAGCGACTGTTCCTGGGCTTGTCGCGACGGGCAGGCGACGATGACGACGTCGCAGCCGCGCCCGCCCGTGAGCCCCAAGACCGCGGAACAGAGGTCCTCGCGCCCGGTGTCTATATAAGCGTCCGCACACTCCAGACGCCGTGCCAACTCGAGTCTCGGTGCGGATCGCTGTGCGAGGATCACCGGAACCGCCCCGCTCAACCTCGCAAGCGCCGCGTGCATGCATCCTATCGGCCCGGCCCCGATCACCAGGACCGACTCGCCCGGGCGGATGTCCGCCTTCTCCTGTCCGTTCAACACGCTCGCGAGCGGGTCAATGAGGGCCCCTTCGTCCGGCGACAGTGAATCCGGCAGCCGGTGAACGTTTCCCGCCCGCAACGCGGCCTCGGGCACCGCCACGAACTCCGCGTACGCCCCCGGCAAGTGCTGCCCCAGCCCCCGAAAGTCCTCGCAGATGTTCTCCCTGCCGGCGAGGCAACTGTGACAGCGACCGCAGGGCAGCGACGGTGAGACCGCGACCCGCTCGCCCCGGGCGAACTCGGTGCACCGCTCGCCCACCGATTCTATGACGCCCGAGAACTCGTGGCCCATCAGCCGCCCCGATTCCAGCCCCGCCCCCGCAAGCCACTCCCTTGGGACGTTCGTCTCGCCGCCCTGCAAGTACGTGCGCACGTCCGAACCGCAGATCGCGCACGCCTGCACGCGGACCACGATGCCACCCGGCTCACACTCCGGGAAAGGGACCCGCACAACCTCCATCTTGTTCGGCGCAGTCAGTAGCGCGGCTTTCATCGGTCCGTGCACAAACGTTCACCCATAACCATTCGTTTGAGATACTACTTCAATAGACAACCCCGGAATTCCTCCATGGCCGGGCGCTCGATCGCACCGACTTCCGTCACTCAAGAGCGGGGATGCCCGCCTCGCGACACACGCGGTCCAGCAGTCTCATTGATTTCAGCGCGTCGGCCCCGTTGGTCAACGGGGTCCTCCGACTGAGGTGGCATTCCAGGAACTCTTCCACCTGCGCCTTGAACCCCTTGAGCTCCGCCGGCGACGCCCAACTGTCGGTCGAACCGGTCAGGTTCACGGCCACGTCATCCTCGCCCGCGGTGATCAGTCGGAGCGAGTCGGGCGCCTCGATCACAGCGGTCCGGCCACCCCCCGAGATGCTCGTCCTCTCGTGCCACCGCCCCGCGGAAAAGCACACGGCGGCCACACCCAGGGCGCCCGAATCGAACGAGACGGCGGCGACCAGGGAGGTCTCGAAGTCCGCCGGGCCCCCGGTTTCCACCGAGAAGGGCCTGGTATCACTATGCCGCGCGGGCGCGGGCACGCCGGTCCCCTTCCCCGCCGCGGCGGCCCACACCCTGAGGGGCTCACCGCAATACCACCGCAGCAGGTCGAGGTTGTGCACGATGTCCTCGGCTACACACCTGGGCCTCCCCGTGGTCTTCACCCGCTCTACCACGCACGTCTCGACGACGCCCGATTCGAAGAACCGCTTCGCCCTGGCGTACGGCACGGAATACCGCCGGTTGAACCCTATCATGAGGATCCTCCCGCTCTTGGCGGCGGCTTCGACCATCATCTCCGAATCCCGGATGGTCCACGCCATCGGTTTCTCGCAAAGCACATCCGAGCCGGACTCGATAAGCGGGATGGCGTACTTCGGGTGCGTCTCGCACGTCGTCAGTACGAACGCGCAGTCGGGACGCTTCTCCAACACCTTCTCGAACTCCGTCGTGCACGCCGATATGCCGTAGAGGGCCGAGACCTTGCGGAGGGTCTCCTCTCTCCTGCTCCACACGGCCACGATATCCACGTCATCCCTTCCCACGAGGAAAGGCAAGTATGCCCTGTGGGCGATCGGCCCACAACCCACGATCGCGACTCGCGTCTTGCCCCGCCGTCCCACGCGTCATCCCCCCTCAGTCCGGAAACAGCAGCACCTTGCCCGCCACGATTGAGCCGGCATTCAAGGCGCGAAACATGGCGGGTCCGTCGTCGAGGGAGATCCGGTGCGTGACCATCTCGGCGACTCTCACCCGCCTTTCCTTGATTACCTGCAACGCGAACGCCCATTCCCTTCCGGGAAACGGATGGGAGTGCGACATCCACGACCCCGTCACTACCAGCTCGCGCCTGGCTATGTTCTGGAAGGACCGGGCCTGCATGACCGGTGGAAGGTACGATATGCCCAGGTACACCACTCGGCCGCCCTTCTTTGGAACGAGAAGGACCTGCTCCTGCGCGGCAGTGGCGCCCGAGGCCTCCACCGCCACGTCCACTCCCATACCACCCGTCATGTCGAGGATCTGTTTCACGGGGTCAACCAGCGATGCGTCAATCGTCTCGGCCCCCGTCACCTTCTTCGCCAGGCGAATCTTGTCCCCGGAAATGTCCACCAGGAATACGCTGGATGCCCCCATGGTCGCCGCGACCTGTGCCCCGAGCATGCCCATCACGCCGCCGCCGAAAAAGGCGACGGTGTCCCCGGCTCGGACGCCCACGTTCATCAGGGCGTGGGCGGCCGTTGCGACCGGCTCGACGAACACCGCCTCCTCGGCGGGAAGATCTCCCTCAACCCGGAAGAAGTTGTCGCGCGGACAGCGGATGTACCCGGCGAAGCCCCCGTCCCTCCTCGCCCCGAAGAGGTCGTAGTCGTCGCACAGTGAGTACCTACCCGTCCGGCAGCTCGGGCACTTCCCGCACGGAACGAGCGGAACCAGTACGCCGGTCTCGCCTACGGTGACATCCTCCACTCCGGCCCCCTTTCCCTCGACCCTTCCGAAGACTTCGTGTCCCATGATCAACGGGGGCTTGTACGGGCCTATCTTGCCGTACCTGGACACGTCCGACCCGCAGATCCCGGCGGCGAGCACTCTCATCAGCACCTCGCCGCCGGCGGGTTCCGGCTTCTCGACCGAGGCCGCCGTCATGTCCTCCCTCGCGTTCAGCAGCAACGCCCTCATCCGCTCCATCAATCAACACCCCCTACGTGCGGCCTCTACGCTGCACGTGGCGATGACGTCGGCGCCCGTCCCGAGCACATCGGGCAGCAACACCTGACCAGTGCCAACGGGGGCCGATACCGTCAAACCCGCCAGGACCCTCGAACATTCGCTCAGTAGACCGCGGCCGATCGGCTTGTTCGTCCTCACGGGAACTACCGGCAAGGCTCCCCCCGAGACGCGGACGGTGCCGGTGAACACCCGCGAGGGCGCCCCCATCTCGCTTCGGGCGAACTCCATCCCTCGCGGACAGCGGGCGCCCGCGACCCCCCGCCCGCCGATCGCATCTCCCGCCGATAACCGGCAGCCCCCGGGGCAGATCACGCACACCAAGTCCGCCAAAGGAAACCCCCATTTCCGATCCGTCATCTGCCTACTGCGACTCCAATGAGACCTCGACGGTGACGTCCCGCCGGGTATCGCTCTCGATCAGCCCCCGCACCTCCACCGGCAGATTCAAGCGAATCGTTTCGCCGGGATTCACGAACTCCAGGTCGGGGCCACTGCATTGTCCGCCCTCCCACCTGAACACCGGGGTCACGTTCGCGGCGGGGCGCCGGGACCTCAGCGCGAGCGAGGGCCACGCGCGCCCGCGGCCCAAGCGAACGAATGCGGGGGAAACGAAACGAACGTTCCGCCCCTCCCTGAAGAACATCTTGCACCCGTCTCGCCGCCTGTCGCCGCTCTCGCCCAGCGCGAACCGGGCCGCCGCCGCCCCGGCGATTTCCCCTTCGGTCGTCACGTCATCCACGAAGTCGTGCACGTACACGGCGTTCCCGCACGCATACACCCCCGGCGTAAGTGAGGCCCCGCACTCGTCCACCAACGGCCCTCCGGTCGCGGGGGAAATCGGCACGCCGGCTTCCCGCGACAGCTCGTTCTCGGGGATCAGCCCGACCGAGAGGAGCAGCGTGTCGCAGGCTATCTCCCTCGCCGTGGAGCGGACGGGTCTCATGTCGCGCCCCACCTCGCACACAGTCACGCCCTCCAAGCGGGCGCGTCCGTGCACTTCGGCGACCGTATGGCCGAGGAACAGCGGGATCCCGAAGTCGCACAAGCACTGGGAGACGTTCCTCGGCAGGCCGCCCGCCCACGCCACCGCCTCGAAGACACCGGCGACGGTCGCCCCCTCCAGGGCCAAGCGCCGCGCGACGATGAGCCCCACGTCCCCCGACCCGAGGACGACGGCCTTCCTGCCGGGCATTATCCCCGCGATGTTGATGAGCCGCTGGGCGGTGCCGGCTGTCATCACGCCCGCCACCCGGCTCCCCGGTATCCCCAGCGACCCCGCGGGCCGCTCCCTGCATCCCATCGCCAGTACCACCGACGGCGCCCGGATCTCCTCCAGGCCGGCCGGCGAAACCGCGACGACCGCGTTCGGCCGGCGGACCCCGCCCCCCGGTTCCAGCCTGAGCGCACAACAATCCAACCTGACTTCCGCGCCGGACTTCAACGCCCGGGCCAGCTCGAGCCCCGCATACTCCGGCCCCGCCAGGTCGCGACCGTACCGCCGGAGGCCGAACCCCGTGTGGACGCACTGCGGAAGGATTCCCCCGGCCCGCTCGTCCCTCTCCAACACGACCACACGCCGCGCCCCGACCTCCCGCGCAGCGGAGGCCGCGGCGAGTCCCGCCGGACCCGCCCCGATCACCACCACGTCCGCCCTCGAGCGCCTCATCGGGCGCCCACACCCCCGCGGAGGCAACATTTCGCGGGTCCGACGCCGAGCTCGGAGCCCGCCCCCCGCCGTCGCACCTTCCACAGGGGGACGCCGAGCCTCCGCGACAGGATCGCGGCGACCCTCGGCCCGCAGAATCCCCCCTGGCAACGCCCCATGCCGGCGCGCGTCCTGCGCTTGACCCCTTCTATGCTGCGCGCGCCGAGCGGGCCCTCGATTGCGCGGACGATCTCGCCCTCCGTGACACCCTCGCAGCGGCAGACTATCCTGCCGAAGGACGGATCCCCGGCGACCAAGCGCGCCCATTCCGAGGTGCTCATTCGCGAAGTGACGATCGGCGGGTCGAGGAATGCCCTGAAACCCGGTTCGGGCTCCAGTGGCACACCCGCCTTCACCATCACCCCCACCAGGTGCGAGGCTATCGCCGGTGCCGCGGAGAGCCCCGGTGACTGGATACCCGCGACGTTGAACAGTCGCTCCACCGCCGGACTCTCCCTCACGATGAAGTCGTCGGTGTCGGAGATCGCCCTCACGCCCGCGAACGAGGCGATCATCCAATCGCGCTCAATGCACGGCACGAGCTTCTTCGCGTTCTCGAATATCCAATCCAGTCCGGCTGAGGTCGTGGTCACGTCGTGGGGCTCCACCCCGTCCTCCGCCGTGGATCCGAGGTGTATGTTCCCGCCCACGGTGGGGGCGACACCGATTCCCTTGCCCATCCTCGTGGGAAGCGTCATGATGTGCCGGGCGACGATGGAGCCGTACCTCTTGTCGAGTATCACCTGCTGGCCCTTTCGGGGCCTCACGCTGAAGGTGTGGTCTCCCGCGGCGGCCGCCACCGCCGCCGCGTCAACGCCGGCGGCATTCACGACGATGTCCGCGGGGATGAAGCCGCGTGTGGTCTCCACACCGGCGACGGCGCCGCGGTTGACGGCTATGCCCGTCACCTCGGTCTCCAATTCGAATCTCGCCCCGTTAAGTGCGGCGCTCCGCGCCAGTGCGAGTACCACTTCCGGCGGGAAGACGGCGCCGGCCGAGGGGGCGAACACCGCTTGGAGCACGCCGGGATTCGCGTTGGGTTCGAGAGCGATCACCCTGTCCCTTGTCCAGGTCTCCAACTCGACGCCGTTCCGGGCGGCGCGCCCCCTTATCTCCTCCAGCCGCGTCACGCCGTCCGGATCGAAAGCCAGGATCAGGGTTCCCGTCCTTCGGTACGCGAAGCCGAGCTCGTCCGCCAACTTGGGATAGAGGGAGTTCCCGATGACGTTGAGTGAGGCCTTCAGGGTCCCGGGCGCGGGGTCGAACCCTGAATGAATGACTCCGCCGCACGCCCCGCTGGCACCGCGCGCGAGATCGTCCTCTCTCTCGACCACTGTCACGGACACCCGGTACCTGGTCAGTTCCCTGGCTATGGCCGCGCCCGTTACTCCCCCACCTACCACGACGATAGACGGCTTCCTTGGCTGCATCCGCTTCCGCGACCGGCGACCGCGCCCGTCGCTTCTCTCCTCCCGGTCCACGAGTCCAGCTTAGGCGCCTGACCTGATGCTGATGAACGGGGAGAGGATCGCGGTCCCCTCCCCACCTATTGAAACTAAGCGGCCGCCCCGGCCGTGTCGACCGCTACTTTCCGCCCGCGAGCTTCGCGAGGAAGCCCAGCAGGATACCCATGATGCTGAAGTCCGAGTCCCCGAAAGTCGTGTTCGCGAACCCCAGGGAACCCATCAACGGGTACAGGAACCCCGAAAGCAGCGTCACCAAGATGCCGTGGGCGAAAGCCCCGACCATCGCGCCTTTCTTCCCGCCCGTCGCGTTCCCGAATATGCCCGCCGAGCCGCCGCAGAAGAAGTGGATTATCATGCTCGGCACCATGACCGTCCAACCCGCCGCGACTTGAACGAACATCGCCACGATGCCGCCCAAGGTGCTGAACAGGTACCCGATCAGAAGGGCGTTGGGCGCGTACGGGAAAACCACCGGGCAGTCGAGCGCCGGCTTGGACTTGGGGACTATCCTCTCGGCGAATCCCCTGAACGCCGGCACGATCTCCGCGAGGATCATGCGGACGCCGAGGAGAATCACGCCTATTCCGCCGGCAAAGAGCAACCCCTGCATGACGGCGTAAAGCAGGGGCCACTGGCCGCCGCTCTTGGTCGCCACGAACTCGGGACCGGCTTTGAGTACCGCGATGATGTAGACGACGGACATCACGATCCCCATGGCGATCAGCGGTTCGCGCATGAAGTTCGCCCACGACGGGAGCTTGATGTTCTCCGTGCTGTCCTCGGGGTTGCCCACGTACTTCCCGATGAGACCGGACAGGCAGTATCCGGTCGTGCCCCAGTGGCCCATCACGAAGTCGTCGCCCCCGGTGATCTTCCTCATGAAGGGGGCCGAGATCGCCGGGAAGAAGATGCTCGAGAACCCGATGACCAGCGCGCCTGCGAGGATGAGGGGGATACCGGTGAACCCGGCGCCGGCGCCGAGCACCGCGACGGCGACGGTCGCCATGAACAGGGTGTGATGGCCCGACAGGAATATGTATTTCCACGGCAGCACTAGCGCTAATAGTATGTTGGCGATGAATCCGGCGACCATGGTCAGGGCCATTTCGGTTCCGAACTGCTTCTGGGCCACGGCTATGACCACTTCGTTGACGGCTATCACACCCTTGATGTTGAAACCGTGCTGCAGTATGTCGCCGAGCGGGACGATCGCGTTGATCACGACCCCGGCGCCCGACCCCAGTATGATGAACCCCAACGTCGTCTTCAGCGCACCGCTTATGACTACCTCTACCGGCTTCCTCTGCGCCACCAGCCCGAGCAACGCTATCAACCCGACCAGAACGGAAGGAACACTCAGGATGTCAACCAGGACCTTGAGAACGCCTGTCACTTGGGCACCTCCTCCAGGTCAGAGATTCGGAAACCAATCTCTCACGTGTGGCGCCAGCTTTGTCTGGACTTCGTCAACGCTCAGAAGGTTGTTGACTACCACGACGGGGGAAGGCCCTCCCTCCAGGCGAGGCCCGAACTCGGGTGAGGCCAAGACCAGGTCCGACCCGAATGCCCGGGCCGTGCTGACATCCCCGACTTCCACATTTACCGCCATCCCTTTCACACCGAGCTTGTCGAGCGCCTTCTGCACCGTCATTTTGATCAGGAGGCCGCTCCCCAAGCCCATGCCGCAGACGCAGGTTATCTTCCTGATGTTGCGCACCTCCTCTCCGCCTGTGGCAGTCCGGTGTTGCCGGTTCACCTCACCTCCTCTCGCCCGGTGCTCCGCCCGACAGGAGAAGGCGTGCGACCTCGTCGCAGCTTCCGGCCGAGCGAAGGGCCGCCAGGTTCTCCTCGTCCCTGAGAAAGTCGCAGATTTCGGCCAGGGCGGCTATGTGCGACGAGGAGTCAACCGGGGCCAATGCTATCACGACGTCCACAGGGTCATTGACGCTATTCCCGAAAGGAACCGGCTTCGCGAGCCGCAGTACCGCCAGTGACCCCCTCTTCACCCCGTCCTCGGGCCTGGCATGGGGCAACGCTATGCCGGGCGCGATCACCGCGTACGGGCCGAGCTCCTTGGTGACGCGCACCATCGCGTCCACGAAGCGGGGCTCCACGCTGCCGCTGTCCACCAGCAACCCGCCGACCGCGCGGATCGCTTCCTCCCAGTCATCCGCCTGGACATTCACGGCGATATGGCCCGGTAGAAGGTACTTCTCGAGTGTCACCGCCGGGTCACCCGACCGTCCCACACGCGCGATTCGCGGCAATCGGGGTTTTCAACCGGTCTCCCCTCTATTCCTGCCGGACCGCTCAGTCGGCGGCCGTCCCGCGAGACGAGCACCCCGGGGACACCACCGCCTTGAGCCCGCACCCTCGCAGGGTGTTCTCGAACGCCTCCCCTCATCGCGGACGGGAGGGTGGCGCTGAAGCCGTTGATCACCTCGGTGCACCCTCTCGAGCGATGGGGGGAGGCGTTCGAGAACACCCTGCGAGGGTGCGGGCTCA
>JANLGA010000039.1:10045-17982 GCA_024653225.1 Bacillota bacterium | reverse complement strand
CGAGCATCGTGGTTCGGCTTCGTCATCTTCCATACCTCCGCCGATCGTGTAGTTCCGCTTCTTCCATCATCGCCAAGTAGCTCCCGTACCTCGACTCGGCGATCTCCCCACGGGCGACGGCCGCCTTGACGGCGCAGTCGGGCTCTGCCCTGTGGCCGCAGTCCGCGAACCTGCACTCACGTCGAATCCTCGCGATTTCCGGGAATCCCGCCGACACCTCCGAGGGGCTCAGCGTCTCCAATTCCAGTCGGGTGAATCCGGGTGTATCGGCTATCAACCCGCCGCCGGGGACCCGCAACAACTCGACGCCCTTCGTGGTGTGCTTCCCCCTGTGCGTCTTCCGGCTGACGGACCCGACCGTGCGGCCCACCCCGGGGATGAGCGCATTCAGGATGCTCGACTTCCCCACGCCCGACTGGCCCGCCAGCACGGCCAATCCGCTTCCCAGTCCCTCGCGCAGTTCGTCAATTCCGAGGCCGGTCAGGGCGCTCGTCAGAACGGTCCTGTACCCCGCCGCCCTATACGGGCTCAAGGCATCATCGGCGACCCCGGGCTCGTAGAGATCCGCCTTATTGAGGCACAGCACGCACTCTAGACTTCCGGCTTCCCCCAGGACGAGAAGCTTGTCAACCACCAGCGGGGCAAAGGGGGGGGATTCCAGCGTGAAGACGACCAGCAGCTTGTCAACGTTGGCTACAGGCGGCCTCACCATCTCGTTCTTTCTCGGCAACACGCGCTCGATGACGCCGCCCGAAGAAATCTCGACGCGATCCCCGGCGAGGATGTCCTTCCGCTCGAGCCTGAGTCGGCCCCTCACCACCGCCCTCGCGACGGACCCTTCCACGAGCACGTCAAAGAAGTTCGAATGGCACCTTATGACCCTGCCCTCACTAGCCACACCTTGCCCTCTATCTCAGCACGATTTCGCCGGACGGCGAATCGTCGAAGAACACGCGGACGATCGCCTCGGTCCCGACCCACTGCACCTCGATGGGGACTTTCGACCCCGGTTCGTGCTTGTTCCTGTAAGCCAGCCTCGTTCCCGCCGCGTCCTGGATAGTCAGCTTCACCTCCACGCGGTCGGGGTATAGAGGCACGGTGACTTCCACGACGCTCCTGCGCAGATCCGTCGGCGCGGGGCCTTTGCTCACCACCAGGTTCACCGGCGTTCCTTCACTGACCTCGGACCCTTTGGGAGGGTCCTGCCCGATGACCGTCCCGGGCGGGGCCGCCGCCTCCGTTTCGGTGATCGTACCCTGGGCCAGCTTGAGCCCCATGATCTTCTGGACGGCCTGCTCGACCGACTCGCCCGTGAAGTCCGGGACCGCTATTGACGCCGGCTCCGGCCCCTTGCTCACCTCGATGTCCACCAGGGTCCCCTTGGCGACCCTCGTGTCCTTTCGGGGGTTTTGGGACATGACTACGTCCTCCGGGACGGTCGGATGATATCTCCCGGTTATGCTCCCGATATCGAGCCCGGCGGCGGCAAGCAGTCCTTCCGCCTCCAGGAGCGGTTTCATCACGACGTCGGGAACCAAGGTGAATTCCTGGCCCTGCGACACCACCAGGTTCACCGTCCTGCCCACCTTGACACTCTCGCCCGCCTCCGGCACCTGCGATATGACGTGCCCGGCGGGAGTGGCGTCGTCGTATTTCTGCGCGACGACAGACGGTACCAGGCCCGCCGCGCTCAGCTCTCGCTCCGCATCGCTCAGGCTCTTTCCGACCACAGAGGGGACTTGCATGACCGGCACGTCAATCCATTCCCGGAACTCCCTGAGTCCCCAGGCCACGGCGCACGCCACCAAGACAAGGGGCACGAACCATTTCAACCATCCCAGCCCGGAGCCGCCCTTCGGTCGGACCCTGGTCGCGGTCCGCCCGGCGTCGTCCGGTTCCCGTGCCGCTTCGGGTTCCACGAGGTCCTCGCCGGCGGCCACATCCACGTCCTCCCCCATCAGGGTGAGCGCTTCCCTGATGTCTTTGAGCATCTCAGAGGCGCTCTGGTATCGATCGTACTGGTTCTTTCTCAGCGCACGCGCGATTATCGTCGCGACCTCGTCCGGCACGTCTGGACTGGCCTTCTTGACCGATTCGACCTCTTCCTGGACGTGCTTCAGCGCTATGGTTATCGGGCTGTCTCCCTGGAACGGAACCTTGCCCGTCACCATCTCGTACATCACGACGCCCAGCGAGTAAATGTCGGAACGCTCGCCGGTGAACCCGCCCCTGGCCTGTTCGGGCGAGAAGTAGTGCACCGAACCTATGACGGTCCCGGTGTGGGTCACGGTGGAAGATGTGGCCGCACGGGCGATGCCGAAGTCGGTGACCTTCGCGCGACCTTCCCTATCTATGAGGATGTTCTGGGGCTTGATATCGCGATGTATGACGTGGCGCCTGTGCGCGTGGTCGAGCGCCTCGCAGATCTGGTGAGCGATCTTCAGCGCCTGCGTCGGCGAGAGCCTCCCGCGCGACGCAATCACCTGTTTCAGCGTGAGACCGTCCACGTATTCCATCACGATGTAGTGCGTGTCGTCTATCTCGCCCACGTCGAAGATGTTCACTATGTTCGGATGGGAAAGGCTTGCGGCGGCTTGCGCCTCGCGCCTGAAGCGCTTGACGAAGTCATCGTCCCCCGAAAATTGCGGACGGAGTACCTTGACAGCCACGCTCCTGTTGAGGTAGTTGTCGTGTGCCCTGTACACGACGGCCATTCCGCCGCCGCCTATCTTTTCGAGGACCTCGTATCGGCCCCCCAGTACCCTTCCGATCATCGCGGCGTCCCGCTCTACCCTCCGTCCCGAAACCTCACGGCCACAACCGTAGTGTTATCGTACCCGCCTCTGGCGTTCGCGAGATCCACCAGGGACCTGACCAGTACGTCCAGGGACGGGCAGCCCCTCGCGACACCCAGGATCTCCTCCCTGCTGACCAGGTTGGTGAGGCCGTCGGTACAGAGCAGCACGATGTCGCCCTGTTCAAGAGCCTCCGTGTGAAGGTCCAAACGCGGGTAGTCGCTCGTCCCGAGCGCGTTCGTAAGGATGTTGCGTCCCGGGTGCCTCATCGCTTCGGCTTCCGTGAGGTTCCCGTCGCGCATCATTTCTCCGACGATCGAATGATCCTCGGTCACCTGGCTGATCCCGTAGCGACTTATCAGGTATGCCCGGCTGTCGCCCGCGTGGCCGAGGTGAACCCGGTTCCCGTGGATTACCGCTGCTGTGACCGTAGTGCCCATGCAGCGCGTCCCGTACCGCTTGATGGACTCCTCCTGGATCAGCCGATTCGCGGCTGCCACCCCATCGGCCACGATTGACAGGCATGCGCCCGGATCCAGGTGGGTCTTCCACGACGCGGTGACCACTGACTCGATGGCGGAGACGGCTATCCTGGAGGCGATCTCGCCGCCCTCGTGTCCGCCCATCCCGTCGGCCACTACCGCCAGTACTGCTGATGACTCGCCGAGTTCCTTGAGGCAGAATGAATCTTCGTTACTTGGTCTTACCAGCCCCGGGTGAGTGAAAGCGCTACATTCCATCAGCGCCCCCCCTTGCGGACCTGCGCCTGAGCTGGCCGCACGCCGCATCCACCCCTATTCCGAACTCCCGGCGGACCGTCACGGCTATCCCCATATTCTCTAGCAGCACATAGAACTCCTTCACTCGGCGCGGCGGGCTCCTCCTGTACGGTGTCCCCCGCACGGGGTTCAGCGGGATGATGTTTACGTGGAACAGACCCCCATTGAGGAGGCGGGCGACCTCCCTGGCGTCCGAGTCGCTGTCGTTGACGCCCTCTATGAGCGCGTACTCGAAAGTCACCCTCCTGCCGGTGGCATCGCCGTACTCTCTACAGGCCCGAACGACCTCTCGCACAGGGTATTTCCCGGCTACAGGCATCAGCGATCGGCGCACCGCGTCCGTCGGTGAGTGGAGGGACACCGACAGGGTTATCTGAAGTCCTTCCCTCGCGAGGCGCAATATACCGGGGACGATTCCGCAGGTGGACAGCGTTATGTGCCGCATTCCGATGTTGAGGCCGAGCGGTTCGTTCACCACCCTGATGAACTTGACACACGACTCATAGTTGTCAAGGGGTTCGCCCGATCCCATGAGCACCGCCCGCGACACCCTATGCTCGGCCGGAAGAAGCGCGTTTATCCCGGTCACTTGGCCCACCATCTCACCCGTCCGGAGGTTGCGAACCAGCCCGCCCCGCGTGGACGCACAGAACCCGCACGCCATCCGGCAGCCCACCTGCGAAGACACGCACGCCGTGTACCCGTAATCGTGTCGCATCAGGACGCTCTCCACGGCTTCGCCGTCCGCGAGCCCAAAGAGGAATTTCGTCGTCCGGCCATCCCTCGACGACTTCTGCGCCACCGCCCTCAGTGTTCCCACGAATGCCGTCTCGGTGAGGCGCTCCCGGAGCCAAGCGGGCAGGTCGCTCATCGCCGCGAAATCCGCTTGTCTCCTCGCATAGGCCCAGCGGAAAACCTGCCGCGCGCGGTATCGCGGCTCCCCCAAGCCCTCGAAGAATTCCTCGGCCTCTCGGAGCGTGAGGTCGAGAATGTCCTGCTTTCCGTCCGATATCCCGAGCATATGCCTACCCGGCCTCGCGGACGAACCGGCAGACGAAAAAGCCGTCTGTGCCGTGCCTGGACGGTAGCAACTGGATCCACCCGTCGTCCGCGACATCCCTTTCGAGCCCCCGTGGGAGGAACTGCCTCGGGTCGTCAACCCTCAGGGTCGGGAAGTCCCTCAGCAGCGCCCTCACGACGTCCTGGTTCTCAGTCCTCCCCACAGTGCACGTGCTGTACACCAACACCCCTCCCGGCTTCAGGCACCTCGCAGCCGACCGCAGGATGTCCAGCTGGAGAGCGGCGAGCCTGCGCGCGTCCCCCGCCTCCTTGCGCCACCGCAGATCCGGTCTCCTCCTGAGCGTGCCCAGCCCGGTGCATGGGGCATCAACCAGCACCCTGTCCGCGAGGCCCGTCTCCCCTCGGCCGAAGCGCAGGTGAAGCGTCCTGCCGTCGCACTGGATCTCTTCCACTATCGTGACCCCCAGGCGCTCGCAGCCCTCGCGAACGAACCGCAGCCTCGATCCGCGGACGTCCGCCGCGACTATCCTGCCCCTGTTGGACATCAGTTGCGCGATGTGGGTCGTCTTACCTCCCGGGGCGGCGCAGGCATCCAGGACGAATTCCCCGGGGCGCGGGTCGAGGGTGTGCGATACCAACATCGAGCCCTCGTCCTGGGCCTGCACCAGGCCCATCTCAATCGCGCGCGAGCCGGCGGCGCCGGGCCCCTCCGGGAGGAATAGGCCGTCGGGGGCGTAAGCGCAGGGCTCCGCCGCGGTCCCGCCCGAGCGAAGGAACGACCGTACCTCGGCGACAGAGGCCCTCAGGGTGTTCACCCTCACCGTGAAAGGTGGTGGACTGTTGTTCGCGTCCATGAACGCCGGCGCCTCGGTCGGGCCGAGTTCGGCGATCAGGTATTCCACGAGCCACTCCGGGTGGGAGTAACGGATTGCGAGGCCGGCCGTCCCGGTCCCCACCCCGTCGGGGACTCGAAGGGAAGGGAGTCCGGCCGCCAGGCTCCTCAACACCGCGTTGGCGAAGCCGGCTATCCCGGGGTGTGTACGGCGCTTGACCGCTTCGACCGTTTCGTTCACGGCCACGGGGATGGGAATCCTATCAAGGTACATCATCTGGTAGGCGCCCATCCTCAGGCCGTTCCGTAACCAGGGTGACATCTCTTCGGTCGGCTTCAAGCTCACCCTCTCGATCGCCCAGTCGAGCGTGTTCCGCCTCCGGCACACCCCGTAGGCGATCTCTACGGCCAGGGCCCGGTCGGCCGCGACGAGGCGATGCTTCCTCAGCAACGCGTCAAGGGATATGTCCACGTAGGCTCCCTTCTCCTCGACCCGGTGGAGAGCCTCGAGGGCCACATCCCTTGCCGAATAATGGTTTGTCATTGCTTCGAGGGAGCCCGGATCAGTCTCTGCGGCTTCCGCGCAGGATGAGCAGCCTCACGAGCTGGGCGACGGCCATCGCGGTGGCGGCGACATAGGTAAGGGCGGCCGCGTTCAGCACCTGCCTGACAGCCGGCGCCTCCGAGACCGAGACGTAGCCGCCGGCTTCCAGCAGTTCCATTGCCCTGTTCGATGCGTTATACTCGACCGGCAACGTGATCACCTGGAACAGCACGGCGGCGAAGAAGAACAGTATCCCCAGGTCCATGAGGGTCGGAATCCCCGCTATGAAACCCAGCAGGAAAAGCGGCCAAGCGGCGCTCGACCCGAACTGTGCGACGGGAAGAAAGGCATTCCTCGCGCTCAGAGGCGCGTACCCGAGATCGTGCTGCAGCGCGTGGCCGACCTCGTGAGCCGCGACGCCCAGCGCCGCCACGGAAGCACCGTCGTAGACCTGCGGTGACAGCCTGAGTACCCTGGCCCGCGGGTCGTAATGATCGCCCATGGAAGAGTGCACCCGCTCTAGCCCGACGTCGTCCAGCCTGGTGCCGTTCAACAACTCGCGAGCTACTTCGCCGCCCGTCTTGCCGCTCGACGCCCGGTACCTGGAGTAGCGCTCGAACGTGCCTCTCACTCTGGACTGCGCGTAGAGGGCAAACACAAGGGCGGGAAGGACCAGTAGAATGTAACCGCTGTCGAAGAACACGGCTAATCCCCCTCCATCTCGAACTCACCCAAGTATTTCGCCCGGTCGGATGCGAGCACCCCTAAGGAAGTCGGTGATCGGCATGCGCTTTCCTCCCTCGGCCTGGACCTCCTCGATCCGGACCGCGCCCCCGGAGACCGCCACTATGAGACCGGATCGCTCGTCGGCACGCAGCACCTCGCCGGGAGAACCTCCGGGCGAGACTCCCGTCACCGGCGTGCACCGGAATACCTTTATCTTCGAGCCGCCCCTCACAGTATGCGCCCCGGGCCGTGGGCTCATGCCGCGGACCTGGTTGCTGACCTCCTCGGGAGTCCGGTTCCAGTCTATCACCTCGTCTTTCAAAGTCAACATGGGCGCATACGTCGCCCTGGACTCGTCTTGCGGGATGCGCGGCGCGGAACCCGAGCCTATCAATCGCAGGGTTTGCACCAACAGCTCGGCTCCCTCCACCTTCAGTTTCTCCTCCAACGAGCCCGCATCGTCCCCGGGCGATACGGGGACCTGCCTCTGCAATATGACGTCGCCGGCGTCCAATCTCTCCGAAAGGTACATCGTCGTGACCCCCGTCACCGTCTCGCCGTTCATCACGGCCCGGTTGATCGGAGCGGCGCCGCGGTACCTCGGCAGGAGCGACGCATGCACATTAATGCATCCATATTCGGGGATTTCGAGTACCTCGCGGGGGAGTACGCGGCCGAAGGCGACGACCACGACCACGTCCGGCCGCATCCTCCGCATCCACCCGATGAATTCCGGGGACTTGCACGAATCGGGTTGCACCACCGGAAGACGGTGTCGGGTCGCCGCCTCTTTCACCGGGGAAGGCCTGAATTCCAGGCCGCGCCCTTTGCGCCTGTCCGGTTGCGTTACGACGGCGGCGATTTCGTGGCCGTCCCTCAGGATGGATATGAGGCACGGAACCGCGATTTCGGGGGTACCCATGAACACGACCCGGAATCGCTTCGGGGGAAACTTATCCGGCTCGGGTTCCGACTCGTACAACCTTGACGATTTGTCCACGAAGAGGACGCCGTCGAGGTGATCGATCTCGTGCTGCAACACACGGGACAGGAACTCGTCCCCATCCACCCAGATGCTTTTACCGTCCCTGTCGAGTCCCGTCACGGTCACGCTCGAGGCTCGTTCCACCTCCCCGACGAGACCCGGGATGCTCAGGCATCCCTCGATTGCGACCTCCCCGCCTTCGGCGGACACTATCTCCGGGTTCACGATCTCGTAAAGCGCCTCGTCGGTCTCGGCG
>JANLGA010000039.1:0-10035 GCA_024653225.1 Bacillota bacterium | reverse complement strand
AAGCCATCTCATAAACCACCAAGGCACGAAGGCATCGTTTTTTGCTTGTACAGCCCCCGCTTTCTTGGTGCATGCGCGCCTTTGGAAATTGCGAGTTCTAGGGATTGGGGCGCGGGGTGCAAGTGGGCAGGATCAGCACGCTCAAGGGAATAGCGAGGGTGTTGTTAGCCTCGTCGGTCTCGGCGACCACGATACGCTTGGACACCCCCACCTGCGGCGCCGCCAGGCCGACTCCCTTCGCCGCCCTCATGGTCTGAACCATATCGTCAATCAAGGCGCGTATGGACGCATTGACCCGTCTCACGGGCTTCGCCCTCTGGCGCAGTACAGTGTCGCCTTTCTTCCTTATCTCCAGGACAGGCAACGTGCGGCCCCCTTTCGCCTTTCCTCCCGGGTCCGCCGCGCTACAGCGTGGAGACCGGGTCAACGTCTATCGTGAGCCTGGAGCCGGTGGCCCTCACCTTGCGGTCCAGCGCCTCGGTCACGTTCCGCGCGGCCTCCGACATCTCCTTCCCTCCGGGGCCTTTCATGAGCACCTGCCACCGGAACCATCCCCTCAGCCGGGAAAACGGCGCAGCCACCGGCCCGAAGACCTCGTACCGCCCGGGAGCGTCCTTCTCCAGGAGCCTTGCGGCGTCCTTGCTCAGCGCTCGAGCGGTTGCCTCGCTCTTGCCCCACACTATCACGTTCACCAGGTGCCCGAAGGGCGGGTAGCGAAGCTCGCGCCTCGCCTCGATCTCCCTTTCGAAAAACGCTTCGTAGTCGTTCCGGCACGCCGCGCGAACGCTGTAGTGCTCTTCATCATAGGTCTGGATGACGGCGGTGCCGGAGCCCCCGCGCCGAGCGAGGCTCAACATTCCGACCAGCAGCTGAAACGCCCTCTCAGCGGAGCGGAAATCGGGAAGATGGAGCGCGGTGTCCGCGGACATCACGCCGACAGTCGCGACCCTCGGCAGATCCTCGCAGCCGACGAGCATCCGACTCCCGACCAAAATGTCTGCCCTGCCCTCGACGAACGTTCTGACCAGGGATTCGTAAGAGGACCTTCTCGACGCCGTGTCGTAATCGAGCCTGATCACCCTCGCCGATGGGAACAGGCTCCGCGCCTCCTCTTCCACGCGCTGGGTCCCCGCGCCAAACGGCCGAACGCGCCGGCCTCCGCACCTCGGGCACAGGTCCGGAGCGGGTGCGCGGTGACCGCAGTAATGACACCTCAGGGTGCCCTCCGCGTGGAGGGTCAGCGTTATGTCGCAGTTCGGGCATCGCGGGGTGAACCCGCATTCCCTGCACAGCACGAAAGTCGCCATACCCCTCCTGTCGAGATACAACACGGCTTGTCCGCCGGCGCCCAGCGCGCGCTTCACTTCATCCCTCAACAACCGCGAGAACAGCGAGCGGTTTCCGTCCCGCAGTTCCCGCCTCATGTCCGCGGAGACGCACCGCGGCGGCTCGTCCCCTTCGCCGGGCGGGATCCGTACCAACCCGTACCTCCCCGTTACAGCGCCGAAATACGATTCGACCGACGGCGCCGAGGCGGCGAGGACGGCGCCGCACCCTTCCATCCGGCTCCGCATGAGCGCGATATCCCGCGCGTGGTACCTCGGGCAGCCCTCGGCCTGTTTGAACCCGTCGTCTTGCTCCGCCTCGACGACTATTGCGCGTAGGTCCTTGACGGGCGCGAACACGGCCGATCTCGTCCCTATGACGATACTCGCACGACCCTCTGCTATCTCCTTCCAGTGAGCGTATCGTTCCCCCTCTGACAAACCGCTATGTAGCACGACCGATTCGAATCCCGCCCGCCCGCAAAGCCCCAGTCGCAGCCGCGTCGCGAGCGCTATCTCGGGTGCGAGGAGGAGAATCCCTCCCCCCTCACCGATCGTCTTCTCGACCACCGCCGAATACACTGCCAGTCGGTCTCGCAGGGTCCCGCCCACGAGTAGCGCTGCACGGGGCCCGCCTCGACCCGAATCCGGACTTGTGGGGCGTTCTCCCCTTTCCAGCAGTCTCGCAAGGGCCTCCGCCACGGGTGCCCCGCGAGGATCCACCGCGTCGCGCCCGGCTGGTGCATCCGGGTCTTGACGGCCGACATTCTCCGCACTCCTCGGTGTCCTCTCGACCCTCACCAGCCCTTCCCTGATGAGTGCTTTCAGGCTGGACTGCCCGGCCCCGGACCTTCGCACCGCCTCGGCGGCCGTCATGCCGCGCCCCTCGCGCATCAGCAGCATCAACAGGTCCGCCCTCCTCGGCGCCGATGCCTGCAGCCTCGCGAGTTCCTGCTCGGAGATTTCCCCGGCCGGGTAAACCCGCAACACGGACCCCTGTCGCCGGGGGGTCCTGAAGACCGTCTCCGTCGTGACGATGCCCCTGGCCGCCAGCACCCTCAGCACCGCCTGGATCCCCCGCACGCCGGCCGCCTCGGCAAGCTCGGCCGGTGCCCTCTCTCCGTCCTCGGCCAGGACCCCTACCACTGCCGACTCCTCCGGGGTCAACCCCCCCGACATCGCCTCCAAGCGCTCGCGGTCCACCACCAGGCGCACCAGCCTCTTCCCCGGGCTGAGAAGCCCGGGGGGAAGCATTGCCCGCAGGACGAGCTGGATGGGCGAACAGTAAAGCACCGACACCTCGCGGGCGAGGGCCATCAGCACGGGGCTGAACGCCGGACGGGGGTCCTCGACCCCCTCGATGCTTTTTACCTCGTCAACGCCCGGCGGCTTCACGCCGAACCCGAGGACGAAACCGCGCACCCTCCTCGAACCGAACGGGACCGTGACCACGCAGCCGGGAAATACCCTTGCGCGGTGCTCCCGGGGCACGGAGTACGTGTACGTACCCCAGAACCCCTGCGACCGGATGTCAACTGCGACCTCGATATATTCCGGATCGCCCAACGACACCACCTGCCAGCTTTCGGGGAGTGAAGTTTGACACTCCGTTTCCATTCTCCTATGATTCTCTTATGACTGGCGCGACTGGGACCGGCGGGTCAATGCACCCCGTCACGGCGGTGACAACCGACGAACTCGACCTCGCGGCCACGCTTCTGTCAGGCCAGGCGTTTCGCTGGTGGCCGAAAGGCGACTCATTTCGCGGCTTCCTTGCGGGGATCCCCGTGCGCGTCCGCGTCGCCGGTGCCCCCGCGCGCGTCCTGCTTGTCGAATGGTCCGCCGAAGCGGGCGGGGATGGGGATGCGGGCCGCCGAGAGCAAACGGTCAAGGACTACTTCGACTTGGCGCGCGATTACCGGGCGATACGCCTCGGAGCCGCGGCCGCTCACCCATGGCTTGCCCCGGCCTTGGAATTCTCCCGGGGTCTCAGGGTCCTCCGCCAGGACCCCTGGGAAGCGCTGGTGTCGTTCATCGCCTCCCAGAACAACAACATCCCCAGGATCGCGCGGGTCATCGCCTCGATCTGCTCCCGCGGACCCGGGTTCCCGGGTCCGCACGACCTCGCGCGCCTCGGTGAAGAGCGGCTGAAAGCCCACGGGCTCGGGTACCGCGCCAAGTACGTCGCCGCGGCGGCCCGCATGGTAGCGAGCGGCGCAGTGGACTTCGGGGCCATGAGGTCAATGGCGACGGAGGAAGCGAAGAGAGTCCTCCTGACGATACCGGGGGTCGGGGAAAAGGTCGCGGACTGCGTGCTCCTGTACGGCATGCAGAGATACGAGGCGGCTCCCGTGGACATTTGGGTCAAGCGTTTCATCGAATCCGTCGCGTTCGGGGGCAGGCAGACCTCAATCGCCGTTGTGAGGTCGTGGGTCGCCGGCAACCTTGGGCCTTACGCTGGCATTATCCAGGCCCACCTGTACCACTATGCGCGTTCGGTCGGCCGGAACCGGCACGCCGCACCTTAGACTACCGCCGCCCCGAGTACAGTCTCCATCTGTTTCAACGCCCATTTCGCCGCGTCGTCGTCGAACGATGCCACGCCGCCGCGCAGGACGCGGACGGAATAGTCCCGGTTGCACAGCCCTTCCACGGTGTACAGCACGCAGATGTTGGTGCAGACACCCACGACTTCGACCTCGCGCGCCCCGATGCGCTCCAGGATCCCCCCGAGGTCGGTGCCGTAGAACCCGCTGTACCTCTTCTTCTTCACCTCGAACACCCTGTCGGACCCCTCCGACGCGGCTCGAAGGGCGGGAATGATCTCCGCGCCATTCGTCCCCCGCACGCAGTGCGGGGGGAATCTCCTGAATTCTATATCGTCGGGGTCGTGGGAGTCGCATATGAACACTACGAACCCGCCCGATTCAAGGACCTCGCGTATCCTGTCGCGCACGAACGGGACTATCGAATCCGCGGACGGCCCGCAGTAAAGGCTCCCGCCCGGATCGATGAAATCGTTGAGCATGTCCACGACCAGCAGTACCTTCGGGTTCATGGGTTCACCTCCTACCGGCCGGCCGGGCGCCCCGCGCTGCGACCCTTGGCACTCAACAATTCGGCGACCTTGTCGAGCAGCAGCCGCGCCAACATCCTCTTGGTCGTGAGGGGCACCTCGATCACCGCTCCGGCGGCGTCAACGATCTTGGCGGCGTTCGTGTCCCCGCCGAAACCGGCCCCCTCCCGACTGACGTCGTTCACGACGATGAGGTCGAGGTTCTTCTCCCGCAGTTTCGCCGAGGCGTTCTCGACGAGGTTTTCAGTCTCCGCGGCGAACCCCACCAGGATCCTCGACCCTTTTCTCTTCCCGGCCTCGCGCAAGATGTCGGGGTTGGGCACAAGGCGCAGCGTAAGGGGCGCATCGCTCTTCTTGATCTTCCGCCCCGAGACTGACTCGGGCCTGTAGTCGGACACGGCCGCCGTCTTCACCAGGACGTCGCAGGAGTCCAACTCCGACATGACTGCATCGTACATCTCCCGAGCCGTGGTGACCCCGACCAGGCGGACGCCCGGCGGCGGCGGCAGGGACACGGGTCCACTCACCAGCACAACGTGCGCGCCGCGCTCGGCGGCCTCTTCGGCGACGACGAATCCCATCTTGCCCGAGGACGGGTTCGAGAGGAACCTCACGGGGTCAATGGGTTCCCTGGTGGGGCCCGCCGTCACGACCACGCGCACGCCCTCGAGGTCCCGCCGCCCCCCACCCACCGTCAGGATCGAAACGATCCGCTGGACGATCTCGCCGGTGTCCGGCAACCGACCCCGCCCGAACTCGCCGCACGCGAGCCGGCCTTCCTCCGGTTCGATGAACTCGTAGCCGTGCACCTTGAGGCGCGAGATGTTGGCGCGCACTATCGGATTCTCGTACATGGCCTCGTTCATTGACGGCGCGAAGAGTACCCTGCATTTGGCCGCCATTATCGCGGTGGTGAGGAAATCGTCGGCTATTCCCGACGCCACCTTCCCGATGAGGTTCGCCGTCGCCGGGACGACCGCTATGAGCTCGGCCCACCTGGCGAATTCGACGTGCTCCACGCTCCAACGGCGCGGCTCACGGAACATGCCCGTTATCACGGGGTTCCCGGATATGGCGCGGAACGTCAGCGGGGTGACCAGCCTGCAGGCATTCCTCGTCATGGCGACCTGCACGTCCGCGCCGAGTCGCCTCAACCTGCTGCATAGTTCGACCGCCTTGTATGCCGCGATACCCCCGGAGACACCCAGTCCGATCCTCCTGCCCTGCAGCACCCCCAACACCCCCCTCCGACGGCGGCCCGCCGCGGGCGCGGCCATTCGCGGCACCCCACCCGTCGTTCGACCGGTGGGCGTCGTCCGCTCAGTCGCGGACCCTCTCGAAGGTTATGCGACCATCGGCGATTTCCTGTAGCGCCAACGAAACCGGCTTCAACGTCCCCGGGTCTTCGGCGTAAGCCTTCCCTTCCGTTATCTCCCGAGCTCTCTTTGCGGCCGTCACTACCAGGGTGTACTTAGAATCGACCTTTTTCATCAACACGTCCAGAGGTGGATAGAACACCCGCCGCTTCAGCCTCCTTCGCCGCTACATCGAGCCTTCCGAGGTTCCTCGAGACTCGGCATCTCTCAGCAGTGATTATGGCCTCGAGCTTTCGCTCGGCCGTATCGAGGTCATCGTTGACGATCACGTAGTCGTAGTGCCCGACCTGCCGAAGTTCCTCGGCGTAGGACTGCAGTCGTACGCCGACTTCGCCGGGTGACTCGGTGCCCCGCCGCTCCACGCGTTTCTTGAGTTCCTCGAACGACGGGGGCAGAACGAACACGTATACGGCGTCCGGATACCGGGACCGCAGGGCCTTCGCGCCCTGGACGTCCTTTTCCACCAACACCGTGTATCCCCCGTCCAGGAGGCTCTCGAGCGCCGCCCCCGGGGTTCCGTAGAGGTGATCGTATACCCTCGCCCACTCGATCAATTCGCCGGCGCGGACTTTCCGCTCGAACTCGTCCTCCGACACGAACAGGTAGTCGCCGCCCGGGATCTCTCCCGGACGCGGCTTCCTGGTAGTGACCGACGGGCAGAACACGATGTCGCGCCGACGATCAAGAAGGGCACGTCGCAGCGTGCCCTTTCCAGCCCCCGATGGAGCGGACATCACCACGAGCAGGCCTCTAGCGGACGCCTCGCTCCCCATGCCCCACCAGCCTACTCTTCGACCCCGATATCTTCTCCTGGTTCCTTGCTGGATAGCCGGTTGGCCACCGTTTCCGGCTGCACGGCCGAGAGAATCACGTGGTCGCTGTCCGTGATTATCACGGCCCTCGTCCGCCGGCCATATGTCGCGTCGATCAACATGCCTCGGTCACGAGCCTCGGTAATGATCCTCTTGATGGGTGCCGACTCCGGGCTGACGATTGCCACAATCCTGTTGGCCGAGACGATGTTACCGAATCCGATGTTGATCAACTTGATGTCCATCAACCTACCTCCCGGTTATCCCTTACCGCCGAGCTTGGCGAGCAGCGCCTCCTTCTGCCGCTTCCCGAGCCCCTGCACCCGTCTCGACTCGTCTATCCCGATTTCTTCCATGATCTTCTGGGCTTTGACCTTGCCGACCCTGGGCAGCGACTTGAGCAGATAGGCCACCCTCATGCGCGCGGTGACTTCATCCTCACCGTCTAGTATTTGCCCGAAATCTACCTTCCCCTTCTTCAGAGCCGCGCGCAGTTCACTGCGCTTCCTCCTCATTACCTGGGCCTTCTCCAGTGCTTCCTTCTTCTCAGCCGCACTCAGCTTCGGTAAAGCCATTACTCTCCTCTCCCCTTTCCTACTCGATGTTCTGAACCTGTTCCCTTATCGTCTCGAGTTCGCTCTTGACCCTGACAACCATCCCGCTGACCTCGACGTCCGCGGCCTTGGACCCGATGGTGTTGATCTCCCTGTTGATCTCCTGGATCAGGAAATCCATCCTTCTCCCGACCGCTTCGTCTGATGCCAGCGCGCACCTGAGCTGTTCGAGGTGGCTGCCCACGCGGACAATTTCCTCGCTTATGTCAGCCCTGTCCGCGTAAAGTGCGACTTCCATGGCCAAACGCGTCTCGTCAAGAGCACCGGCGGGGAGGATTTCCCTTATGCGGCTGTCCAGCTTCTGCCTGTACTGCTCCACCATCAGGGGCGCCCTCGCCTGGATGTCCGAAACCAGCCTCTCGATCCTGTTGAGCCTGGCGAGGATGTCCTCGGCGAGCACCTTCCCTTCTCTTTCTCTCATCTCGACCAATCGGCCGAGTGCCGCCGAAAGCGCCCCTTCGATCGACTGCCACAAGAGTTCCTCGTCTGCCCTTGATTCCTCTTCCGACACCACCCCGGGAAGACCGGCCAGCATGGCAACGTCCACGTTACCAGGTAATCCCAGTTCATCCTGCATGTCTCTCAATGCACTATAATATGCCAAGGCCAGGTGCTTGTCAACAATTACCTGCTTGGCGACTCCTTCGTTCGCCCTCACATCCACGAATACGTCAATTCTGCCGCGCTTCACCCTCTCCTGGACCGCGCGGCGGATCCTGTCCTCCAAGGGAGCGGCGGCCCTGGGAGTCCTCGTAGAGACCTCGCAATACCTGTGGTTGACGGACCTAATCTCGACTGCCACGGAATACGCCGGCCCGGGCCAATCGCCCTTGCCGTAGCCCGTCATGCTGCGCGCCACGAACCAGCCCCTCCGAGATCTGTCAACATGCTTGCCCCCTTTCGCTGTCGGTACCCTCGATTCCTGCGACAACCATCCCTAGTGTAACCCTACTGACACGGGGTTGATCCGTCCGCGACCGAGCGGTTCCCCCGAGACCGCACCCTGCAGGGGTATCCCGGACCTGCCGTTCACCAAGATCCGGACGGCCCGCACATCGAGAAACTCCGTCAGCGTCAGTACCACCGACCGCACGGAAAGGCCGGCTGCACTGCGGGGATCCGTTCCGGTCGAGACATTGACGGTGCAGACGCCGCCTTCGACACGAACGCCGAGGATCTCGACGCCCTCGGGCAGCGGTCTCTCGAAGGGACTCCCGCCCGGTGGGCCCAGCGCGAGCTGTTCCACCGCGGACCAGTGCGGAAACACCGTTCGCGGCACGAACCTGGTGACGGGCACAGAGTACCCTCGATATCCGAACCAGAGTACTAGCTTCATCGAACAGTCCCACGGCGCGGGCCCGTCGCGGTTCAGGAACGGCGGTCGCGGCGCGGGGCCGGTTCGAGCTCCCCATGCGTCAAGGGAGACCCTCGTGACCCCGGGAAACTCGGTGAGAGTCCACGCCAGGGCGTCGGCCGCGCGCGGCGCCGGGGAATCGGGGTGCGCCCCGTTGCGCCCCGAGACCTCGACGTGCGCCGTCGCCCCCTCGACCCGAAAGGAACGCAAGATACACCCACCGGGGAAGGGCGAGCGCAAGGGTCCGCCCGCCTCCCACTCCACCACCAGTCTGGCGGCTTCGCGCTCCCTTCCCGCCCGCGGCAAGGGCACAGTGACGGGAACGAGGTAACCCATGTCCGCCGTAACCAGGTACACGAGCGTCTCCGCCGTCGGCTCGCCGGGTTTCCAGGTCCTCCGTTCGGCGAGGCAGCCCGGGGCGAGGGCCACGGCAAGGGAAGCCGCGACGAACGCGGCGACAGCGCTCCTGAACACCGCCTTTTCCTCCCCCGCTCTCCGCTGTCCACCAAAGTATATGCCCGCCCGAGCGCACGTACCCGCCCGAGTAACAGGGTCCCGGGGCACGGAATACGCTAGGCGTGGGAGCACGCGCGAGGGGGAGTGTGGTTTTGTCTTCGAGTCAGGGCACCTCGGTATGCATTGACGCCGGATCACAGTTCTGTCCTTGCGTGCTGGCTGACCTGGGGGAATGCATAGCCTGCTCGCTCCTGAAGGGAGAAAGCCTGTGCAATTGTTCCTGGTCGGGGGTGTGTGTCTACTCGGAATACTTGTGGGCGGGAAAGCGATCCCTTCCGCCCAGGTCGGAGTACAGGCTCGAGGTGGTTGACGTCCGCCGCGAATCGAAGTCGCTGATTGTGTTCACGCTCGGCATCCCCGAGAGTCTGTCCAGGGACCTCTCAGACCCCGGCAGTTTCCTATTCCTCAGGCCGCCGGACACGCGCCAGTGCTTCGGCGCCCCCATCTCGGTGATGGACGCCTGGGATCGCGGGGCGAAGTTCGCCGTCCAGGTCATGGGTCCGAAGACCAAGGCGCTCGAAGGGGTATCCGACGCACTAATCGCGAGGGGACCTTACTGGAACGGGGTATTCGGCGTCAACAGGTTGAGGCGGCTGCGAAACTCAATGGCGCTGATCGTGGCCAGGGGTGTGGGCCAGGGGCCGGGCCTGCACGTGGCGCGCCGCCTCCTAGCGGCCGGCAATTCCGTGACAGTCGCCGCATTACCGGGCGGGTCGGTGGATGGGGTCTTCATAGCGGGGGACCTCGAGCGACTCGGCATCCCGTTGGTCTATGTCTCCCGCGATTCCGCCCCGACCGACGCCCTCGGGACACTGCTTCAACGGGGCTTCGATCTCGTTCACAGCTCCGGGCCGGATTCCCAGCACCGTTGGGTGGCCTCCATGATCAGGGCCTCGGGGCGCGATGTCGTTCTCACCGTCTCCAACAATTCCATAATGTGTTGCGGCGACGGGGTGTGCGGC
>JANLGA010000038.1:9472-18160 GCA_024653225.1 Bacillota bacterium | reverse complement strand
CAAGTACTACGAGTGGGCGGAAGTCGTGGCCGGCGATTTCCACTTCATAAAGAGGTACATGCCCGCCCGGATGGACGGCAAGGTGGTGCTGACCAACACCGTGACGGCGGCCGACATCGAGGAAATGAGGTCGAGGGGCGTCGCCAAGCTCATAACCACGACTCCGGAGATAGAGGGGCGCTCCTTCGGAACCAACGTCATGGAGGGCTTGCTCGTCGCGCTCTCCGGGAAGCAGCCTTGCGACATGACGCCGGCCGACTACCTGGACCTGCTCGACAGGATCGGTTTCGTGCCGAGGGTGATAGACCTGCAGCAGTAGGACAATCCGGAACACAATCATGGGAGGCTGCCAGTTGCATCCATTCGCGCGATACGTCAACCCACACCTCGCCGATCTGCTGGCGAAAATTGACATGGACAAGCGCTTCGTGCGCGGCGAGGGTTGCCGGCTGTACGATTCGTCCGGTCGGGCCTACCTCGATCTCATAGCTTCGTACGGTGCGCTCCCCTTCGGTCACAATCCCCCGAGGATATGGCGGGCGCTGGAGTCGGTGCGGTCGTCGTCGGAGCCGAGCTTCGTACAACCCTCCTACCTCGAGGCTGCCGGCGAACTGGCCGAGCGACTGATCGCCATCGCCCCGGCCGGGCTCAAGTACGTGACTTTCACGAACAGCGGGGCCGAAGCGACCGAGGCGGCGATCAAGATGTGCAGGGCAGCGTCCGGCAGACGGAGGATTTTGGCAACGTGGAACAGCTTCCACGGCAAGACCCTGGGAGCGCTGTCCGCGACCGGCAGGGCGGCGTACCAGAAGCCGTTCGGGGCCCCGGTCGAGGGATTCGACTTCGTGGCGTACGGGGACGCGGAGGCTCTCGACGGGGCGTTTAACCTGCGAGGCGGTGAGTACGCTGCGTTTCTCGTGGAGCCGATCCAGGGCGAGGGGGGAATCGTAGTACCCCCGGAGGGATACCTGCGTAGGGTCAGGGAACTCTGCGACAGGTACGGCGTGCTCTTGGTGGTGGACGAGATCCAAACGGGGCTGGGCCGGACCGGGAGGATGTTCGCCTGCGAGGAAGAGGGGATCTCGCCGGACGTGATGCTGCTGGCGAAGGCGCTCGGAGGCGGGCTGGTCCCGATCGGGGCCGTGCTCTCCTCGGAGCGGGCATACACCGAGGAGTTCGCGATGAAACACTCCTCCACGTTCGCCGGAAACACCCTCGCCTGCAGGGCGGGGATCGCCGCCATAGACCTATTGACCGAGGACGATTGCGCCCTTATCCGAAACGTGACTGCCCGGGGCCGCGTGCTGAGGTCGGGCCTCGACCGCCTGCGGGAAAGGTATCCCGAGGTCGTCGCGGAGGCGCGCGGTCGAGGTTTGATGCTCGGGATCAAGTTCTCCGTGTCCAGGGAGGACTTCCCCAACTGCCTCATGGGCGTGATGGCCGAGCAGGAGCTGCTGACGCCGGTCATTTCGAGCTACCTTCTGAATGTCGAGCGCCTGAGGGTGGCGCCGACCCTCAATGGGGCCGATGTGATCAGGATAGAGCCACCGCTTGTCATAGGGGAGGGGGAGTGCGAGCGGGCGCTCGAGGGAATCGAGAACGCCGTGCGGGTCGTGGCGCGGAGGGACACCGCCCGCCTCTTGGGGCACCTCGTCCCCGGGGGCTTCGACACCTACCCGGACCTTGCGCGCGAACCCGCTCGCCCACACGCCGTCGCCAGGAGTAAACCGTCGCCGTCCGGCGATCCGGCCGAGGCCAGGTTCGCGTTCCTGGTTCACCCCATAGACCTCAGGAATTACTGCGAAGTCGATCCCAGCCTGTCGGCGTTTTCCGAAGGGGCACTTCGCGAGCTTGCCTCGAGATGGAACAGCCTCGTAGACCCGTTTGTCCTGTCGCAGGCGAGGATCGTATCGCCCACGGGGGCGTCGGCGTACGGGGAGTTCATCGCGGTCCCGCGAACGTCCGAGGAACTGTTGAACGACCCACCGGGTGAAACCTCGGAAATCCTCAAGTTTGCGGTACGCCTTGCCAGGGACAGAGGCGCCCGGATCGTGGGTCTCGGCGCCTACACATCCGTTGCCTCTCACGGCGGCCTACACCTCCTGAACGAGGGAGTCGCGATAACGACGGGGAACAGCTACACGGTCGTGTCGGCGGTGGAGGCGGTCGTGACTGCGCTGGCGCGGCTCGGCGTGGACCCGTCGCGTGCGACGGTTTCGGTCGTCGGGGCGACCGGGTCCATAGGCCGCGCTACTGCAATGCTGCTGTCGGAGGTGGCCGGAAGGATCGTTCTCATCGGGAATCCGAGGTGGCCCGAAAGGGCGAGGCGTCGGCTGGCCGATGTCGCCCGGGCGGTGTACACCCACCTCGCGACCGAGGCCCGACGGGGCAGGGTGTTCCCCGAAGGGAGCGTCGGTCACAGCCTCCGGTCGCCGCGCGCCGGCCGGTCCGCGGAGCGCGCGGAGGGCGACGCGATGACCGCGGCGAGCCTGCTGGAGGAATTCCGGGGTTCCCTCGTGCTTACCACGGAAATTGACAGGTACCTGGGGATATCGGACGTCGTGGTGACCGCGACGAGCAGCCTCGGGGCGATCGTGACCCCCACGAATGTCAAGCACGGGGCCGTCGTGTGCGACCTCTCCCGCCCGCCTAACGTGAGCAGGCGGATCGTTGACGAGCGGCCGGACGTCCTCGCGATTGACGGCGGCGTGGTAGCCCTTCCCGGGCGGCCGTCCCTCGGGTGGGATTTCGGTTTCGAGACGGGGCTCGCATACGCGTGCATGGCGGAGACCATCATGCTGGCACTCGAGCACCGGTTCGAGCATGCCAGCATAGGCGCCGACCTGAACATGGACGAGATAGGGTACATGCGGCAGCTGGCCGAAAAGCACGGGTTCCGGCTGGCGGACTTGAGGAGCTTTGACAGGCCGATGACTCCCGTAGAGTGGGAACGGGTGATCGCCGCGAGACGGCGGGTGAGGGAGGCCGCCGTTCCCGCGGAGGACTGACGCAGGTCGCGCGAGCTGCACAGGGCCGCGCGGAATACACTGGAGTAGCGGTTCGGCCGCCGAAGACGGCCGTTTTTCGTCATAATCCTTGACAATTGGCTGGGATTTGCTAGAATCGTACTTGATTGGCTGGAAGGAGGGGTTTTTCTCGTCAGGATACGGGTTTTGACTGCCAAAGGGGGCTGGTAATGACATGAACGCTTTGGGCCGTCACGTGTTGGCCGAGGTCTATGGTTGCAACCGAAGCATCCTTGATGACACGGTGAAGGTGCAACAGGTCATGGTCAACGCGGCTCTCAAAGCCGGCGCTGATGTGAGGGAAGTGGCGTTCCACAAGTTCCACCCCCAGGGAGTCTCAGGAGTCGTAGTGATCTCGGAGTCCCACGTCGCCGTCCACACCTGGCCCGAGTACGGCTACGCGGCCGTGGACGTATTCACGTGCGGGACGAGGGTGGATCCCTGGGACGTAATGAGTAGCATACTGAGGGACCTCGAGGCCGAAAACTACACTGCCACGGAGACCAGGCGGGGGATATTCCAGGAAGCGGGTGTACAAGCCGCCAGCTAGGGCGAGGCGGCCGCAGGGCAGGGGGGATATTTATTCTAGCCCATAATCGAAGAGGCTCCAAGGGGCGAAAGGCTCACTACTGAAGCCCTACGGCCGGCAATCATGGGCCGTAGGGCTTGAGATTTCCTGGAGGAATCTTCCTTGCAAGGGTGTATAATATAGACTGTCCGACGAAGGGGGGCAACGTCTTTGAGCCACGAGATTGACGCGTTGTTCAGGGAGTTGACGGAGGCGTCAGGCCTCCCCGGTTTCGAGCGCGAAGTGAGGGACGTCATCCGCAAGTACTGCGAGCAGTACGGGTCCATAGAATACGACGGGCTGGGCAGCATCATCTGCAAGAAGCAGGGGACCGCCCAATCGCCGAGGATCATGCTCGCGGGCCACATGGACGAGGTCGGGTTCATCGTGGCGTACATCACGGAAAAGGGATTCATCAAGTTCCAGGGCGTGGGCGGATGGTTCGACCAGGTGCTTCTCGCCCAGCGGGTGGTCGTGAAGACCGCCCGGGGGGACGTCCCCGGCATCATCGGCGCGAAGGCGCCGCACCTGATGAGCGAGGAAGACCGGAAGAAAGTGGTCCAAATGAAGGACATGTTCATTGACGTGGGCGCCTCGAGCCGGGAGGAAGCAGAGGGGCTGGGGATACGCCCCGGAGACCCGATCCTGCCCGTCAGCGGGTTCGGTGTCATGGGGAACGGCAAGGTACTCATGGCCAAGGCGTGGGACGACCGGGTCGGCTGCGCGCTCTTCATAGAGGTGTTGAGGAGACTGTCCGGCGTGAATCACCCCAACACCGTTTACGCAGTGGGAACTGTGCAGGAGGAAGTCGGGCTCAGGGGGGCCACGACGGCCTCGCACATCGTGAATCCGGACGTGGGATTCGCGCTGGAGGTGGACGTGTCCGGGGGCACCCCGGGGCTCGAGGAGCACGAAGCGCCCACGAGGCTCGGAAAGGGCCCGGCGCTCACGGTGTACGACGCCTCGATGGTGCCGAGCGCGAAGCTGCGCGACTTCGTGATCTCTGTGGCCAAGGAGACCGGTGTGCCGCTTCAGTTCAGCTACATGGCCAGGGGCGGAACGGACGCCGGGAAGATGCACATCCACGGCGCGGGGGTCCCCTCGCTCGTGATAGGCGTGCCGTCACGCTACATACACTCGCACGTCGGGTTGATACACAGGGACGACTTCGAAAGCGCCGCCGCCTTGATGACGAGCGTCATCGAGCGGCTGGATGCGGCGACGGCGGCGGAGTTCAAGCGGTAGCCTCGGGCGGCGCAGGGAAGACGACACCGAATGCTGGCGCCCCCGCGAATGGGGGCACGGGGGGACGTTCGTTGGAGCGGACGCTGGCGCTGATCAAGCCGGACGGGGTGCGGAGAGGGCTCGTGGGCGAGGTGATCGGAAGGCTGGAGAAGAGCGGTCTTTCCATCGTGGCCCTGAAGATGATGCGCCTGGACGCGGGGCAGGCGGAGGCCCACTACAGGGTGCATAGGGGCAAGCCTTTCTACCCCATGCTGCTGGAACACATCACGTCCGGCCCCGTCGTGGCGGCCGTCTGCGAAGGACCGGCGGCCGTCGAGAGGTTGAGGGAACTGGTGGGGGCCACGGATCCCGCCCTGGCCCGGCCCGGCACGATCCGGGGGGATCTCGGCCTCGACATCACTCAGAATGTGATACACGCTTCCGATTCCCCGGAGACGGCCGTCTCCGAGATCCGCCTTTTCTTTCCGGAGATCGGCGGCGCCCGTCTCGTGGAGGCGGGTGCCGAACCTTGATACTGGTGGGTACGGCCGGCTTCAGCTACGCCGACTGGAGGGGCACTTTCTACCCGGAGGGCGCGCGGGAAGCGGAGTTCCTCGGGTATTACTCCCGTTTCTTCAATGTGGTGGAGCTGGACTTCACGTATTATCGGATGCCCACGCCGAAGACGATGAAGGGCCTTTGCGACAGGACTCCCCCCGGCTTCGAATTCTGCGTCAAGGCGAACAAGGCCATGACCCACGAGCCGCCTGCGGACGGGGAAGCCCTGGGAGAGACGTTCCGCGCCTTCGTGGATTCCCTTGAGCCCATGGTGTCCGCGGGCAAGCTCGGGTGCGTGCTGGCCCAATTCCCGTTCTCCTTCAAGCCCTCGAGTGAGTCCCTGGACTACCTGGCGGGATTCAAGGAAATGTGCCGGGGGCTTCCCCTCGTCGTCGAATACCGAAACAGCTCTTGGGTCACCGAGTCCACGTTCGAGTTCCTGAAGGCGGCGGGCATCGGGTTCTGTTGCGTGGACGAGCCCAGGCTCAGGGGACTAATGCCGCGGGTGGCGGTCACGACATCGAGGACAGCCTACGTGAGGTTCCACGGCAGGAATGCGGCCAAGTGGTGGAACCACGAGCACGCTTCCGAGCGATACGACTATCTCTATTCGAAGGAAGAGCTGGAGGAATGGGTTCCCAAGATAGTCAGCATAGACCAGGCATCGGACAAAACATACGTCCTGTTCAACAACTGTCACGGGGGGAAGGCCGCGCGGAATTCGCTGATGATGAAGGAATTGCTGGGACTCGGCCCGCCGGTTCCGGCGGGGACTCTCCCGGGCCTGGACGAGGGGGGTCTGGGTTGAGGATCGGGATAATAGGCGGAACGGGCGTGTGTGACGCGGTGTCCCTGACGGATGCGCGGGACGTCACCGTGAAGACTCCGTACGGGGACGCCCTGATGAAGCAGGGAAAGATCGCCGGCGTCGAGGTGCTCCTGGTTCCGAGGCATGGGGAGGGCCACACGATCCCGCCTCACCGCGTGAACTACCGGGCGAATATCTGGGCGCTATGGTGGATGGGAGCGGAAAGGGTCATGGGCACGGCGGCCTCGGGGTCGCTGAACTCGGCCATGCTTCCCGGCGACCTCGTCGCGGTGGATCAGTTCATAGACTTCACCAAGTGTCGCCCCGCCACGTTCTTCGAGGGAAGCAAAGCCGGCGTCGTTCACACCGACATGACGGACCCGTACTGCGCGGAGGTCCGCAAGGCCCTGATAGATTCGTCCGAGAGCCTCGGGCTCCGCGTGCATCGCTCGGGCTGTTATGTGTGCACCGACGGGCCGCGGTTCGAGACCCGCGCGGAGATCCGGGCGTTCTCAGTTCTCGGCGGCGACCTGGTTGGGATGACGAACGTTCCCGAGGTGGTCTTGGCCAGGGAGGCCGGCATGTGTTACGGGCTACTGGGAATAGTGACCAATTTCGCCGCCGGCATCGCGCGCCGGGAACTCAGCCACGAGGAGGTAGTACAAGTCATGGCGGAGACCTCCGGACGCGTGGCGGAGGTGCTGTGCCGGGCGGCCGGGCGGCTTGTCGCCGCGGCGGGGTGCGGTTGCAGGAGAAACTGGAGTCGGCTCGCCGAGCTGCGGGGGGTCGGTGCGGGGAAATGAGTATCGTGCGTGACCCGGCGCTCGCGCCCGGGGGTGAAAGGAAGATCCGCTGGGCGTCGGATCACATGCCCGTACTGTGCGAGGTCCGGCGCAGGTTCCGCGAGGAAAAGCCGTTCGCGGGCCTCAGGATCGGGATATGCTTGCACCTGGAAGCGAAGACCGCCGACCTGGCCATGGCGCTCGCGGAGGCCGGGGCCGAGGTGTCGCTGGCGGGGTCGAACCCGCTCTCCACCCAAGACGACGTGGCGGCGGCACTGGCCGAGGCGGGCATCCGCGTCTACGGCTGGCACGGGGCGACGGGGGAGGAGTACGACCGGTTCGTCAGGGCGGTGGCGGCGGACCGCCCCAACCTCGTGATTGACGACGGCGGCGACCTCACGGGGGCCCTCCACGACGTCCCCGACCTGGCGAAGGCGGTGCTGGGTGGCTGCGAGGAGACGACGACCGGCGTAAGGAGACTCCGCGCGATGGAGCGCGACGGCGTGTTGAGATTCCCCATGGTCGCGGTGAACAACGCGCGATGCAAGCAACTGTTCGACAACAGGTACGGGAGCGGCCAATCCGTGTGGGACGGCATCATGCGGGCCACCAACGTGCTGATCGCCGGAAAGACCGTGGTGGTGCTGGGGTACGGCTGGTGCGGGAAGGGGGTCGCGCTCAGGGCGCGTGGGCTGGGCGCGAACGTCGTCGTTTGTGAGGTGGATCCGGTCAAGGCGAACGAGGCCCTGGCGGACGGTCATAGGGTGATGACTTCCTTAGAAGCGGCCGGGCTGGGAGACATCTTCGTGACCGTCACGGGGTGCAGGGACGTCCTTCGCAGGCCCCATTTCGAACTCATGAAGGACGGCGCCCTGCTCGCCAACGCCGGCCACTTCGACGTGGAGATATCCAAGCCCGACCTCGCCGCGGTAAGCACTGCGGTATCACACCCGAGGGAGTGCGTCACGGAGTACCTCACGGGCGATGGGAGGCGGCTATACCTTCTTGGCGACGGGAGGCTCGTGAACCTGGCGGCCGCCGACGGGCACCCGATCGAGATAATGGACATGAGTTTCGCAGTCCAGGCGCTGGCCCTGAGGTTCGTGAAGGAGAATGCCCCGTCGCTGGGAGCGCGGGTTGTGGGTGTCCCGCCGGAAATAGACGAGGAGGTGGCCCGCTTGCGACTCCGGGCGCTCGGGGTCGCCATAGACGAACTCGACGAGCGACAGGCGGCTTACCTCGAGTCGTGGAGGGAGTGAGCGATCGCGGACCCGGTTGAGTCAGGATCGGCCGCCCTGCTTATACGCGGGGGCACGGTGATGATCGAGGGACCGCGGCGGGACGTGGAGTTCCGGGCGGGCTGGGACGTGCTCGTGCTCGGAGACAGTATCGCCTACGTGGGACCCCGCGGCGGTGCCTCCGCGCCGTGGGACTGCCCGTCGTACGACGCGTCGGGCTGTGTCGTGATGCCGGGCTTCATCAACGCGCACGCTCATTCCGCGATGAGCCTTCTCAGGGCCTGGGCGAATGACCTGGGCCTGGACGACTGGCTGAGGACGAAGATATGGCCCGCGGAAGCGCGGATGGGCAGGGAAGACGTTTACTGGGGGGCCGTGCTGGCGTGCGCGGAGATGACCAGGGCTGGAGTGACGACGTTCTGCGACATGTACTTTCACATGGACGAGGTCGCACGGGCGGTGTCCGAGGCGGGTCTGCGCGCCT
>JANLGA010000038.1:7573-9462 GCA_024653225.1 Bacillota bacterium | reverse complement strand
ACGTGGGCCGAGAGGAACCGCACGCTGAGGGCCGCCGTCGGGCTCTTCGAGAAGTGGGAGGGTGGAGCGGGCGACACGATCCGCGTCGTCCTGGCCCCGCATGCCCCCTATACTTGTCCCCCGGAATTCCTCGCCGAGGTCGCCCGCTTGTCGAGGCGGCTGAACGCTCCCGTGACAATTCACCTGTCGGAGACGACGCGGGAGGTAGAGGAGTGCATCCGGCGCAACGGCAAGAGCCCGGTGAAGCTCGCCCTGGACTCGGGGCTCGGCGACGTCCGGCTGGTGGCCGCGCACTGCGTGCACCCGGTGAATGATGACATAAGTATACTTTCGTCAACAAGTGCATCGGTGGCTCACTGCCCGATCTCCAATCTGAACCTCGGCTGCGGCATAGCTCCGGTTTCTAGGATGATGGACGCCGGTCTGACCGTCGCGCTGGGAACCGACGGGGCCGCTTCCGGCTTCACGAACGACATGTTCCAGACGATGAGAATCGCCGTGCTGGCCCAGAAACACCTGGAATCGGACGCGGCCGCCCTTGCCCCGGCGCGCGTCCTGTGGATGGCAACCCGGGGTGGGGCGCTCGCTCTCGGACTCGACGACTGCGGCGCGTTGCGGACTGGGATGCGGGCGGATCTGATCTGCGTGGCCACCGATCGCCCGCACTTTCAACCGGGGCTTGACCTGGCGGCCGGGCTGGTGCACTGCGCCGGGCCTCAGGACGTCGTCCTCACGGTCGTGAACGGGCGCGTGCTGAAGAAGGGGGATCGCCTTCTCGTGCTGGATGAGGAGGCGGTGTTGGCGAACGCCCGATCCCGCGCCCAGCGGTTGGTGGCGGGGCTGTAGGCGCGGTCACGACAGGCCCCGCATGACGATGTAAAGCAGGACCCCCGCGAGCATCGTCGCGGCGGGGACCGGCCAGTATTCCCTGTATACGTCGGAGAGCGTCACGCCGAAGTACCTGTTGGTCAGCACCTGGCAGAGGTGCACGGGCGACACGAGGTAGAAGACGAAACCCAACGTGTACAGGAGGCAAGTGGACAACAGGCGCGCGCGGTAAGCCGTGACTGCCGCGGTCAGGAGCGGCAGCGTAACCCCTATGCCGGCCTGGATGGTGCCCGACGGGAAGGTGAACACGAACATCCCCAGGATTCCCACGACCTCCGGAGGAACCCCGGCGTCGGTCATTCTCTCCATGGCGACCGGCAGGAAGTCCATTCTCGAGACGAAATCCTTGAACATCATGACGCCCAGCACGGCGCCCATTGACTGCAGGTCGGCGAATTTCCACAGCGTACTGACTTCGAATCTCCCCCGGGCCCAAGCGACCACCGCGGCGAGCGCCACACCGCATGCCAGGGCGATTACGAGGGGAACCCCGAGGGCGGACGAGAGGACGAGGGCCGCCCATATCGGGCTCGACGAGACGGCGAACTCCCCGAGGCTCGCCAGCGGCGGCACTGCCGTCGCTTCGCGGTCGTCCGGCCGGTCCCTCAGGAGCCTCAGGTACCCTGCGGTCCCCATCACGATTCCCACGGGCCAGATCACCCTCAATATGTCGCCGAGAGCGACCCGACCTATGGCGGCCGAGAATATGAGCATCGTCGAGAAGGGGAAGAAGAAAATCACGACGTGCCGGAACACGAGGTTGGTGGCCGCTTTTTGCGACTTGGTCATGCCCAGGCGATCCCCCGCCTTGTCCACCAGTGGCGCCGACATGATGCCGCCGCCGAACACCGGGAGTGTCCCGAGGAGGGCGGGTACGGCCATCATCGAAGCCTTGGAGCTGCTCAGCAGCCTGTTGAGTGAATCCGCCATGCTGTCGAGCAAGCCGTGGTGTTGAAGTACCCCGCCGAGGATGCGTATGAGCGCCACGCAGGCGGCGAGAC